>RPRI01000242.1 GCA_003818505.1 Desulfobacteraceae bacterium | reverse complement strand
CTCTTGAAGTTCATATCTTTTCTTCCGGACAGAAAAATAACGCCGTTAGGATCGATGAGAAAAAAATTGGGGTGTTTTGCCAGATGCCCTTCTTCAGGGTCAACATCCTGCTTAATTGCTGCAACACCAACTATGACGCCTTTATCATCCCTGACAGGATGACTTGCGTAAAATCCTCTTTTAAAAGAAGTGGCGCCGAGGGCAAAATAACGGCTTGGAAAACCTTTTATCGCTTCCGTGAAATAAGGTCGGAAATGATACGATTTACCGACAAAACTGTCTGGATTATTTCGGTTTGAGGAAGCGATCGTTAATCCATTACTGTCCATAATGTAGCTGACTGCAATATCATAATTTTTATTGAACCTGTCGAGAACCCAGCAGGCTCGCGCGATATCTTCTTGTTTCAGGGAAGTCAGCGCAGACACAAACAGGGGAGATTCCGACATTGTCTTGACGGCTCTCTCAATTTTTTCAAATTCGGCGGTCAAATGATATCCATGTAATGATACTATCGACTCATTATGTTCAATTATCTCCTGCCTTGCCTTATCGGCAAGAAATACTGTTATAAACCATCCTCCCGTGAGTGTAAGAAACAGGAGTATTATACAGGTTTTCAACCATTTACTGCCGGACACAATATGTACTTTTCCGTAAGAACTCATTTATCAATAAATCCTGTCTTTATTATACGAATATAGGGCATCGAATTCAGGAAGCCGAATATCGAATTGCGTACATCGTACTTTGCTACTAAATATTCGATGTTAAATGTTCAATGTTCAACGTTCGATGTTCACCTTTTTCAGCAACTCCAGCTCCTGTTCCCATATATTCCAAATTCGATCTCCGATATTCGACATTCGTTTTCGGCCTTCACTTACCCAGTATCTCACGCACCCTTGCAGCCAGATCTTTCATCAGGAATGGTTTCCGCAGGAAACAGACTCCTTGATCAAGAACACCGTGGTGGGCTATAACATTGGCTGGGTAGCCTGAAATATAAAGGCATTTTATGCCGGGCCTTAATTCGCCTATTTGTTTTGCCAGATCGTTGCCGTTCATCTCCGGCATCACTACATCTGTTACCAGAAGATTTATCCTGCCAGGGTGCTCCACTGCCAGCCTGATTGCATCTAATGGCCTGCTTGCGGTCAATACTGAGTAACCCAGTTCTTCGAACATTAACCGAGCCATTTCGAGAAGAGACTCCTCGTCTTCGACCAGCAGCACCGTCTCCTTTCCTGCAGGAAGATCGGTATGAACGGGTGCAGCCTCGATTACCATATCCTCCTCCTTGTGCCGGGGCAGGTAAATTTTAAAGGCTGTTCCTTTGCCCGGTTCGCTGTTAAAATTAATTAATCCCTTGTTCTGCTTCACTATGCCATACACCGTTGAAAGACCGAGACCTGTGCCTTTGCCCATCTCTTTTGTAGTGAAAAAGGGCTCGAAGATCTGCATGCCGGTCTCTTTGTCCATACCGCATCCGTTGTCACTGACAGCCAGCAGGACATACTCTCCCGGTGCAAAATCGGGGTTGTCTCTGCAATACTCCTCATCAAGCTCAGCCATGCCGGTCTCGATAACGATCCTGCCGACGCCTGATATCGAATCACGGGCATTAACCGCAAGATTGACTATAATCTGGTCGATCTGTGCAGGGTCCAGCTTTACAGGCCAAAGGTTCGCTCCAGGCATCCAGAGCAGGTCGATATTTTCACCGATCAGCTTCTTTAACATATTGAGCATCCCTGCGATGGTATCGTTGAGATTCAGAGCTTTTGGATCGATGGTCTGCTTTCTTGCAAAAGCCAGGAGCTGCCGCACGAGTTCCGATGATCGCTTGCCGGCATTCATTATTTCCAGAATAATTCCGTGAAGCTGGCTCGATGGATCTATGTTCATCAGAGCTATCTCTGCATACCCTATAGTAATGCTAAGCATGTTATTGAAATCATGCGCCACCCCGCCGGCCAGCCGCCCCACGGATTCCATCTTCTGAGACTGCCTGTACCGCTCTTCAAGTTTTGATTTTTCCTCCTCAGCCTTTATTTTATCGGTAATATCCAGGGATATCGACAGAACTGCAGGCGTTTTTTCTGATCCGAACTTTATGGGTTGAATGGTGTTCAAGAACCATTTGTTTCCCCCGGCCAGAGAAACCATTATTTCCTGCTGTAACGGCTGTTCTGTGGAAATGACTATTTTGTAAGTTGTAATTAGCTGTTCAGCCTGTGCCATAGGCACAAAATCCCGGATATTCTTTCCAACAACGTCGCAGGGAATTCCTCCGGAAATATTTCGCGCCGCCTTTTCGTTTAAAAAAATGAAGTCCCCATCTTTGTTAATGACGGATAAAGATTCATGCATAGTGTTGATAACTTGACGGTAGTTTTTTTCGCTCTGGATCAGAGCCTCTTCGGCGAGTTTGCGCTCATCTATTTCAGATCTTAAGTCTTCAAGAAGATTCAGGGCGGCTATTTTGCTGTTTTCCAGTTCAACAAGAGAACTATGAAGCTCTTCTTCAACCCGTTTCCAATCCTTTGGTTGATAATGAAGATTTAATGTCCGATCACAGGCAATTAACTCAAGCTTTTCTTTCTCCAGCCGAATATTATCTTCAGGAATCATAAGGTTTTCCTCCGAGCTGTTGTGAGAAAGTATGAAGGGATCAGTTGCCGGCTGTCAGCTTCAATTGCATGTATAACCCTTTTTCAGCCGGTCGACCATCCTGATGATATCATCCATGTCAAATCTCCAGGATTTGCCGACTCTGAAACCTGGAATTTCGCCTGTAGATGCGAGTTTATAAATAGTCGAATCGGTTAATTTTAAATATTGACCGACTTCTTTTGCAGTAACTAAATTGGAATTATCTTTGACCGGCATGGGAATATTCTCTCTTCATTTTATAGTAGTCAGTTGTCAAGAACCGAATGCCGAAAACGCACTTCTATGTCCTATATTCTATGTTCGACATTCGATCCTTGCCCCATCCTTTCCAGCTCAGTAAAATATATGTTCTTCCAACATACTGTACTGATAATTACGCGGTCTTTCCTTTTCCACTTCAAATTCAGGGCGGCTATTGTCCGGCCACGTTTCTATCAGGGATAAAGCCTTTTCTCCTGTGAAAACGAACTTCGTCGGGTATTTGGCAAGAGAACCAAGATTATACCGGAAAATATTCAGTCCAAAAGGCTCCATCTGGCTGATGGAATCGGTGTGAATAAATATTTCAGGTTCATTAATACAATTTCGCATTAAACTGATAAGCTGAAGAGCCGAAGAACCGTCAAAATCTCCTGATAGTTTGAGCTGAAGAACTTTGTTGAACCGGTAAACCGATATTCCGAAATTCGATGCCAAATTTCACCTCCTTTTCAGTCTCCTTGCCAGAACAAAAAACTTATCTGTCAGGATTTACAGGATTTGACGGATCAACTGCATCAGGCCGCTCCGGAAGAGCGGCCCGAAACACGCATCCGCTTTGCGGAAGAGAGTATGTGCAACCGATGGATTATTGCTGACCCGCCTCAGTCGGACAGGCAACATCCTGTCCATCCTGTTAATCCTGTCTAAAACTTTTTCCTGTCTCAAAAATCCTTGAATTCTTCATCACCCATCGGTATCATTTTCTTGGGATCGGCTTCCTTGGATGCCGCCATATTAGCCTTAAAATCCTTATGGGCTATCTTTAAGGCAGTCTTGCGGTTTCCAGCCGGTAAAGAGTGGGTTGTGCGTTTATCAATAGACTTTCCGTTCCCGTTTCCATGGCCCCCGACAAGGGTTACAAGCTCTTCCACGAAACCCTTCATCTCCTGAGCCTGGGCGTTCATCTCCTCGGAAGCGCTGGCAGATTCCTCGGCATTGGCCGCATTCTGCTGAACCACCTTGTCCATCTCGGCAATAGCCTTGTTGACCTGGTCGATTCCCTGGGACTGCTCATTTGATGCCGCGGCAATTTCACCGACAAGCTGGCCGACATTTGTCGCGCTCTTTGCGACTTCGCCGAATGCCTCGTTGGTTTTGGTAACCAGCGCCGACCCGTCTTTCACCTTCTTGACAGTTCCCTCTATCAGGTTTGCCGTGTTCTTGGCTGCGTCGGCAGCCCTCATGGCAAGGTTGCGGACTTCATCGGCCACAACGGCAAATCCGGCTCCCGCTTCCCCGGCTCTCGCGGCTTCGACAGCTGCATTCAAAGCGAGAAGATTTGTCTGGAAAGCTATCTCGTCTATGGTCTTTATGATCTTCGATGTTTCATCACTCGCCTTAGCGATCTCATTCATTGATACGGTCAGGCTTCCCATCGACTGGTTGGCAGTTCCTACCATTGCGTTTGCTTCGCTCATAAGGCTGTTTGCCTGTCCGGCATTCGCTGCGTTCTGCTTGGTCATGGAGGACATCTCTTCAATAGAGGAGGATGTCTCTTCTATGCCGGCTGCCTGCTCGGATGCTCCTTCAGCAAGAGACTGGCTTGCGGAAGATACCTGCCCTGAAGCTGAAGCCACCTGCTCGGAGCCTTCGCTTAAGCCCTCTATTATCCTGTTGAGCGGTTTGCTTATCGAACGTGAGAGATAGATGCCCAGGAATAAACCCAAACCGGCGCCTACAACAGTCAGGATGATTACGGCAATCGCGGCGGCATGAGCGGTAGCCGTATTACCATCTGCTATATCTTACCTTGATGAATCTTCCCTTTAAGCATCTCATTAATTATAGTCTGCTCTTCTCTCGACGCTTTGGCTCCATCACCATTTAAAACAGAAACAGCATCGTCTATCTTCTCCTGATTGACCAATGCTACTATCTTGTCAAGCTGCGCACCGTAAGCCTCCCTCGCCTTCCCAAAGTCAGCAAACATCTTTTTCCCTTCATCGGTAAATAAAGTCTTTTCATATTCCTTGGAAACTTCTGTTATTTCATGTCTAAGCTCTGTTATTCTTTTTATATATTCTGCCTGTGCCTCTTTTGTTTTTGCATAGATCACATCGCGCGAATTTACACGGACCCTCTGGAAATCAACGGATATGTTGGCCAGCTGTCCAAGTGGAACAGCAACATTCTGGTACAGCTTGGTATCCGCTTCGTCAATCTCCCTGACTTTAAGAATTCCAAAAACCCCGATTATCGCTCCGATTAAGGCTACGGCTATAAAACCGCAAATTAACTTTGTCCCAAGTTTCATGTTCTTAAACATTTTTCTTTCCTCCTTATATTTATTTGGCGCCGATTGTTAAAAAACGTATTGTATCGAACTCTTAAATCTTAAACCGATAGGGTGAATCACGCGGCTTTTTCAAGCTGAACCACTTCATCGCGGCTTAGAACCCTGTCTATATCGAGCAGGATTTTTACTCCTCCTTCAGACTTAGCCATTCCGAGAATATAATCGGTATTGAGTTTGGTGCCGAACGCGGGAGTCTCTTCAATATCCTTCGCTCTTATGTTCAGTACTTCCGATACAGAATCAACGACGATTCCGATCATGACTGTTCCTGACCCTCCTGATATTTCAACGACCACTATGCAGGTACGCTCAGTATAGTTTATCCTTTCCATTCCGAACCTCAGCCTCAGATCAACAACCGGAATCACCTTGCCGCGAAGGTTGATAACGCCTTTTACAAAATCAGGAGTCTGGGGGATTGTTGTAATCGGCATCATTCCGATAATCTCTTTTATTTTAAGGATGCTGATGCCGTACTCCTCACCGGCAAGGACGAAGGTTAAGTATTTCCCTTCCCTGTCCGACATGACGCTGATTGCCTGATCTATTGTGTCCACTAATTTTGCCATCAGATATTACCTCCTTTATTAATAGTTTGCAGCTGTAGGGGATCGAATGTAATGCCGGGATTCTCCAATCCTTATGATTTTTTATAGCAAGAGAGAGGCCAACCTGACCGGTATCTGGAATATTGTCCTGATATTGCTTCAACAGCCTGAGAACAGTAAAAAGGGATTGGCTGGTGGATTATGACAATATGTTGAAATAACAGAAATTAAATCTTTGTAAAATCGGGAAACTCAGGATGCAGATTTATTTATTCATTTACTGATCGGATAGAGATATGTCTGTTTGATTGTCACTTCGAAGAATCGAGTTTTATTGAAAAACAGGAATTATTATGGATAAATAATAAATTGTATGGTTTTTCAATAAAGCAAAACGGGGAATTCGGAAAGTCGGGATCTTATATTTGCCTTACGCCTTTCCCAGCGCCTCTCTTACCTTTGCTGCAACCGCCTCCATCTGAAAAGGCTTCTGGAGAAAGTGAATGCCTTCATCCAGCACCCCGTGCCGGGCAATAACATTTGCAGGATATCCGGACATGAACAGGTATTTCATGCCCGGCCTGACTGCGTCGAGCCGTTTCTGAAGATCACGGCCGCTCATTTCAGGCATTACAACATCGGTCATTACAAGGTGAATATCTCTGGTATGCTCTTTGACCAGACTTATCGCCTCTTCCGGCGTACAGGCG
>RPRI01000241.1 GCA_003818505.1 Desulfobacteraceae bacterium | reverse complement strand
TCACTTTGCTAAATCACAAGAAGGTTTGGGCTGACGCCCTCAAAGGCTTGTGATTTTTAACGCTCAGTTCTTTAAAAATCTGTTTCCCAAAAATCTCAAATCCGTTCGCATATGACTTCCAACAGGTTCATTATAATCAATGAGTTCGTTGGAAGGTCATCCCCGTTTTAATGAGTAAAAGGGTTCGTCCAATTGGTTTGTGTTGACACACAGGCGTCTTTTTGCCATATCCCAACTTGCTAAAAAGCAAATTCCTATAATCTATCGCTCACTTGCCCAAAGTGATACGGGATTTAAGACAAAGACCCGGATTAAAAAAACAACGGCCGGTAAATCAGATGAACCAGGAACTTAATGTCGTGGTGATGCCAAACGGCTCACTTCAACTCGAATGGAATATTACAGAAGAATTAATAGATAAGAGTACCTGCTTACTTCAGGAAGAGATTCATCAGCGGTATACGGCAGATGAGAATGACTGGCTGTTGTTCATTGGTTTTTGCGATAAACAGATCGCGCTTTCTTCCTCTCTTAATTTCTGGCGGAAATTTGCCGGCGACTTTACTAGAAAATTAAGCATGACGCCGGAGCTTTCGAACCTGCGGCATAATGTCAACGTGCCGGCAGAACCCGATGAACTCCGGCAGCATCTGGAAAGCGCCCCCGTGATGATCGGCTCTGAATACTTAAGCAATGAGGTTCTCAAATCGGTCTGGGATGGGATGAATAAAGCGTTTTCACGGGCAATTCAATCCTATGCCGGAACCGTTGAAGAATTCATTCAGACCTGCCGTCCGGGTATGCACCTCGTCGGACGGGTCTTTTTTCATCTAGTAGAAAATAAAGATGGGGACCTTCCTTTTGCTTTTCTCGCTACCTATTCAACCCGGCTGGATCGTCTGGGAAAGTCTAAACACCTGCCCCTCAAACATGCGCTTCAGGAATACGGGAAAAACAGTCATGAACTTCTGAAACTCCTTGTAACCGTTCATCGTGCTGCCGGTCGGAGTATATGGATTGCCAACCTGCTGGAAAGCGGCGAACTGTTTCATCCGATGGCATGGACTGCAAAAGAAGCCTTTATGTTTTTAAAAGAGGTTCCGATTTATGAAACTTCAGGAATTCTATGCCGTATCCCTAACTGGTGGAAAGCCAGCGCATCCGGCGCAACTCTGAAAATCAGTATGGGGGATACGCAGCCTTCGTATGTGGGAATGGATGCGATTTTAAATTTTACTCCGAAAATTTGCCTCGGAGATGCGGAGATGACCCGGTCAGAAGCCAGACAATTGCTTGAAGAATCCGAAGGATTGGCATTTATCAAAAACCGGTGGGTGGTGGCTGACCCTGAAAAACTCAAGCAGGTTTTAGATGCGTACGAAAAAGCCGAAATGCTGATGAAGGAAGATGGGATCAGCTTAAAAGATGCGCTGCGCTTCCAGTTGAATCCGGAGAAGTTTCTTTCCTTACATGCAGAAGACGGAGCAATAAGAGTCGAAAACGGTCAATGGCTCGAGTCGGTGGTTCAAAAACTGCTTCATCCGGAAAAGATAACCCGGGCGGAATTAGATTCGGGCTTTAAGGCCGACCTCAGACCGTATCAGCAAAAAGGACTTGCCTGGCTCTATTTCCTTCATTCTCTCCGATTCGGGGCCTGTCTCGCGGATGACATGGGGTTGGGCAAAACCGTCCAGCTTTTAGGATTTTTAAATGCGTTAAAGATTGGCGGGAAAAAGCCGGAAGGGGCAAGTCTCTTAGTTATTCCCGCATCGCTGCTTGCCAACTGGGTCAGCGAAATCCAAAGGTTTTTCCCTTTGCTGAACTACTATGTGGCCCATCCGGAGGCTCACCATTCAAAAACGGTTGAAGCAAAAGGCGAAAAGGCCCTGAACGCGTTTGATCTCGTTATTACGACCTATTCTCTGGTTCAGAAATATGAATGGCTTCAATCTTATTCCTGGGCTTATGTGATTCTGGATGAAGCGCAGGCAATTAAAAATCCCGGCGCCAAACAGACCCGCATCGTTAAAAAGCTTTCGGCAAGGAACCGAATCGTCTTAACCGGCACGCCCATTGAAAACCGGCTTTCGGACTTGTGGTCACTGTTTGATTTTTTAAATCCCGGATTGTTAGGGACATCTAAAGAATTCAGCGACTTTGCAAAAAAGATTAAAAACGATTCGTCAGGATATTTGCGCCTGCGAAAAATTATCAGTCCTTATATTTTAAGACGGATGAAAACGGATAAATCGGTGATTTCCGATCTGCCGGAGAAGGTAGAGATGAAGACCTATGCCGCCTTAAGCAAAAAGCAGGTGGCGCTGTATCAAGACTTAGTAAGTCAGATTCAAAAGACCATTGAACAGGCTGAAGGAATTCAGCGAAAAGGATTGATTCTGGCTTCTATAATGAAATTCAAGCAGATTTGCAACCATTCGGATCAATATTTGGGCGCCGGAGAGTTTGAAGAAAAAAACAGCGGAAAATTTGAGCGGCTGAGAGAAATTTGCGAAACGATATATGAAAAACGTGAAAAGGCGCTGATATTTACGCAGTTTAAAGAGATGACGGAGCCGCTTGGCGAATTCTTAAAAAGCATTTTCGGAAGACCGGGATTGTTATTACACGGAAGCATTCCGGTTGGAAAACGGAAAGGACTGATTAATAAATTCCAAAGCGGTGAGTATGTGCCGTTCATGGTTTTATCGCTTAAGGCTGGAGGAGTCGGATTAAATCTGACCGAAGCCAACCATGTAATTCATTTTGACCGATGGTGGAATCCGGCCGTGGAAAATCAGGCGACCGACCGGGCTTTTAGAATCGGGCAGAAGAAAAACGTCATGGTTCATAAATTTTTAACCCGTGGGACAATTGAAGAAAAGATCGACCTGATGCTGGAAGATAAGTCCAGACTTTCCAATGAAGTGGTGGCTGCTACCGGAGAGAACTGGATTACTGAGATGAAGACCGAGGAATTGATGGAACTCTTTAGATTAGAGATCAGGAATTAGTACCTTAGAAATAATTTTCTGCGCGTTTCTACCCCTCAAGGGGGTACTGAAAAGAGTCCCGTTTATCGGGGTTAGGAAAGAAAGGGAGAAAGAATTATGAGGTGGGATTTTCCTCGCTATGTACCCGTAGGTGAAAAGAAAGAAAAGGCGGTCAGAAAACTTAAGGAACTGCAAAAGAAAAATCCGAACATCAAACCGGTGATGATTCATGGAAGTGCGATTGCAAAGACCTGGTGGGGCAAGTCATGGAATCAGAATCTTGAGCGGTATGCGGATTACAGCAATCGTATTGGTCGGGGGCGCAGCTATGTCCGATACGGAGCCGTTCTGGACCTGCAAATCGGCGCCGGAGAAGTCAACTCGCTGGTTCAGGGGACTGCATCCAAACCGTATTCCGTCACCGTCAAGATCAAGAGTATCGAAAAGGGGACATGGAAAACCATCAAAGCAGCCTGCCTGGGGAAATTTGATTCGCTTCCTGAACTTCTGGAAGGAAAGTTCCCTAAGAGTCTGGGGGAAATTCTCTTCGCAAAAGATCAGGGACTGTTTCCGTCTCCCAAAGCGATTGAATTCTCCTGCAGTTGTCCGGACTGGGCGTACATGTGCAAACATGTGGCGGCTACGCTCTACGGCATCGGGGCAAGGTTGGATGAAGACCCGCTGCTGTTTTTTAAACTGAGAAAAGCTAATGTTAATGACCTGATCTCTGAGTCAGTTGAGGACAAAGCCAGGGATCTGCTTCAAAAGGCAGGCAGGAAAAGCTCAAGAGTTATCGAAGAGACTGATCTGACAAAAATTTTTGACATTGAAATGGAAGATTACTCTGAGACTGGACCCGTCAGACCTTCCCGTCGTCGTGAAGAACCTGTCAGGAAAAAAGCGGCCAAAACTTCAACCGTAATGAAGAAAGAAGCGAGAGAAAGAAAGCCCGTCAAAGAAGAACCGGCATTAAAACCGTCTGCTGCGGAAAGGGTTGAGTCAATCATTCAGAAAAGCCGGAAAGGCGTAACTATGGAGACCCTGATGAAAAAGACCGGATTTGATGAGAGAAAAATTTACGGTATTGTCTATCGGCTCAGGAAAAAGGAGCGGATCATCATGCCGGAAATTGGGATTTATAAATCTTCTGAAAAATCATAAGGGACTGTCCCGAGGGACATAATGGGTGTGGCAAACATCCCCCGTATCAAAAAAACGGTCTTATTTAACGTTATAAATTAAGCCTGTCCCTGAGCCCTGAAAGGCGTTCGCGGGGTTTGTCATTTTTAAGAGCGATATCAAAAGCCCGCCTTGAACCGATCAGGATTACCATTTTACTCCCCCTCGTTATCGCAGTATACAGAACATTCCTTTGAAGAAGCATGTAATGTTCGGTCACAAGCGGAATAATTACAACCGGGTATTCCGAACCCTGGGATTTGTGGACGGATATTGCGTACGCCGGGGAGACCTCGTCCAGTTCTTCAAAATCATATTCGACAAGCCTGTCATAATAATTCACGACGAGCCGTTTCTTCATCCCGTTGATTTCGACCACAGTTCCGATGTCGCCGTTGAAAACCTCCTTCTGGTAATTATTCTTAAGATGCATTACCTTATCGCCTTCCTTGAATCTGCTGCCCATGGTCTCGACGACCGCAGAATTAGGGTTAAGAGCCTTTTGAAGCATCTGGTTCAGATTCAAGGTTCCCGCAACTCCCTTGTGCATGGGGGTCAGAACCTGGATATCATTGACAGGATCAAAACCGAAAAGTCCGGGAATTGTTTTTTTGCACAGCTCAACTATAACCGGAGCTATGCGGTCAGGTTTATTCTGCTCGATAAAACAGAAGTCGGATATGGAAACAGAGGTGTCCGGCTTGTCAAAAACCGGGAATTCACCCTCCCGGACCCTGTGCGCATTTACAATTATCGGGCTTTCTCCGGCCTGTCTGAATATTTTGCTCAGATAAAAAACAGGTATCTTCCCGGAGTTTATCATGTCCGAAAGGATGTTTCCGGGGCCGACCGACGGAAGCTGGAAAATATCGCCGACAAGTATAAGAACGGAATTTACAGGAACCGCCGTGACGAGATTATACATCAGAAGAGTATCAACCATCGAGGCTTCGTCTATTATCACGGCGTCGGCCTCAATCGGATTGTCCCGGTTCTTATCGAAACAACCGTCAATTGCGTTATATCCAAGGAGCCGGTGGATGGTCTGCGCTTTTCGTCCCGTGACCTCCGAAAGGCGTCTTGCCGCCCTGCCTGTAGGAGCGGCAAGCTCAATATTTTTCCCCACGGAGTCAAAAATCGCGGCGACAGATCTTATAAGAGTTGTCTTGCCGGTTCCGGGTCCTCCCGTAATTACCGCTATGCGGTGCGAAAACACCCCTTCAATAACACCAAGCTGCTCCTGCGACAGATTAATGGCAAGTTTTTTCTGAACCTTTTCAGTTATATCGTTCGGGTCAATTTTTAAAGGAGCAACCGGAATTGAAAGATAAGCCGAGATTCTGCATGCTAACCCAGTTTCAGCCTGATATAATTCTTTCAAATAGACAGCATCAGTTTCAATCTGCCCGGAATTCTTTTCGACAACAATTTCACCCGATACGGACAGATAGTCAATCCCGTCTATTGCCGCATCATAGTCAATCTCAAAATTATTCCTGCATTTTTCAATCAGCCTGCTTCCATATAAGAAGACATGCCCGTCATTTGCTCCCTGTTCCATCAGGTGGAGAAGACATGCCCTGACCCTTTCGGGCTTATCCTGCAAAAATCCCAGTTTACCTGCAATTGTATCGGCAATATAGAAACCGGGTCCAGGAATATCTTTTGCGATGCAATAAGGGTCCTGCTTCAGAAGATCAAGGGCATTATCGCCATAAAGTTTCAGTATCCTTCCGCAGTACGAGGTTTTAACTCCTATCTCGGAAAGAAATTGCATAAGGGTTCTTGCGGAATGATGACTTTTCCAGGCATTTTCTATTGATGCGGTTTTTGCTTTTCCTATCCCGGAAATTTCTGAAAGCCTTTTGGGATTTTTTTCTATTACTTCAAGAGTAGTCTCTCCAAAATGACCTACAAGCCTTCCGGCGAGAGAAGGCCCTATTCCTTTTATAATTCCGGATTCCAGGTATTTTTTTATTCCATCTGCTGTTCCGGGAAGAGTCACCTCGTAAGTTTTGATCTTCAGTTGCTGACCGTATCTTGAATGGGTCTCCCAGCTTCCGGTTATTTTAAGGGTTTCACCGGGGCTTACAGCCGACATGAAACCGACAACAGTAACGGGGGTTTCCACCCCCGGAGTTTTAATCCTGGCGATTGTGTAGTGGGTTTCCGCATTGAAATAGTAGACATGATCAAGGAGGCCTTCGATAATCGTTTCAAATGGTTCAGCATCTATCATGAGCGGTTATCCGGGCAACTATCCACATTGGCAATTATCCATCCGGCCGCCTCATTAAGATCGTTTGCGATATGATCGGGATAAATCTT
>RPRI01000240.1 GCA_003818505.1 Desulfobacteraceae bacterium | reverse complement strand
GGAGGTCCTTCCACTGGCAATCCGACCCATGTAAGCCAGGGAGATATAAACCAGGCAAGGTGGGGTACCCACGGCGACCATGCAATTATCGCCCTGACTGCTTCCAACCACCAGGATATTTTCTCCATAACAGTCGACGCATTCAACATGGCCGAAACATACAGGACGCCGGTTGTGCTTCTTTTCGACGAAATCATAGGACATATGCGTGAACGCCTTGTAATGCCTGAAAAGGGAGAGCTCCCCCTTGTAGAAAGGCTTAAGACCTCGGTAAAAAGAGGGGTCGATTATCATCCCTATCTTCCGAGAGAAGACGGGCGACTCCCCATGTCCGATTTCGGAGGCGTTCACAGATACAATGTCACCGGTCTCTTTCACGACATGTGGGGATTTCCTTCAAGTGATCCTGCTGTTGTTCACGGGCTCCTCCGACATCTTGCAGATAAGATCATGAACAACGAAAACAATATCGCAAGATATAAGGAGTATTTCCTGGAAGACGCGAGAACGGTTCTTATCTCCTACGGATCTTCCGCCCGTTCGGCCCTTCACGTGGTAAAAAACAGAAGGGCAAGGGGAGAGAGCCTGGGTCTTCTCGAGCTTCAGACCTTGTGGCCCTTCCCTGCCGGGATTGTCCGTGAAAAATGCCGGGACGCGAAATGCGTGATCGTTGTCGAGATGAACATGGGACAGGTTTTGCAGCAGGTCAAAACTGCTGTCGACAATCCTGAAAAGGTCTTCCTCGCAAACCGCATAGACGGCGTACTGATAAATCCGACCGATATACGAAACATAATGCGGCTCATCCAGGGTAAGGGGGTATAGAAATGGCGATAAAAGATTATATAAGAGAGAGATTCTTTCCCCACATGTGGTGCCCGGGATGCGGCCACGGCATAGTATTAAACGGCCTGATAAGAGCAGTGGAAGAGCTCGGGATAAACAAAAACGACATAGTCATGGTTTCAGGCATAGGATGCTCATCCAGGATTTCGGGTTATCTGGATTTCCATACAATGCACACGATCCACGGCCGCGCGCTTGCATTTGCAACAGGCATAAAAATGAGCAGGCCGGAACTTAATCTTATTGTGCCGATGGGTGACGGAGACGCGCTGGCCATAGGAGGAAACCATTTCATTCACGCTGCCCGGCGGAACATTGACATGACGGCAATCGTCATGAACAACCGCATATACGGCATGACGGGAGGGCAGTATTCACCGCTTTCCGGACCCGGAATCCTCGCCACTACCGCGCCGTATATGAATATCGACCATTCCTTTGATGTTGTTAAGCTTGCCGCTGCGGCAGGGGCCTCGTTCGTGGCCCGTTCAACCACATACCATGTCCAGCAAGTGACTGACATAATAAAGCAGGCCATCACTCACAAAGGATTTTCGGTTGTCGAAATTCTCTCCCAGTGTCCGACTTACTTCGGAAGAAAAAACAAGGAGGGCAGCGCGGTGGACATGATGGAACGCATGAAGGACGTCACCACACCGATCGGTTCAAAGGCAAAGAAAGAAGATCCCGGCCTTATTGAACGAGGAGTTTTCGTCAACGAAGAAAGGCCTGAATATTGCAGCGAGTACAAAAAAATCATCGAAAGAGCGATGAAGGGGAATTGAACATGGAAAGAATCAGGATGGTATTTTCGGGTTCGGGCGGACAGGGCGTGATCACCGCCGCGATTATAATAGCCGAAGCGGCGGTGCTTCATGAAAACCTTGTGGCCGTCCAGTCACAGTCTTACGGAGCTGAAGCAAGAGGCGGCGCAACAAGATCCGATGTTCTCATATCCGATACCGAAATTAATTTTCCCAAGGTAACCTATCCCAATCTTTTGGTCTGCCTTACCCAGGAAGCATACAACAGATTCTCACCGATAATCCGCCCGGGAGGTTTTCTTATAACCGATACCAAGTATGTCACTACACATAAAAAAGTGGCCGCGCTGCAGAGAGAGCTTCCTATGTATCAGTCCGTAATGGACGAGATAGGCAAACCGGTTGTGTTCAACATATGCATGCTGGGAGCCGTAATAGGGATGATAGAGATTGTAAAGCCCGAATCGATTATGAAGGTGATTGAAACAAGAATACCGGCCGGCCTGATCGATATAAACAGAAAAGCCCTTGAACTGGGAATAAGGCTGGCTGAACCGTTTAAAGGATAAGGCGAACATCGAATATCGAATATCGGACATCGAAAAAAGAAAGAAGATACATGGATTATCTAACTCCGATGTCCGATGCCCGAAACTCGAACCGAACACCTGCCATGCCGGCATATACATTCATATCCCGTTCTGTGTAAGAAAATGCTCCTATTGTGATTTTTACTCCATAACGGACCGTTCGCTTGTAAAAGAATTTGTAAATGCCCTGATAAACGAAATGGCCATGTACGGCAAAGTCGGGCTCCTTTTTGATACCCTTTATATAGGAGGAGGCACTCCTTCGGTTCTTGATTCAGCGGAAATAGACAGGATTGTAGAAAAAGCATTTTCCCTGTTTCAAATAACATCCGATCCCGAGATAACAATAGAAGTCAATCCCGGAACCGTAACTCCCGAATCATTAAAGAATTTCAGGCAATCCGGCATAAACAGGATAAACATCGGAATCCAGTCTTTTCAGGAAGGCAATCTTAAATTCCTGGGCAGGATTCATTCTGCCAACGAAGGAGAAACGGCAATCAAATGGGCGCGAAATGCCGGTTTCGAAAATACCGGTCTTGATCTTATAAGCGGGATTCCCGGACAGACGGAAAAATCCTGGCTTTCTGATCTTGAAAAAGCCCTCATGTTTGAGCCGGAACATCTCTCCTGCTACATGCTGACATACGAACACGGGACACCGCTTTACATGGACCTTAAAAACGGCAGGTTCTCTACGCTGTCGGAATCTTCTGCCGCCTCCATGTTCGGATCAACAGGCGATTTTCTGGAAAAGAATGATTATATCCATTACGAAATTTCAAATTTCGCGCGCGGCGAAAATAAAAAATCCCGGCACAACTTAAAATACTGGTCTGATATTCCATATATGGGATTCGGACCCTCTGCTCATTCGTTCTACGGAACTAAACGAAGCTGGAACAGCCGAAATGTTTCGGATTATATCAAAAATATCGAATCCGGTGCGCCTCCAGTGGAAGGAGAAGAGAACCTTACAAGGCAGCAGCAGATTATTGAAGCCATCTTTCTTGGCCTGAGGCAAAAATGCGGAATAGATATCGGGTTTTTTAATGATAAATTCAATGTAAGGTTTGAGGATATTTTCAGTGATACCATATCGGATTTAAGTAAAAAGAAGCTTATTACTATAAGCGATAACAACTGCGCCCTCACAAGAAAAGGAATGGTTCTTCTTGACAGCATTTGTGCCGAGTTTGTATGTAGGGAGTTGTGATAAAGCAGAATATCGAACTTCGAATATCGAACATCGCTTTTAACTATGTGTGATCTTCCGTTTACGTCTTTTCGATATTCGATGTCCTAATTTCGATGTACGGGCAATAAACCATGAACAGATTTTATGTTTTTATAATAAGGATCATACTTGGCGCGGCATTCGCCGTTTTACTCTCCCGGTTTTTTTATCCGGACTGGAAAATCATATATGTCGCTGGACTGGGCGCTTTCTTAGTTGCTGTTGCATATTTGCTTGAATACTCAAGAAAGAGTAAGCAGTAAACAGTTGTCAGGGAACAGGGGTCAGGAAAAGAAAGGGGCAAGAGGCGCGAGACATAAGAATCGGTTTATGGTTTCTGGTTTGTAGTTTCCGGTCAAACCAGAGACCAGCAAACAGAAACCAGAGACCATAATGGAGATATTATATCTTTGAAACAGATCGTTCTTGGAACCGCCGGACATATTGATCACGGGAAAACAACCCTCGTGAAGGCCCTCACGGGCATAAACACGGACAGGCTCAAGGAAGAACAGCTCCGGGGAATAACGATAGAGCTCGGTTTCGCATGGCTGGATCTCCCGGGCGGCCTGAGAATCGGGATCGTGGATGTCCCGGGACATGAAAAATTTGTGAAAAACATGGTTGCCGGAGCCACAGGCATTGATGTTGTGGCAATGGTGATAGCGGCGGATGAAGGTGTGATGCCCCAGACAAGGGAACATATGGAGATCTGCCAGCTTCTCGGGGTAAAGTACGGTTTTGTTGTCCTCACCAAGACGGATCTCGTAGATGATGAATGGCTGGAGCTCGTAACGGATGACATCAAAAAGTTTGTAAAAGACACTTTTTTAGACGGTGCCCTTATTCTTCCCGTATCAGCCGTGACCGGAAAGGGAATCCCCGAATTCATAAAGACGCTGGATGAACTGAGCCCGAAAATTCCGGGGCGGTCCTCTTCCGGCCTCTTCCGGCTTCCCGTGGATAGGGTTTTTACCATGAAGGGATTCGGTACGGTTATAACCGGCACCCTTATATCCGGGAAGATAGAGGTCGGGGAAACAATAATGATATACCCGTCAGGCGTAACTTCCAAAGTGCGCGGAATCCAGGTCCATAACGAAAGCGTGAACGAAGCTGTTGCCGGCATGAGGACGGCTATTAATTTCCAGGGGCTTGACAAGACATCGGTGGACCGTGGAGAAGTCGTTTCCACGCCAGGTGCCCTGATCCCCGGGTACATGCTTGATGTTTCCCTGAACCTTCTTAAAAGCAACAGGAAGCCTGTCAAAAACCGCACCCGCGTCAGGTTCCATACCGGCACAAGTGAAATACTCGGAAATCTGGTTCTGCTTGACAGGGAGGAGCTTCTTCCCGGGGAAGATACCGTAGCCCAGATCAGGCTCGACTCTACTACGGCGGTTGTAAAGGACGATAGGTTTGTCTTAAGGAGTTTTTCTCCCGTGAGAACGATAGCAGGCGGACAGATTCTTAACCCGGTTCCCCGGAAACATAAGAGATTCAAACCTGAAGTCACGGAAGCCCTGAAAAACCTTTCAACCCTCCCGGCGGAAGAGCTTGTCGGTTATTATATCGCGGAATCAGGGTACATGGGCGTCTCATTTTCGGATTTGAAGGTCATGACAAATATCACCGAAAAGAATCTTGACGGCAGCCTCCAGAATCTTCTGTCGAAAAAGAAGATCGTCCTGATTGATAAAGAGAACAGAATTTATCTTCACCAGGCCGATATTGATAATCTCAAGAAGGAAATGCATGATTTTATAGATGCTTATCACAAGTCAAACCCGCTTAAAGCAGGCATGCCCAAGGAGGAGCTGAAATCCAAATTACCGGATTTCCTGAACCCGAAGCTTTTTATCCTTATAATCAACCAGATGATAAAAGATAAAAAAATCGCCCTTGACGAGGATATGGTCCGTCTCGAGGGGCATAAGGTTTCGCTCGGGGAGGACCAGAGCAGCATAAAAACAAAAATAATAAAGGCTTATAAGGAGAGCGGGCTCACACCTCCGTATTTCAAGGAGCTTGTCCAGGAGCATAAAATAGATCCTGCAAGGGCAAAAGATGTGCTTATGCTGCTTGTAGACGAGGGGGTCGTGACAAAGATCAAGGAAGACCTCTATTACCATTCCGACAATCTCAATGATATCAAAGATAAAATGATCGATTTTCTGAAGAAAAACAGTGAAATGTCGGCCCCGCAGTTCAAGGATATGGCCGGGGCTTCCCGGAAGTTCCTGATACCGCTTCTCGAATATTTCGACTCAAAGAATCTGACAATCCGTATCGGGGATATCAGGAAGCTTCGCAAAGGGTAAAAGCAGGAAGGCCGAATTTCGGACATCGGACATCGAATATCGTTGATCGTGGTTCGTTGCTCTATTCACGATCCACCCTCTTTCACAACTTTCCATCTTTCCAACTTTCTTTTCCCTTGCTCCTTTCCCCTTATGCCTCTCGCCTCACACCTTCAGCCTTTCGACTCACGCTTCTCGATTTTGCCCCTTGAACCCTCGAATCCTTGAATCCTGTTTTCCCCTTCACTCTTAACTTTTCACTTTTCACTGTTATTCAAAATATCTCTTGAAATGCATTATCTTATTTGGTAGAAGGAAAACCCTTGTAGATTATCCGGCCTTTATCATTCAAGGAAAAGTCGGTAATAAAAGATCGGGATACCGGTTTATAGTTAATTGATTCGATTAATAGATAAAACCGGAAACTACAAACCAGAGACAAGAAACCAGATATGGTGGGTGTAGCTCAGTTGGCAGAGCACCGGGTTGTGGCCCCGGTTGTCGAGGGTTCAAGCCCCTTCACTCACCCCATTAGTTCCGGACTTCCGCTTTTATGGAAATGGCGGAATTTCAGACGGCAAAGGAAAAAGCTCAGTATGCAAGGCGCGCAAATCTTGAGGAATGAAGCGTACATGTTAGTACGCTGCAATGACGAAAGATGAAGCTCAACACAGCAGAATGACTTTTTACGAAGCCGTCATTTTATTTGCGCCCGTAGCTCAGCTGGATAGAGCGCCGGACTTCGAATCCGTAGGTCGCAGGTTCGAATCCTGCCGGGCGTACCAATTAATTCAAGTGTTT
>RPRI01000239.1 GCA_003818505.1 Desulfobacteraceae bacterium | reverse complement strand
GTCATCAACACCTATCAGACCGGCATACAAGCTGATCCGTTTGCAGGAGATTTTACCCGCGCCACAGATGATTATGACGATATCATAAAGTGGATCACCCTGGCTGAAATGCAGACAAAGCTTGCCTGTTCAAGGTGCAGCGCCTACGAGATATGGAACAACCTGGGTGCGGCCGCCTATTTTCGGGTTAATGGAATCGGTTGCAGCCAGATTGCCAACAACGCACTTATTTCAAGCATAGGACCGGGAGGATCTGTATTAGGCTACGGTGCCGACGCTTCCTGCACCACCCTAACCACGTCAATAACATCCACAACAGCTGCCGGCATCGACACCGCCGGGGATAGGGATTGTGCCGTAAATTTCACCGGAGTAGATCGATAAAACTACGCTACGAAATCCCGCAGACTGACCCCGAGATCGCTCAAAAGGGCCGCTTCCGGACAGAAAACTACTTAAACTGGCTCATGACATCGTATAACGGAAGCAGAATTGACAGGGCTATGAGGCCGAACACGCCGCCCAGAAAGAGGATGGAGAGGGGCTCTATCATGTTTACCATCGTTTGAACCGATCGCTTTACTTCGTTGTTATAATAGGTTCCCAGTCTGGCAAAAGATACATCAAGTGTCCCGGTGGTCTCGCCATTTCTCACGGCCCCAAGCAGCAGGGGCGGAAATCCTCCGGCTGTCTCAAAACCGGCAGAAATTGACTGCCCCCGCTGTATTTCCATGTAAGCAGCTTCGAGTCTTCCTTCAAGGTAGCGGTTCCCGAGAACATTGTCCGCCAAAATTTCGAAGATATTGTGAAGAGTCATGCCTGCCGCGTACATCGTGGCAAAATTCTGGCTCAGCCTGGCCATTGCTATATTGGTTGCGACAGGCCCTATCACCGGAATCTTCAGCATGTACTGCTGAAGAAAAACAGCTCCGTTTTTTGTCTTCCGGAACATGAGGAACAAAACAACCATAAGTCCGATACCGATCAGAATATAAAGCCAGTATCCCTGGAAAAAGAGGCTAACGCCGAGAACCGCCCTTGTCACGGCCGGGAGCGGAACGCCCATCTCTTTCAAAAGGCCTGCCATGCGGGGCAGCACATATCCCACCCACATTCCGATCACTGCCCCTATTGAAAGAATGATAAATGACGGATAGATGGTGGCACGCCTGATAGTAGAGCGGATATCCTCCCTCCATTCCAGGAACTCGGCCAGGCCTTTAAGGCTTTTCGGCAAAGTGCCTGACTGCTCACCCATTCGTATGATGCCCATATCGAGCTTCTGAAAGACCTTGGGAAAGCGGCTCATCGCTTCATACATCATGTTGCCGGCTTCAACGGAGAGCTTCACCTCACCGACAATCTTGCACATCGGTTTGGACGGAATGATCTTTTCATTCTCCTCCAGGGCCGACAGGATAGGAAGGCCAAGTTCCAGCGTCTGGGAAAGCCTGTAATAGAATTCTATTATTATACGGGGCTTGATTTTGCCGGAGAACCATTTTTCGGCACCTATCCCTTCGAAGACCTTCCGGCTGTCAATCAGTGTCAGTCCAGCCTCGCGCAATTTTTTTTCCATTTCTGAATCATTGGCTGAAACGGAAACGCCCCGCAGCAAACGGCCGGAAACGTCAACCGCCCTGTATTTAAATTTAGGCATACGCCACCACGCGCAGAACCTCTTCCAGGGAAGTCATCCGAGAATTGACCTTTTTCAGGGCCTGTTTCAGGAGGAAACTGGTGCCGTCTTTCACAGCCGCATCTTCTATAGCGCTCTGGGGCGCGCCTGAAAAAATCAGCTCTTGTATCTCCCTGTTGATCATGATTATTTCGTATACGGCAATCCTGCCGCTGTAACCTGATTTGTTGCAGGCATCACACCCTGCTGCCTTCAATATTTCTTCCGGCGGCTTAAGGCTGTTTTTTATGAAAATCTCCTTTTCTTCCGGTTTTGTATCGGCCGCAACAGCGCAACGCGGGCACAACTTCCTTAGAAGTCGCTGGGCTGCCACCATCGTTATGGAAGAAGCCAGCATGCTGGTATTGGCTCCAAGGTCTATCAGCCTGTTTATGGCCGAAGCCGCGTCATTGGTATGCAGTGTCGACAGTACAAGGTGGCCTGTAATTGACGCCCGTATAGCAAGCTCGGCCGTTTCTTGGTCTCTGATCTCACCAACCAGTATAATGTCCGGATCCTGTCGCATAGCCGAACGAAGAGCATTCCCGAACGTAAGCCCGGCCTTCGGGTTTATGGCAGTCTGCCTGATTGTCGGAATAACATACTCTATCGGATCCTCCACGGTCATTACGCTTACATTGGGGCTGTTTATGGTCATCAAGGCAGAATAAAGTGTGGTGGTCTTGCCTGATCCGGTAGGTCCGGTTACCAGTATAAGGCCGTATGGCCGCCTGATGCTTTTTAAGAATTTCTCCAGCTCTTCCTTTTCAAAACCGAGCTTTTCGGGATTTCCCACGACGCCGCTGTATATCAGTAGCCGCATCACTACCGTTTCATCCAGATGGGTCGGAAAAGTTGAAACACGGATATTGATATCACCGCCTTTCCCGGAAAATTTTATCCTGCCGTCATGCGGAATATTTGGGTTGGAGATATCCATATCACCCATTATTTTGAATCGCGTGACAAGGCCCTGTTGAAACCTTTTAGGGAAAAGATATTTCTGATGCAGGACACCGTCAACACGGTAATATACTCTGACGAGGTTTGTGTCGCCCACTATGTGAATATCGCTGGCATTGAGCACCCGTCCTTTTTCTATGATAAGATCGGCAAGCTGGATATTCTGGTTATAGTCGAACTGTTGGCCCACAACACCCGACATCGTGATTTTTTCAATCTCTTCATCTATTATCGCTGCGGTCTTGTAATACAGTTCAATTGAGTTTTGGACCCAGTCTTTCGGAGCTATATAAGACTCAACCCGGAAGCCTGTCATCCGGGAGAGGTTGTCCCTGACCAGCACATCAAACGGGTTGGAAGTGGCAATCTTTAAGGTCTGTCCATCCAGCGCCAGCGGGAATATTTTATTGGCTGCAACAAAGTCCTCCGGGATGCGTGAAATCAAATCATAATCTATCGACACATCGGAAGGGTTCATGATCTTGGCGCCGCTCTGAACAGCTATAGCCATCTGCACCTGCTCTTCGCTTATCCAGTCAAGCCGCAGCAGAACATCACCAAGCATTTTGCCTGTCTTTTTGGACTCGGAAAGTGCCATTTCGAGCTGGTCATTTCCGATAATTCCCATATCCATTATTATTTCACCGAGCCGTTTTTTCATCTTGCATCATCCACGGTTGATGTTGTTCTGTTTCCATACTGAATCATGTTCTTCTGCCTTTCGATAAATCCGGTCAGAAATACCACACGGTCTTCCACAGATTTTTTTTCCTTGTCAGATAACCATCCCTTTCGGTCCAGAAACGACCGGTATTGTTGAACAGCTTCGCCATACAACTCCATCTTATCGTAAAGCACAGCCATATTGAAATGAAGACGACCGTTTTCAGGATCTATCTTCCAAGCCTTTTCATAAAACGTCTTCGCCTCATCAAGCCGCCCTAGCTGGCTTAATGCTGCAGCTTTATGGAAATAGATGTCAAAAGAAGGGGCACCATCGACTTGCTGCGCCGCATCAAGCAGTGAAACAGCAGCGCCGGGTTCACCCATCCCCATCCTGGCAATGGCATGATTGATCATAATTTGCGGATTATCAGGGTCTCTTTCCGACAGGCCCTTAAGTATAGGCAGCGCCATTGCAAACTCCTGGTTTTTCAAATATGCGGAACCAAGGTTAAAAAGCGCATCCGTATTCTGAGGATTCTTATCAAGAACCTGCAGATACATGGCGATAGCTTCTTTCAACCGGTTTTGCCGGTGATAATAAACGGCCTTTTCGTAAAATGGCCCAGCAGATTCCTGCTTTGTAGATTTAAGAGACTCCTGCTTCCCGGATGGCTTAATCCCGATCGTTTTTTTCGCCTTTTTAACCGCAGCTCTTTTAACAAGACTATCGGTTCCCGGTGGAATTTTTTGTTTCACTGCCGGCGCTCCAGCCTGTTCTGGCTGCCCCGGAAAAGTAAATACAGGCAGATCAGTCACTGGCACTCCTGTTTTTTCCGGTTCACGGGGGATAACCGCCCCTCCAGGAGCTGAATCTGCCTGTTCAGGATTCTGCTTGGCGGCCCGGCTATCGGGCGGCATGGATACCGGCGGGCTTAATTTTTCTGGCGCAGAACTTTCCAGCATATATAAAACAGCCAGTCCAAGACCCAGCAAAATGCACACAATCATGCCGTATATCCGGAGCTTCGATTTTCCGGGAGTTTTGCCCGTTTCCTGAAACAACGCGGAAGCTTCGGAAGGCTGGTTTTCCTTCTCTTTTTTTCTTAAAGCCGCATTAAGCAGGCTCATTCATTTCTCCTGTAATAGATAATTCATTAAGAATATCGAACTCGTAAAATCCAAATTTCCCGTCACTCCCGTAAAAATGAGAGTCCAGAAATAGTGAAAAAGACTGGATTTCTGCCAACGCGGGAACGACGAAAAAAGGGAAATCCGGACTTTCTACAAAGCTGTCAGGAGCTATCGCAGCACAATCTCCGGAACAACACCGGGAAGCGTAATTTCCAGGGCGGCTTTCTCAGCTCCTTCTTTTGTTACAAAAGCACCGACCAGCAGCCGGTAAACACCTTTTTTTATTTTCTGAACATAGCAGTCATAACCGTTGCTTTTCAGCATATCCGCAATGCTCCCGATTTCCTCGGGTGACGTTCCCTCACCCACGCTTATCGCCCAGGGAGCTTCCAGTATTCTTGCTGTAGCCAACCCGCTATCCATTATTAACTGCCGGGCCTCGGCCCTGCTGTTAAACCGGCCTGCAAAATGTCTGTACCATATTCCGTCCTCACCCAGGTCCACTTTTACCCAGTGGGAATCAACTCCACTTGCTCTGTAACGTGAGGCCTCATGTAGCACCTTGTCCGCCAGCCTGTGTGAGGCAATCAATACAGTAAAAGAACCGAGAATGGATTCCGTCTTTGTGCCCATCTCCTTCACTGCAGATCCGGATACTGGATTCTTCAGCTCTGGCGCCGGTAAGATAGCAGTCGCTCTGGCAACTTCATCAGAAGCTTTTACTGCTGCACTCTTTGTCACTGCAACCTCAGGAGGATGTTGTGACACCGAACCGATCTTTGCCACCGGGGCAACTGCCGGCTCCTCTTTATTTTGCGAAACCCATGATCCGAGAAAAAATGCTAAAATCACCAAAGTCATCACAAGAAAGGCCAAAACAGCATGGTAATATGGTTTCCCGGCCAATACTTTTGTTGCGTCAGTATCAGGACTCCCTATTTCACTCAGGGCTTGTATTACATAACGCTCGTGAATCGTATGATCATTTCCCAGGTAAGCGGCAATTAATGAATAATCACAAATCCTGTTTATCAGACGCGGAGTACCGGATGAAGCCTTGAAAATCCTGTCAACAGAAGCTCTAGTAAAACGTACCTGGCCTTTGTTGCCTGCGACAAACAGTCTTCTTTCGATGTATCCCGGGATCTCTTCCTCTTTCAGGTAATCAAGGGTACAGCTGATGGCAATCCTCTGGTGCAGTTGTCTCAATTCGGGTTTTGAAATGGTGGCAAGCAGTTCGGGCTGACCCACAAGAACCATCTGAAGCAGCTTCTCCTTGTCTGTTTCAAGGTTGGAAAGCAGGCGCAGATCTTCCAGCGCTTCGATCGGCATTGTCTGCGCGTCGTCGATGATAACAACTACTGGCTTTGAACGGTCTGATCCTAAAAAAAACTCGTTCAGCCTGTCCATCAGATCTTTTTTGGATGCACCTAAGGAGAACTCAACACCAAGATCATCAAGTATTGCAGCAAGTATTTCAACTCCGGATAGCGACGGATTGATTATATATACTGTTTCAGCCTTATCCCCAAGCCTGTCCAGGATAGTGCGGCAAACAGTTGTTTTTCCTGTTCCTACCTCTCCTGTCAGGAGAAGAAACCCGGAACGGTTGTTTATCCCGTAAAGCAGCTTTTCGATAACGCTCTGGTGAGTCCGGGAAAGGAACAAAAAACCAGGGTCCGGAGTTATTGTAAACGGCATCTCGCTGAAGCCATAAAAATCAAGATATAACCCTTTCCGGGGCCTCTCATCTCCGTCGAGACTTTTATTCAACGACATGATTCTCAACCCATTCGCTTTTGCCGGCAGCCGAATTTGTCATATATTTATAAGAACTACTCAGCCACCGATCTACGCTGATCGTCACCGATATTTTCTTTTATTGTAATTACTCCGGTATTTAGACTCTAGGCTTTTAGGGATAAATCCTACAGTCTAACAGCCTACCCATCTGGGCCGTTACAAAACCTCTAAGAATAATATCTATTATTTCTTTGTATTTAAATCTATCTGCGTTCATCTGTGTGAATCTGCGGCTGAATAGTTACTATTTCTATTAAAATAGGATAATTAAAAGCTACGCTAAAGTCAACGGATAACT
>RPRI01000238.1 GCA_003818505.1 Desulfobacteraceae bacterium | reverse complement strand
TGCATTCTTTATCGTCAGTGCTTTCATACCATCCTCCTGTTTTTGAATTTAATATTCATCCACAGGAGATATTATTGAATAAAACATTTATTATGTCAAGTTATTTATGACGTTAGCTATAGTTTCCGGATGGACACTAATTATTACCTTGCCCGTGCAATATCACGGTGATATAAGTAAATAAACAAACCATTCCTGATGGAATCAGTCCGAGAAAGGATGTAAACATGAAAATCGCGGTCAGCGGCAAAGGCGGAGTCGGCAAAACAACATTTTCGGCACTTTTGATACGCGCATTAAGCAAAGATGGTAGACATGTGCTCGCAATTGACGCCGATCCTGATGCAAATTTAGCGGCGGCCGTCGGGATAACCGGGGCGGATAAAATAATCCCCATTGCGGAAATGAAAGATCTTATTTTTGAAAGAACAGAGGCGAAACCGGGAACAATAGGCGGTTTTTTCAAGCTGAACCCGAAAGTGGATGATCTACCCGAAGCCCTTTCAGTCAAATTTGAAAACATTAAACTGATGAGGCTCGGGGGAGTAAAAAAAGGCGGATCGGGCTGCATCTGCCCTGAAAGCACATTATTAAAGGCTCTCATAACCCATATTGTTCTTGCCAGGGATGAGGTCGTTGTCATGGATATGGAGGCAGGGATCGAGCATCTCGGGAGGGCGACTGCACAGGCCGTGGATAAACTTTTTATCGTTGTCGAACCTGGACGCCGCAGCATCGAAACCGCGGAGCATATAAAAAAACTTGCCTCTGAAATCGGCCTGAAAAATCTTTCTCTTGTAGGCAATAAAATCCGCGGGAGCAAAGACGTGGAATTTCTGAAAAATAATCTTCCGGGCTTAACTTTTTCATGTTTTTTGCCGTATGAAGACGCTCTTATCGAAGCCGACCTGAATGGAATTTCTCCTTTCGATGTAAAATCAAATGCCATAACGGAAATCAGGAAAGTAATTGCCGGCTTGACTGAAAAATGAAAAGAAGAGATTTGCGCAGGCAAAAATATTTGAGTAAGGGGGAAACGACCGGCAGAATCAGTCCGAAGGCGGACGGCAGCCTGAAACAAGTCTTTGGCGAAATAGGTGTTCCTGAAAAAGTTGAATTTATACCTGATCCTTTTCAGTTAAAGGCTCTTGAAGCAATCGATAAGGCCGACTGTCTTGTTACGGCCCCGACCGGCGCCGGAAAAACCTGGATTGCGGAGCAGTCCATCGCTAAAATACATAAAAAAGGCGGCAGGTCATGGTACGCCTCTCCTCTGAAAGCTCTTTCCAATTCAAAATATCATGAATTTTCGGCAATTTTCGGCGCACATAATGTGGGAATACTGACCGGGGACAGGAAAGATAACCCGGACGCCCCGATAATAGTCGGAACAACGGAAATATTACGAAATCAGCTTTACGATGCCATGCATCACGGATTGACCCTGCCGACCGATTTTGTAATCCTTGATGAAGCCCATTTTCTGGGTGACGAGGAGCGTGGCGTTGTATGGGAAGAGACCATGATATATCTTCCGGCAAGAATACCCCTCCTGATGCTTTCAGCCACAATCGGAAATGCGGAACAGATTGCAGCCTGGCTTTCATCGATACGTAAAAAAGAATGCATCGTTGTTGCGGAATTTAAAAGGCCTGTTCCGCTCTTCCCTCTTTTTCTTCACCCTTCAGGAACTCTTCTGCCTCTTCTGTCAGAATACCGTTCAAAGGAAAAAGCGCAGCTTTCAAAAAAAATAGGCGATCTTATAAAAAACAGAAGAGCAGGCAGCCTCTCCTCCCGAAGCCTTCCTCCTTTCGGAGATATATTGGCGGTTCTCAAAAAATACCGGCTTCTTCCGGCGATATTTTTTCTGAAATCACGAGCTGATTGCGACTCATCCCTTGATCTTTGCAGAAATCACAGTATTTCGGAATTCAGGAAGAAAGAGATTAGAACAAAGGTGGAGGATCTTGACAAACGCGCTCCCTACATATCTTCTCACCGCCATATGGAAAAGCTTGAAAATTATGCGGTGGCCTCTCATCACAGCGGACAGCTTCCATCATGGAAGCTTTTGGTAGAAACACTCATGACGGAAGGCCTTCTTGATGCCGTATTCGCGACATCAACTGTTGCGGCGGGCGTTAACTTTCCTGCAAGAACAGTTGCTTTTCTCAATTCAGACCGCTATAACGGCAAAGAATTTATGCCTCTTTCATCAACGGAATTTCACCAGATGACCGGGAGAGCCGGAAGAAGGGGTATGGATAAAATAGGCTTTGCCGTTGCCATACCCGGAAAATTTCTTGATTTAAAACTGATAGCAAAACTTATTCATTCTCCTCCTCTTGATATTTCAAGCCAGATTAAAATCGATTTCTCGATGGTATTGAATCTTCTTCTTTCACACTCCCCAGATCAGATAGAGGACCTGCTGACCAAATCATTTGCCGCGTACCTTTTAAGAAAAAAGAAAGAAAAAAGGGATAAAAAAAGCATCGTAAACGGCAGCCCGCATCTCCGGGAAGGCTTTCTGCATCATCTCGATTTTCTCGTGGAAACAGGATTTGCAGGAAATGACGGGAAGCTGACCGAAGACGGAATATGGGCATCACGCCTGCGTGTGGATCAGCCTCTCATAATTGCCGAAGGATTCAGGACAGGGGCGTTCCCAATTGCTGATTCAGCTCTGCTTGCTGGCATAATTGCGTCTTTTGTCAACGAAAAGGAGACTGACGAGAAGATAGATAAAAGATTCACGCCTAAAAAGCTGATACAGGCATTCCTCGGAGTAAAAAAAAGCCTGCTGCCTTTTGCGAAACTAATGTTTGAACGCGGGTTTGAAGTAAGGCCGCTTTTTTTAAGGCCTGCCGCCGCGATTTATGCCTGGGCGGCCGGAGATCAGTGGGAACGAGCCGTTCTTATTTCTGAAATGGATGAAGGAAATCTGGCAATGCTGGTTTTAAGGACTGCTGATAATTTAAGGCACATAAGATCCCTTGCCGAAGTTTTCCCTGAAGCTTCCCGCGCGGCGGCAAAAGCTATTGATCTTATTCTGCGGGACCCTGTTGTGCCTTTTGATTATCCCGCTATTCATGCGGCGCCAAACCGGACAGACTCATAAAAAACATATATTCCGGCGGCAAAGTAAAAAGCTCATTATGCAAGGCGCACGAACCGAGACAGAGAGCGCATTCTCCGCTGCTCGAAGCGGGATTAACGAGCGAGTCTAAAACCTATTGTAATTCCTTACGGTCGAAGTGAAACTTAAGCGGAATGATTTTTTTACGAAGCCGTCACGAAGGGATTGGAGATGACAACTCATGCGCAGACAATGTGCGGAAACCGTGTAATAAAGCAATTCCGGGGGAAAACCAGCAATATATACATAATTGAAGATCCCGGGGAGAAGACCTCATATTTAATCGACTGCGGTATGCCGTCAGATGTTGAAAAACTTCTTGGCGCTCTTTCACCTGAACTTCCTGTAAAAAAAATTGTCTGCACGCATTTTCACGTGGATCATGTCGCAGGATGGGCGGCTCTCAGGGAACTATGGAAAAACTGTTCGATCTTCTTCCATGAAAATGCAAAGCCTTATGTTGCCGGTGACAAGCGTATTCCTGTTCCGGCATTTTCCGATATTCAAAGCACACTGATTCCCTGTATGAAAGAATACGGCTACTTTATAAATCTAAGAGACCTTTTCAGCGGCGCACTTTACGGGACGCCTTTTCAAAAAGGATTCCCTCCTGAAAGGGTTGAATATTACAGGGATAAGGATCCTGTAATTCCCGGATTCATGACGATACACACTCCTGGCCACAGGCCTGATTCAGTATCCTTTCTCGACCCTGAAAGCGGTGTTTTTGTATCGGGCGATTTTCTGCTTGTAATCGGGGGCAAAGTCATGGTTAACACTTATGTATCGGATAAAAATGATCAGGATAATTCCGTTAAACTCATAAAAAGCATCAAAGAGATTAAATACATTTATCCCGGGCATGGGATATGTGTACCATTTGATCAGGATGAAATTTAAAAAAGTTAACAGTGAGTCGTGAGAGCGTGAAGAAGATCTTTATTCTATATTTTGTTCTGTCGTTTGCAGTAAACGTACTTTATCCCAATCCGCCCGCCTGCGCTGAAAACTGGTATGAAAATGGAGTATCTTTATTAAATTCCGGGAAATATGAGGAGGCGGTCAAATCTTTTTCACTTGCAATCGAAACACTGCCTCACGATTATGAATCGTTTAATAAAAGAGGGGTCGCTTATATCGGCACAGGAGACATAAGCAGGGCCGTTTCGGATTTTACCAAGGCAATCGAAATTAATCCGCTTTTTGCGGATGCCTTATCAAACAAGTGCGCCGCATTATGCGACATGGGAGATTATGACAGGGCCATAGAGGATTGCACAAGAGCGATTGGAATCAACCAGCGTTCATCCAAGGCGTATAATAACAGGGGCATTTCCTGGAACAACAAGGGATCTGTTGAAAATGCCATTGCCGACTACATAAAGGCCATCGAGATCAATCCCGGGTACGCGGACGCATATAACAATCTTGCATGGATATACGCAACCTGCCCGGAGAAAAATTTTCGGAACGGGGAAAAGGCTTTAGCATACGCCCAGAAAGCTGTGCAGTTCAGCTCTGATCCTTATTACCTTGATACGCTTGCAGCTGCATTTGCGGAAAATAACCGCTTTGGTGAAGCTGTTGAAATACAGGAGAAGGTCATTGCTGCATCAGCAGAGAGCCACAGGGAACAATATGAAGAACACCTCGAACTGTATGAAGCTCGTAAACCCCTGCGTGACACCCTCCTGGTCATTCAACATAAAAATAAAATCAAAGAAGTTAATCCACCGCCTTCAGCGATCCCCGTCAACATTACGGTCCCAAAGATTCCTGAACGAATTTATGCTTTATCCTGCGACGGCAACTGCCCGTATTCTGTCCAAGCCGGCTCTTTCAGGGATTACGGCAAATCGTATGATGAGACCATGAAGATTAAGACAAAGGTTGAAACAGCCTACAATTCCTATGCTTCAGTTAAGAAGGACGGAGGCGGCTGGTACCGGGTTCTTATCGGAGCTTTCAAAACGCTGAATGAGGCGCAAAAAGCGGCATCCGGGTTAAAAGAGATTGGCATTCACGACGCCCTTGCCGTAAAAACCCCTTATGTAATAATAATTCCAGATACCCCATACGGGGAAGTACTTCAACGGCTTGAATCGGATAAATTTATTTACTACCTGGTAAAAAACAGGGAAAAAATATTTATAGGAGCATTCGAAACCGAAAAGGATGCGAAATATTTCTCCTCAAGGCTTAAAGAAAAAGGATATAAAATAACCATCGGGGAAAGGTAATATTACATTACTGATCCGATAAGTTGCTAAAACACAATAATAAATTCTGTTTTATTTCATCAATAAAAATGATAAGAACTACACCCGTTTTTAAATATTTTTGGGACAGTTATCCGGAGAGGAAAATGAACAAATTCTTTAAATCATTAGTTATGCTTGTTTTTTTGACGGGTTTCTTTTTTTCGAATGTATATGCGACGGGGGAAATGGATTTTCCAGTCACACCCAAAATGAATAAGGGTAAAAAATGGCGGGTCGGTTACCTTGAAGGCGGCCCTTACGGAAATTATCCTGACAACCTGCGCGCTCTGGTTGCAGCTCTTTCAGATCTTGGCTGGTCTAAAAAACCCGCTTTCCCTCCATCAGCCGATGCTGCTGATACAAAGCAGTTGTGGTCGTGGATTTCAAGAAATCTGAAAAGCGATTACCTTGAATTCGTTCAGGATGCATACTGGTCAAACAATTGGGATGACAGCCTGCGCCCGAAAAACAGGAAAATAATCCTTGAACGTCTGAATCGAAAGACAGATATAGATCTTATGCTGGCCATGGGAACATGGGCCGGCCAAGATCTCGCAAATAATGAGCACTCGGTATCTACCATTGTCATGTCGACCAGCAACCCGATTGCTTCAAAAATTGCAAAAAGCGTCAATGATTCAGGATATGATCATTTGAATGCACGGGTTGATCCAACCCGTTATGAACGACAGGTTCGGATCTTTTATGATATATTCAGATTCAAAAGACTTGGTGTAGTCCTTGAAAAAGATACCGTTGAAGGAAGGACATACGCTGCCATTGATGATATTGAAAAAGTTGCCAGGGAAAAAGGTTTCAAGGTAATAACCTGTAACGCACCATTTTCCGGCGTTTCAAAGGAAAAAGCCCATAGTTCGGTTTTGAAATGTCACGAAGAACTTGCCCCGAAAGTTGATGCTGTTTATGTAACTGTTCATCGTGGTGTATCACTTCAGAAGATGGATACATTACTGGCTCCTTTCATGCGCCGCAAAATACCAACTTTCTCACAGCTCGGAACCGATGAAGTAAAACATGGCGTATTGCTGAGTATTGCAAGGGCAGGATTCAAATACGTCGCCCGTTTTCATGCGGAAACCATAGCCAGAATATTTAATGGGGCAAAACCCCGCGATCTTGATCAGTTTTTTGAAGATCCCCCGCGGATTGCCATCAACCTCAAGACCGCCCAGATTATAGGAT
>RPRI01000237.1 GCA_003818505.1 Desulfobacteraceae bacterium | reverse complement strand
TGAGAGCAAGGCGCAAGCCGATGAAAAAGCGCAGCATACACGGTAGTATGTGAGCATTTTGAAGAGGCTTGCAACACAGCTATCAGACCTCAGGCGGGGTTTTGAAACGACTTCTAATAATAAATCTATTACTGCTCGGGCTGCAGGAATTTCTGCCGCTCCAGCCATGCGCCCAGCTTCTCCGCCCACCATCCGTGAATCAGGGCTCCGGGATGACCATTTCCGCCGACCCGGAGCTTCTCCGGGCGTGTTTCACCTCCTCGGTAAACCACATCCAGTTCCTCGATCCCTGCGGTTCGCATCCCATCGCTCATGAGCCGATGCTCTTCCGGCCCGGGCGGTCCGTAATCCGCAATGGTTGCGACCAGAAGACGCGCGTTCTTTCCCGCAAGGAACTTCTGCATCCGGCGAAGCAGAAGAACGGTGACTTGCGCCTGATCCTTTTCGCGGTTCCTCAACCTGTATTTCAGTTCCGTCCGATGGAGAAGCGTGATAAGCGCCGAGTATTCTTCAAACGGCCAATTGGGGACTACGAACGGAGGAAATGCCTCAAGCCGTCCGTTGCGCAATTCGACATGAGGAGGTGAAAAGCGCTGACCGCCAAACGAGCGAAATGCGTCGAGCATGAAGTATGTGAGGACGTTGCGTTCGGAATGGAAGGGAACAAATCCATAGATCACCAGATCCGGATGGATGTGACGCTGATCGACAACCTCACGGAGCAACTGCAAAGACTGGTACGTGCCATATCCCGGCGTTCCGAAGTTCATGATCCGCGCGCGGGGAAATCTTTGCTGCAGTATCCATCCAAAGGTTTCGTCATCGCGCACTCCATAGCCCTCAACAAATGAGCAGCCGATAACGATGACTATCGGGCCGTCGGCGTCGGCTGGAGTCCCGGTTGCGCGTGAGCCGTCGGGAAGAATAGTCATCTGTTCACGCGGCCCTTCGTGCGCAGGGTGGACTCCGGGATTGTTCCGCCATCCCAGGATGGGATCCCGCACGGCCCATCTTGTGGACTGCTCCGTATGCTGTACCTGGAATACCGGCACGTGAGCCAGTCGCGCCAGCACCTCCCCGATTCCGAAGCACAGCACAAGCGCGAAGAAGACCACCGCGGTCCACAGTTTTACTAGTCTCGACATCCTCTCCCGGATCTCCCTTTTTTTAAGACCGTTGCATAACATGCCCTTTGAGGCCGGCTATGGTAATCGGTTATGCGGTTTCGCAAGAAATTATTACGAAACCTTAAGAACGCCTCCTGACCGTCAATAAAGAGATAGACATCAGAAAGCGAAGAATGCTTTCATTTTTCTATAACGAGTTAACCATCGCCATCCTTTTGAGGCATGTATTTCATCCAGCTGAAGATTTTTCTCTTCGAGAAGAGTCACTATTTCCTTCAACTGGCGATCCTGGGCAGCCTGGAGATCCCGCAACTGACGATCCTTTTCTTCGATTATGGCCGCATTCCGCCTTAACCGCTCTTCGGCCTCCTTATCGCGGACCAGCAATGTATTTTCCAACTGATATACTTGTTTTGAAAGAGTATCCTTTTGAAGGTCCAGTTCAATTTTTGTTCCCAGATGATAAAAGAACCTGGAAAGAACGGTCTCATGTTCTTTCCCATATTCCAAAAAAGCCCGCACATCTTCCCCCATTTGCCCGCCAACGGCAAGAATACCCAGACCATTGCCGAATTTGAACTCAAAGCCCGGGTATTGACTTGAAATCTCGTTCCACATCTGCCAGACGCCGAATTTCCGCTCCCGGACATTGGTATCATGAAAAAGCATGATCCCTCTTTTACTCATCCTTGACAACCATGATTCAAAATCATGTCTCAGGGAATCATAGGTATGGTGGCCGTCAATATGGAGGAGGTCGATGGAACCCTCGGGAAAATACTCCAGGGCATCATCGAAAAGGCATTTCAGCAGGCTTGAAAAACCGCTGTATAAGGGGTCATGATAAGCCCGCAGCTCCTCCAGCACTTCCGCGCCGTAAAAGCCGGCATGTTCATCACCCTGCCAGCTATCCACGGCATGGCAGGTAGTATTCAAGGAAAGCTCCTCCACCGCCTGGCAGAATGCGCAGTATGAATCCCCCTTATGGGTCCCAAGCTCCACAAATTGTTTCGGTTTGAGCATTGCCATAATCACGAAGGCAAAGGGAATATGCAAATGCCAGCTTGCCACATCCGTAATTCTCCGCGGTGTAGAAAAAGCAATGCTGTAATCCAGCAGGTTGAATGGTCTGTTCATCACATCATTCTCCCGGTTAAAAATACACAGGACCAAGCCTTTCTCATATGTTACCTCAATAACTTATGCAAAAGGCGATGTCTGAAATCCTCTTTCCACAAAGATACTTTTGGTAAAACGGGTTTCCGGCACACCAAAACTATATCCTGCCATATGTCGCTTCCGTCATCATAGCCGGTTGTTCCGTTTTGCGAATAAATCTCCAAAACTTTCAGAGAAGCAAAACGGGCAAGAGCAGCAAACCCATCATGGTAAAAACGCCAACAGTCCACCGGGTAACGATGTTCGGGACCGCCGGAGGGAGCTATCAGGCAACATAATCCATCCGGTTTTAAAACCCTGGCAATTTCCAGCATGGTCAGCCAGAAGAATTCGATATGTTCGAACGCTTGCCCCGAGATCATGACATCGGCCGAAGCTGATTTTATTTCACGCCAGCTATAGAGATCTTGAAGAACAATGTCCACATTCCTGCCGGCTGCCATATCGATCCCGCGGTATGTCCAGGAAGGAGACTCAAAATATCCCCTGTAAGAACCGTTTACGTCAAGGCTTCCGAGATCAAGAATTAATAACGGCACATTTTGCCTGCCCTCCAGATACTTCTTTCTGAAAGCCAGCATTTTATCCAGAGAACTTTTATGCACGTCAACTCTCCTCCTGAAAAAATCCGACCTTTGTATTCGGAACGGAAAGAATCCCACCGGGCATCCTGACAGGAATATTTTTGAAGATCACGGCATCATGCAGGTAATGACATTGCATATGGTCATCCAATGCGCCGTCTGCTATGGCTACAGTTAACGAATATTCCCCCTCAAGGAGATTTGGCCACGCATCCATTTTAAAAGTTATCACATATCTACGGCCCTTCGCCAAGGAAGGGAGTTCCTTTCTGATTAAATCCGTATTGTCGCCGAGGATTTCCCGGCCGAGACGGTCCTTTACGATAAAGCCGACTATTGGGTTTGCAATGTCGTTATGAGCATGCAGCGTCATGCCGATCTCACACGCCTGCCCCGCATAAACGACGCCGTTTCCGGATCCTTGCGAAACAAGCCGCACCGCCTCTATGGTAACCCGGCGATCCCCAAACTGTCTTATATCTTCTCCTACCGGAGTAAATCCGCCTGTATCAAAATCACGCTGAAAATCCCCGTCGCTTTTTATGACCGGCGCCTCAAAGCTACTGTTTCCTTCATACATAAATTGAAGATATTTCTCCACAACAAACTTCGGAGGTCCATCCATTCTAATACTTCCCGACTCGATCCAGATGGCCCGGGAACACAGCTCCGTTACGGCAGCCGTATCATGCGACACAAAAATCACCGTGCCGGTACGACAAAACCTTCTTATCCTCGCCATGCATTTTTGCTGAAAACGGGCATCCCCCACGGAAAGCGCTTCATCCACCACAAGGATATCCGGGGATACATTTACCGCGACAGCAAATGCCAGCCGGACATACATTCCGCTGGAATACATCTTGACCGGCTGTTCAATGAAACTGCCGATATCGGCAAAGGCGGCAATCGCATCATATCGTGATTCTATCTCCGCCCTGGAAATACCCATAATGGCCGCGCTCATATAGACATTTTCGCGCCCCGTGAACTCCGGATTGAATCCCGAGCCCAACTCTAATAAAGCGGCAATCTTGCCGCTTACCTCCAGTTGACCCTCGGTCGGATTCAGCGTGCCGCAGATGATTTGCAACAATGTTGATTTCCCGGACCCGTTGGATCCGATGATCCCGACAGTTTCTCCTTTCCTGATTTCAAATGAGCAATCCCTAAGGGCCCAAAACTCCCGATAGAACCGCCTTCGCGCCCGCCAGAGAGATTGTTTCAGCCGGTCCAGCGGCTGCTCATAAATCTGGTAGCATTTGCCTAAATTGTCGGCGCAAACTGCAAAATTACTGGACATACACTCTTCCCGGAATTAAAAAAACAGTAACTACAAAGGGGCAAAGGCACATAGGCACAAAGTTTAAGGGCTTATTCTCTGCTCAGCTTCCTGATTAAACTGCTCAGCATTCGTTCTATTTCCCGGCATAATTCATAAAGATTATCAAATTCACTCCTATGCAAATAACACAGGTTCATGGAAATTTCCATCTGGGTTTGTAATTCATAGAGAGAACCTGTTGCAATTCGCAGGAAATGAAGATACTTATTAGTCGAATTTCGACCATAACCTTCTGCCATGTTGCTGGGAATTGAAATTGCGCAACGTCTCATTTGAGAAGTCAATCCGTAAGCTTCATCCTTTGGAAATCCTTTAGAAATCTTATATGTTTCAGTAACTAAAGTCATTGATTTTTGCCAGACCTGTAAATCTCTGTACGTTTTCATTTTTCTTTGTGCCTCTGCCCCTTTGCCCCTATATCACATCCGCAAAGGCCTTCTTGCTTTTCATAAACCAGACAAAGCCTAAAATAAACACCGCTACGGACAAGGCCATGCCGAAAAAAAACCAGGGCCAGTCCGGGAAAAGGCCCCACAGCACAACCCTGCGGGCATCCTCCACAAATATGGCAATCGGGTTTATCCGGCAAAAAATACGAAACTGTTCAGGCACGGCGCTTATGGGGTAAAAGATCGGGGTAAGAAAGAAAAGCATTGTGGTCAAGACCCCGATGACGGCTCCCGTGTCTCTTACAAATACTCCAAGAGAGGCCAGAAAGCAGCCGCAACCCAGCGTAAACATCATCATCGGCAACCATATTAGCGGAAGCAGGAGCGCCGTCTTGTGGATAAAATGATTGATGATGAGAATTCCGGCAAACAGCACCACCAGACTGAAAGCAGCATTGATCATGGCGCTCAACAGCCTCACAAGGGGAAGAATCTCCAGAGGGAAAACCACCTTCTTGACATAATTCGCGTTGCCCAGAACCAGGAATGGGGCCGAATTTGCCACCTCTGAAAAAATACTGAAGGTAATCAATCCCATAAACAGGGCAAGGGCAAAAGCGGCTTTGCCTTCACCGGGCCCGACACCCCACCTGGCTTTGAAGATTACGGAAAAGACAAAGGTGTAAACACACAGCATGATCAACGGCTGAATAAATGACCATCCCAGACCGATAAATGATCCCTTATAGCGCCCCACAACCTCACGCCATGTCAACTGTCTTATAAGGTCCCGGTATTTCCAGAGATGCGCCATGATCCGGACCGGGTTAAAAAACCCTCCGACACTTTCTCCTCGCGGGGATATTATCTTGATGCTTTCGACCATTTATTATTGGTTCCTCACACAAAAACTCATTTGACAGGATTTACAGGATTTACAAGATGATTTATCAGGCCGCTCCGGAAGAGCGGCCTGAAATAAACAAGTGCCCGCTTCGCGACTTATTGCTTTTCCTTCGGTGTACGATACTTGCGTTTGACATCACTTTCCAAAAATCCAAATCCTAAGTCGTTATAAACTTGGTAAGCGCAGCCGATCACTTTGTGGGTCAAGTCTTCTCTCTCCACCGGATTGCCCTCCCTCGCCGCAGGCGATGGCTTATTGCCTGTCCGGCTTCCGGCCGGCCGGCAAAATCCTGTCCATCCTGTTAATCCTGTCTGAAGGCCTTGTTTTTTTAAAAACTTATCGGACAGGATTTACAGGATTTGATGGAACAACTTGAATCCTCGAATCCTATTTTTATTCGCTCGAATCCTATTCCTTCTCGCTCGACCCCTCGACCCCTTGAATTCTCTACTATTACCACTTTTTCACACCAAAGCGTCTTGTCTCCCATTTTATGCTTTACCTATATCCGACTTTACGGCAAAAGGCAATTTGCAATTCACTCCCTTTTAAGAAAATACAGGGAACTGTCCTGACTGTTTATATGAGAATACAGAAGAAAAACAATATCATGGTTATTCCGGCTCCTGACTCCTGGCGCCTGTATTCTCATGCTTTTCTGTACCCGCCCCGGACATGGGGGTTAGAGAGAGCTTTATCATGCCCTTTGGGGCTGGCAGGGATATTGCAGAGCTTTCTTAGAAGGTTTCTTGGAAGATCTCTCAGACTGTATACTGCCGGGCTGTAACCTGAACAACCTGAGCAGTTACAAAATATGGATCATCTCCAAATTAGTTGGTGATCCTATAGGATTCGAGGGTTCAAGGATTCGAGGGTTCAAGTGACACGTAGTGAAGTTTAAACGCTCAATGCTGAAAAATTATAAAGAATTAAAGGTTTGGCAAAAGTCCTATCAACTATGTCTGACGATTTATAAAGCAACTAAAGCGTTCCCAAAAAATGAGGGATTCGGCTTAACCTCCCAAATGAGAAGGGCTGCCCTGTCTATCCCGAGCAATATTGCAGAAGGGTATGGGAGAAAAACAACCCCGGACTATTTAAGATCATTATATATAGCCTACGGTTCTACGTGTGAATTAGAGACGCAAATATCATTATCAGGA
>RPRI01000236.1 GCA_003818505.1 Desulfobacteraceae bacterium | reverse complement strand
TAAAGAATTAAAAGTTTGGCATAAAGTCATATCAACTGTGCCCGGCAATTTATAAGACAACGAAAATGTTCCCTAAAATTGAGGATTTTTCTTTGACTTCACAAATGAGAAGAGCGGCTTTATAGATTCCCGGTAATGTTGCGGAAGGGTATGGCAGGAAAACGACCCCTCTGAATATTTACGTTCATTATATATTGCCTATGGATCAACGTGTGAACTTGAGACTCAGATGCTATTATCCGGAGACCTGGGCTATCTTGATACTGAAAGTATTTCAGGACTTCTAAGGGATATCAGGGAGTTTGAGAGGATGACGAAAGCTTTAATAAAATCATTGGAAAACAAACACTTGAACCCTTGACCCCTCGAATCCTGGAACCCTTTCTCCCAACTAATTGGGAGAAGAACCAGGAAGATTTGTTACAGGCTCACGGTCAGAATTATGTTCCGGCGGAATCTGTCAAACAAAGAGGCTCACAGGCTTTCCGTCCTTCAGATTCACCAACCCTTCCTCGCATATCCTGAGATATGGAATAGCTGCACCGGTAAGTGTTACAAGAGTCAGCATGGGATCTGAAAAGGGGATACCAAGAGCTGCTGCCGCTTTGTTTACTTCTTCCATCTGCGCCGCAAGAGTACCGGCCGGAGTATCGGATATTATTCCAAAGATCGGAAGCGGAAGTTCCGCTAAAATTTTTCCACTGTCACACACTATGCAGCCGCCCTGAATTTCCTTAATTCTGTTCACGGCAAAAGCCATATCAGAATCATCTGCGCCTACAACAATTATATCCGACGTATCCCACGCTGCGCTCGAAGCAATAGCGCCTGATTTCATTTTGAAACCTCTCAGCAGACCTGTAAAAATTTTGCCGGTATTGTTCTTTCTATCTATCGCTGCAACTTTGATTACATCTATGCTTGTATCCGCGTTTATCTTTGCCTCCTTAACAGGAAGAACGACTCTTGCCTCCTTTGTTACAAGACCGGTTATCTGATCTATAACCCTCACTTCAGTCTCTCCCGCCTCTTTTTTACACAATATTTCAAAATCGTCTGCTTTCAGTTTCCGCGGAAGATTAATGCTGTTTCTGCTTTCTTCTGAAAACCTGTGTTCCCTGGGTGATGAAAGAAGTTTTCCCTTTTCCGCTAAGATCTTACCCTTGCTTATGACATAATCAGGCCTGATTATCCGCGGGCCCGGAAGAATAAGCATATCGGCGTATCTGCCCGGAGCTATCCCTCCAACGATGTTATCGATCGAAAAGTGTTCGGCGACATTAAGGGTAGCCATCTGAACGGCAGTCACAGGATCAAAGCCGCAGTCTATGGCTTTCTGCACAACATACTCCATGTAGCCTTTTTCGATAAGATCCTTCGGGGTAACCCCGTCAGTCACAAGGGCAAGTCTTCTCAGGCTGATGCCTGTTTCTTTTATTCGCGAAATCGTTTCAAGATCCCGCCTTATGCTCCCCTCTCTTATCATGACGCAAAGACCGAGCCTCAGCCTCTCCGTTACTTCCTTTGCATTTATCGGCTCGTGACATGACGTTATACCGGCAGCCACATATGCGGAAAGCTTCTTTTCGCCTGCCCCGGCGGAATGGCCCTCCAGTTTTTTACCTGCGGCAAGTGTTTCCTCAAAAGAAGAAAGAAGGTAATCCGGATCATGCAAAAGAGACTGCCAGTATGTTTCGCCCAGGCCCAGGATATCCTTTCTTGCGAGAATCTTCCTTATCATTTTTCCGGGAACACCCCGGGCCGAACCGCTTATCGAAACCATCGCCGGGGCTGTTGCAAATATTTTGACCGGCTGGTCCTGCAGTGAATCGAGGAAATCGAGAAGACCGGCATATCCCGAAACCGGGAAGATCTCCATCGATTCGGTGACTATAGTCGTGGTGCCTCCGGGTATCACATATTTTAAAAATTCGGATATATTATAAAGCCATGCAATATGAGCATGCCCGTCAATAAATCCGGGAATGATTGTCCTGCCGGCCGCATCTATTACAATCGTTTCGTTCCCGATACCGTCTTCAGGACTTCCCCCGACATATGCAATTTTTTCGCCTTTAACGGAAACGGAACATTTATCAATGAACTCGCCGGTATAAACATTAAGGAGTGTTCCGTTTAACACTACAAGATCCGCCTTCTCTATGCCGAGGGCTGTATTCATCAACTCTTTTGTTTCAGAAATGCTCATGATCATCAGCTCCCTTTTGCAATCGTTTCATGATCGACTCGATAATAATGACTGCTTTCCGGACATCTTCATCAGACCTGAAGCATGAACCGAATTCCCTGAAAATTGTATCATGGCAACAGGGGACAGATTCAGCATTTACACAGGCATAATCCACTTTCTTTTTCTCATAAAGCCTGTCTTTGAAGAAATAATTTGCGGGCGTAACCGACTGAGGCCTGAAAGGCCAGGAGATCTTTAAATTAATAAATTCTCTTACTGCAGCTGTAACATCTTGATTCACACAGATATTTTTTTCGAACGCCATCTTTCCTGCGCGGCGTTCAATTTCGGATAAAAAGGAATCTATAAGCGCTGTTTCGGTTATTATAAGCCCGTAGGAATACCAGTCCTGTGAAGATTCTCTGATGATTCTCTTGTGGTTTTCAGGAAGTGTTGTGTAGGAGGGACAGAAATAGATATTACAGGTCATGCTTCCGTAATAACTAAGACCCCTGTAGTCGATACCATTGTTACCGCAGGACTCAGGATGCAGAAGGCATCCGGGACGCATCCTCTTTTTCCCGATAAGTCCTATATACGGACAGTGATGGAATTCCGGAAAGGGCCGCTTTGAATTTTCCTCGGGGGATACATCCTTCCCGAACTCTAAAATGGCGTCTATTTCACGCGGAACTTTCATAAACGCCTCCGTTCTTTCGGAAAGCATCCGGCTTAGTCTTTCGCGGGATAAATCCGGAACATTATATAAACCGCAGCATGCGCCGCAGGCTACATTCTCGTTTACCTGGCAGAGATAAACCCCGCCGGGAGCAGTTTTATCCATTTCTTATACCGAAACCTTTTTGCTGTTTGATCGATACTTTACATACCCGTTAATCCCGGTCAAGATATTTTGACTTTAAGCTTAAGAAAAAAATTGATTGATTTTAATGATTAGTGTATAAATAGAACAAATGCCATATGATCATACTGTTTGGTTTGCCATATGGAATCACCTAATTAATTCTTTCAAGAAGAAAGAGGAGGTGCAGATGAAAATTAAAAAAGTCAGGAAAACACCGACCGGTCTGTGTAAATGTAAGCATTCCTGCTGATCTGTTTTTCAGTTATCAGGGATCGGCCAGAACACCAACTTAATTCTTTCATGAAGAAAGAGGAGGCGCAAATGAAAATTAAAAAAGTCAGGAAAATCGCAACCGGACTGTGCAAATGCAAACGTTCCTGTTAACCGGTTGTTAGCCCTAAAGAATGGCCTGTGTATAAGAAAATTATATACAGGCCATGTTTATTTCAGGGGGTCATAAAATACATTAGAATATGGCTAAAAAAGACTTCAAGGATTATGTGTGCCGCCATTACTGCATCTTTTTTAAAGAAGGGCAAAAAGAGGAAATGGCCTGTCGTGGAGCAGAAGTAGTCGAAAAACTTGTTTTACTTGGACAGATCGATATGAACGGGCTCCCACATTTTGATAAAAATTGTCTCTTATGGCAAAAGTATGCAAAAATTTTGGCAGGATACATTTGTGCAACATGCCCTTTCCGGGCTGAAGATTGTGATTTCATGTCGGAAGAGCCCGCAAGATCTGAAGCCGGGATTGAACCCTGCGGCGGTTTCATCCTGCTGACCCTGTTAATGGAAAACGGGCTCATCGACATGCCCGGCCTGGAGAAAGGATTATGAATATCCGGAACTGGCGCAGGGCTTATCTTCGTCTTCACCCAAAAGCGGCATTGAAGAAACTGGAGCAGCAGTTTATCTATCATATTACAAATGACGAACTTTACGAGATAGATGAAAAGGCGGTTGGTTTTTTTCTCAGGTGCGATGGCACGGCAAGAGGGGAAGAGCTGTCATCCGAAAGCGATTTTGTTGAGTATTGCCTGGAAGAAGAACTGCTGGAAGCGCTTCCGGATCCTAACCATGTTGATGTCAGTGTCAACATGAACGTAGCGCCTTCATTAAGATATCTTGAGCTCCAGTTGACAAACAAATGCAACCTCAGATGCGCCCACTGCTATCTTGGATCTCCCGGATCCGGCGAAATGATCCTCTCCGATGCTGTAAATATCACACAGGCATTTGCCGACATGGGCGGCATCAGGCTTCTGATTTCCGGAGGCGAGCCGCTTCTGTACAAAAATTTGAAAGAATATATCGCTCGCACCCAAAATACCGGGGTCCGCAGGGTATTGTTTTCAAATGGAACGCTGATTGATTCAGGCAACATATCATGGTTGAATGTCGACGAGATCCAGTTCAGCCTGGACGGATGGAGAAAAGGGCACGAAGCTCTTCGGGGTTCCGGTACCTTTGAAAAGACAATAGCAGGAATTCGCATGGCCTGCCAGGCCGGGACGGCCGTTTCCGTTTCGACCATGATCCACCGGGAAAATCTGGATGAGTTTGAACGCATGAAGGATTTTATCCGGGATATAGGCGCAGTTGAATGGGGGGTCGATGTGATGTCCGTCAGCGGCGCCCTGGAGGCTCACAGGGAACTGGTTGTTTCCAATAAGGAAGCTGTGCCTTTTCTGGATTACGCGTTCGGGGGCGGATATCACGGAGCATCGGAAGGATATGCCTGCGGCAGACATCTTATGACGATCATGCCTGACTGCCGGGCGGTCAAATGCGGATTTTACAGAGATAAACCCATAGGAGATGCCCGCATAGGATTAAAGGAATGCTGGCTGAAAATGGAACATATTCCTTTGAGCCGGCTTGAATGCAGCAGCTGCTCAGCGCTGGATGAATGCAGGGGAGGCTGCCGGTTTCGCGCCCCTGATCCATTGGCGCCCGACCCGGTCATGTGCTGTTATTACGGAATATCAGGATAATTTTTCGCTGAGATATCCTGCATGATTAAGAAATATCTGAAAAAAACAGATATTACCCGGGACCCTAATGATAACTGCTGCCACTCATTCTGCATTGAAGATCCCGGCCACAAGCAGCGGTAATGGTGAACAGAATCCTAAAACCCTGCAGGCCGATCTTAAAGGAAGAGCGCGTTTGACCGGCTGGGTCATGAACGGATTCATGTAATTTTTCTATTAAACACATTAAAGGAACAATGATAATGAAAAAAATTGACGTTCGAACCCGGGCGCTTTCATCCCAAAACGGAGAATACGTTCTGGGCCTTGAGGATACGGGCAGCCATGCCTGCTACATGATTTACGGAATCCTGAAGCCTGGTGAAAAAGGGCGATTGATCAAACCCGGTAAAGGCCACGAGGAGATCATCCTGGCCGTGAAAGGCGATCTTGCCATAACCGGTGATATCAGTTTACGGCTGGAACAGGGAAGCGCCTTTCATTTCACCGGTGAAATATCCGCTTTTCTGGAGAATACCGGTTCCGGTGAAGCCGTTTATATCATTGCGGGCGGTCATTCCGCTCATGATCATCACCACTGACCTTTATATTCTATTTGCTTTTCAACTTTCCAAGAAGGCCTTCCTGCAACACCCTTGCTACAGGCCCGACCTTGCCGTTACCAACAGTCCGTCCGTCTATCTTCACAACAGGAAGCACTTCGGTTATGGTTCCCGTCAGAAATACTTCATCCGCCTCATAAAGCTCGCTTTTATCGAAAAAGCATTCTTCCGCCGGATATTGTTTCTCGCGGCATATATCAAGAACCAGTAACCGTGTAATACCGGACAATATATTGGGAGTGATCGGGTGGGTCTTCAGCACACCTCCTTTTAAGATGAACAGATTAGAGCTGGTTCCCTCGCGGACAATCCCCTCTTTTGTAACAAAAATTGCGTCATAGCATCCGGCGTCCAAAGCACTCTGCTTCGCAAGCACATTGGGCAGAAGCTGGACAGTCTTTATGTCGCAGCGGCCCCAGCGAAAATCTTCAACGGTGATTGCGAAAATACCCGTTTCCCTTACAGACGGCTTCTTTTCCACTATCTTTCTGACGGTCAGAACAACCTGAACCGGCACATTTGAGGGGAAAGAGTGATTCCTCGGGGAAACACCTCTTGAAACCTGAATATAAACCGCGGCACGCTCAATCTTTGCCATTGAAAAAAGATCAACAGCCGCCTTCCTGATTTCGTCGACCTGAACTTCTTGAAAATGAAGTTCTTTCATTGAGCGGTCAAGCCTGGCAAAATGTTCATTAAAACAGAATAGTTTTCCTTTATAGCTCGCAATAACTTCGTAAACCGCATCACCGAACTGGTACCCCCGGTCTTCAATGGGTACAACAGCATCCTCTATCGGCATAATACTACCGTTAACATAGGCTAATTCAGGCATTTATAAAAACCTCCCTCTCGAAAATTATATTAATAAGACAGAAGGTCTCTATACCCAAACCGGGAAAAAAGCAACTCTCTTTCAAGAGGCTTTCCGGGGCGGACGCAGGCATGTAATAATTGGTGGTTCTTCTCCCAATTAGTTGGGAGAAAGGGTTCCAGGATTCGAGGGGTCAAGGGTTCAAGTGTTTGTTTTCCAATGATTTTATTAAAGCTTTCATCATCCTCTCAACATCCCTGATATCCC
>RPRI01000235.1 GCA_003818505.1 Desulfobacteraceae bacterium | reverse complement strand
TCCGGGCAACGACGAGAGGATGAATCAGCACATAAGATTGATTATGATCTTCAAAAAACTGCCCCAAAACCATCCAGTAATGTCCCGTAGGCTCCATAGCAAAAACGACTTTTCCATTCCCTCTGGTTTCTCGCTTCACACGATCCAGGATGTCCTGATATCCGTCAAGAGAGCCTTCTGCTTCAAAACGGCATACCAGAGTTTTGTTTATGTCCATAAGGGCACAGGAAAGATTCTCTTTACCAATGTCAATACCAATAACCCAGGATGCTTTATCCAAAACGGTTTCTTTCACTTGTTCATTTACTTTTTTAGCAAATTTTGTTACTTTTTTCATGGCGTCCTCCTTTTATGTGTAAGGTTCTTGTTTGGTAACTTAACCATATCACATCTCGGAGGACGCTTTAATTGTTTCCTAAGATAAAGGTCTCTGAACTTGATGATTTCTGAAGCAGCTTTGCTGCGTTTTTCCCGCATATCTTTATGATATCTTCTTTTTCAAGCCCTGCTTCTTCAAGCTCAGCGAAATATCTTGATGGCTTCAGGAGAGGAAAGTCGCTGCCGAAAAGGATCTTATCTGCGCCGATGATCTCTGTTGCCTGCCTGTATACTTTCGGATCATATAGAAACGGGGATGCGGCCGTGTCAAACCATACGTTTTTCATGCTCTCTTTCACTTCTTTTTTCAGAAGATTGAAAAAGAAAATTCCTCCGCCCCAGTGGGCAAGAACTATCTTGTTATCTGGAAATCTTTTAATAAGGTTGTATATTTCAAGAAATGTATTAGGAGTTTTTCCCGGATAATTGTGGCCCACCGGTTCGTTCGTATGGATTAACGCGGGAAGGCCTTTTTTTCTGCAAAGCTCCATTATGGGGCTTAATCTTTTCAATGATTCTTCATCTATGCCTGATGTGTAAAAGGCAAGCTCACCTATTCCCGATAACCCTCCTTCAACGCATCTTTCGGCCTCTCTTCCGGTTGCCTTGTTAAACGGATCAAAACAAGCGAACCCTATAAGGCGGTCGGAATGTTTTCGAACAGAATCAATTATATAATCATTGTGCATAATGAAAGTTTCTTCATTTTGCCATGGAAAACCGAAAATGACAGATTTATCTACACCGCTTTCATCCATGACCTCTATCAGTCTTTCAGCTCCGACCAATTTCGATTTCGGAGATGTGTAGAGGAGTTTAAAAGCATGTTCGGATGTAAAATATTTTTCTCTGTTTTCTGATATCTTTGCCGGAAAAATATGCGTATGAAAATCTATGATCACCTTTAAGCCTCCCTTTCTCAAGTGTATGAATTGAAGCTCCCCGCAGCAAGCTACGGGGAATCTTCGACCGTAGGGAATAGTGTCTGTTTTTTGTTCGCTCGCTAACCCCGCTGCAAGCAGCGGGGTTAGCGCTCGCTGTTTCGGTTCAATATATGCCGGCTTGCTAAAAATCCAATTTCAGACGGCAAAGTAAAAAGCTCCATATGCAAGGCGTGCGAATTCTGAGGAATTAGGCGTACATGTTAGTACGCCGCAATGACGAAGAATGAAGCACAACGCCGCAGAGGGACTTTTTACGAAGCCGTCATTCGTGTCTTATATTATGGGCGCGTAGAACTTCGCACCCTTTATTCCATTTTTCTGCAATTCTTACAATATCCTTTCTCAATTCCATGTGGGCGGTTTTACAGGAACCGGGGATTTCTCCCCTTAATTGCGCGCTTGAATTTTCAACAAGCTGTATCAGTTCGGTTGCAATTATCGAATTGACTTTTAGTATATCTCTTAAAATATCAAGTATTTCAAGCTGATTCTCGTCCATATAAATCTCCTTGAAAAATTAGCCGTATATATAAACAAAATACTCTCTAAAAAAGGCAGATTATGGACGGCAAAGTAAAAAGTCCAGTATGCAAGGCGCGCAAATCTTGAGGAATGAAGCGTACACAGAAGTACGCTGCAATGATGAAAGATGAAGCGCAACAAAGCAGAATGACTTTTTACTTTGCCGTCAAACAAGATATTGACTGAAAAAGATATTATCAATATATGTTCAACAATATGTTACGCAGGAGGTCAACATGTATTTTGATAAACCGGGAAAAATCAATACGGAACAGACGCTTAAGCTTGCGTATGTGCGTGGAAAGGCTTTAGGGATAAAAGAGGTGGCTGTCGCATCTTCCAAAGGAGATACTGCAAAAAAAGCTCTTGAGATATTTAAAGGGTTTAAAGTGGTTATTGTCTCGTACCATTGCGGTTTTGAAGCGCCTTTTGAAGTTGTTATGCTTGATTCCGTTAGAAAATATCTTGTGGATAATGGGGCTATTATTGTTTCGGCAACACATGCCTTATCCGGAGTTGAAAGGTCGATTGCCAAAAAATACGGCGGTCTTTACCCCGCTCTTCTTATAGCCGAAACTCTAAGGCTGTTCGGGCAGGGAGTGAAAGTCGCGGTTGAGATATCCATAATGGCGGCTGACGCCGGAGCTCTCTCCGGTCAAGACATCATTGCCGTTGGTGGAACAAACAAGGGGGCTGATTCAGCTCTGGTGCTCAAGCCCGCAAACCAGTCGGACATGTTTAATATGCGAATCAGGGAAATTATCTGCAAGCCAAGGGCCTTTTAAGCGATGTTTCTTATAGCCGGGGTCTCCCCGAAAACGACAATAGTTGATGAAAAACCCCAGTTATGCCCGGTCTGCGGTCTGGCCCGGGCACGCTACAAGCGGGTGGATCATTATTTCAGCCTCTTTTTTGTTCCGCTTTTAAGGGTAAAAAAAGGCGAAACATTCCTTATGTGCGACAAGTGCGAACAGGAAGTAAAAGAATTCGGGTACGGGCATGAATCTTTTCCGGGCGATAATGAAACGCTGTGTGGCAATTGTGGAAAAACATTAAAGAAAAATTTTACATTTTGTCCTTATTGCGGCAAAGAGAGTCGAAAGTCGTGAGGTGATCACAATGTCCAGAAAGTGGGTTTACCTGTTTAATGAAGTTGATCTTGCCGAGAAGTATGTCGGCGGAAACTGGGATGATGTAAGGGGCTTGCTCGGAGGAAAAGGCGCGAACCTTGCTGAAATGGCGCGCATAGGAGTTCCTGTACCACCCGGTTTTTCAGTGACGACAGAGGCCTGTAATGCATATCTGGCTGAAGGAGGGGCTTTCCCGGATGGGATGTGGGAGCAGGAAAAAGAGGCCCTGAAAACGATAGAGCTTGCAACAGGAAAAAAATTCGGAGATCCGCATAATCCTCTGCTTGTTTCCTGCCGGTCTGGTGCGAAATTCTCAATGCCGGGCATGATGGATACCGTGCTTAATATCGGTCTGAATGATCAAACGGCGATAGGTTTGTCAGGACTTATAAAGGACGAACGGTTTGTATACGACTCGTATCGACGCCTCGTACAGATGTTCGGAAGCGTGGTAATGGGAATACCTGATGAAAAATTCGAAGAAGTGATTTCAGCGGCAAAAGCGGCAGCTAAGGTCGGAAGCGATGCAGAGCTTTCTGCCGATGCATGGAAAAAGGTCACGGAAGACTTCAAAAGAATTTTCAGAAGACAGGCGCAAAGAGATTTTCCTACAGATCCGTATGAACAACTGAGCCTCGCAACCGAAGCTGTTTTCAAGAGCTGGAACGGGAAGAGAGCTGTTGATTACAGGAACGCGGCAGGCATTTCTCATGATCTTGGGACTGCGGTAAGCATAGTTACCATGGTTTTCGGCAATATGGGAAATGACAGCGCAACAGGAGTTGCGATGACCAGAAACGGTTCTACCGGTGAAAAGCAGATAGAGGGAGATTATCTTTTAAATGCCCAGGGAGAAGATGTTGTTGCCGGTATCCGGTTGACCAAGGATCTCTCGGAAATGAAAGCTGAGATGCCTGCAGCTTATCTTGAATTCGAAGAAGTTGCAAACCGCCTTGAAAGACACTATTGCGACATGCAGGATATGGAATTCACGGTGGAAAAAGGCAAACTATGGATGCTTCAGACAAGAGACGGAAAGCGAACCGCCCAGGCTGCCGTGAGAATTGCCGTGGATATGGCCGATGAAGGTCTTATCACGAAGGAAGAAGCTGTTCTCAGGGTTACCCCCGAGCAGGTTGATTTCTTCCTTCATCCCCAGTTTGACAGAAAAGCGGTTGATGCCGCAAGATTAGAAAGCAGGCTGCTTGCAACCGGACTCAATGTCTCTCCCGGGGCTGCTGTCGGAGTTGTCGCTTTTGATGCCGACCGGGCCGAAACATGGGCAAGGGAAGAGGGCAAACAGGTTATCATGGTACGTCCCGAAACACGGCCGGACGATGTTCATGGAATGCTTGCTGCAAAAGGGATTTTAACCACACGCGGCGGACGCACAAGCCATGCGGCTCTTGTTGCCCGCCAGTTCGGAAAGCCCGCAGTTGTCGGCGTGTCTTCACTCATGGTAGACCTTGGCAGGCGCAGGATGAGCGTAAAGGATACTATAATACATGAAGGAGACTGGATATCAATTGACGGCTCAACAGGTGAAGTTTATCTTGACAAACTTTCTACGACAATCCCGGACATAAAGGATCCCTGGCTTATCAAACTTCTTTCCTGGGCCGATGGATTCAGGAGGCTTGGCATCTGGGCGAATGCCGATTATCCCAGGGATGCAAAGCGCGCACGGGATTACGGCGCGGAAGGCATCGGGCTTTGCCGTTCCGAGCATATGTTCTTTGAACCCGAGCGCCTGCCTTTTATTCAGAAAATGATCATGACCGATTTTCCCATTGAACGGCGCGAAGCAATCAATGCCATTCTGCCTTTTCAGCGGGAGGATTTTGCAGGCCTGTTCCGTATCATGGACGGTCTTCCGGTTATTATCCGCCTGCTTGACCCGCCGCTGCACGAATTTTTGCCGAACCATGTTGATCTGATGCGCGATCTTTCCGATTTGAAGATACGGATAAAAAATGCCGGAAATCTTTCAGAAATCGACGAGCTCCTGCAGCAGATTAAAGTTAAGGAAAATATTCTTAAACGTGTAGAGAGCCTTCATGAGCACAATCCGATGCTGGGCATGAGGGGTGTCCGGCTTGGAATACATATTCCGGATCTTACCATAATGCAGGTTCGAGCCGTTTTCGAGGCGGCATGTATTGTGGCCAGAGAAGGAATAAGGGTTTTTCCGAAAATAATGATACCTCTTACGAGCCATGTTAATGAGCTTATTGTTCAGCGCGCAACACTTGAAGCCGAAGCATTAAAAGTCATGAATGAAAACGATATGGATATTGATTACAAATTCGGAACAATGATAGAACTTCCGCGCGCGGCCATGACTGCCGACAAGATTGCGGAGCATGCCTCTTTCTTTTCATTCGGAACAAACGACCTTACCCAGACAACATACGGAATATCCAGAGATGATGCCGAATCCGGGTTTTTAGTCGAGTATCTCGGCTCCGGAATTCTTCCGGACAATCCGTTTGCAACCATAGACAGGGAGGGAGTGGGTGCCTTGATGGATATTGCGGTAAAGAAAGGGCGATCCGTAAAACCGGATCTCGAGTGTGGAATTTGCGGCGAGCACGGAGGTGATCCCAAATCAATTTTAATATGCCACGAGATCGGGTTAACCTATGTATCGTGTTCTCCTTTCAGGGTTCCTGTTGCAAGGCTTGCTGCAGCACACGCGGCGCTGCTTGAAAAGAAAAATGCACAGCGAAACTATAACTAATCCAAATCGTTATCCTGTTGTTATGCAGGGCGGCCTAACCAGGTTTCCTGCATAACAACATCTTCATATTACGTGTAATTCCGATTGACATAGGCTTTTCCGTGTTTATCCTATAGGTTAATAACGACTTCGCAATAAATCGTTCTCACACAAAGATCACTTATCTTCGTGTATTTGTGGCTTTGTGTGAATAATCTTTTTCATGAAATCAGGAGGCATTTATGCGTTTTGATAAATTTACCATAAAATCACAGGAGGTCATCCAGAATGCGCATTCGATGGCTTCTTCTAATAATAACCAGCAGATAGAGCCGGAACATCTCCTTTCCACAATGCTGAGCGAACAGGAAGGGATCGTCAGGGCCATGCTTAATAAGCTCGGCGCTTCTTCAGACTCTGTTGCAAAAGAGATCGCTCTTTCAATCGACAGGTTGCCGAAGGTAAGAGGTGCAGGCGAAACAAGCATTTCTTCGCGGACAAAAAGTGTGCTTGATGCGGCATTTTCAGAAGCCTCGAAGATGAAAGATGAATATGTGAGCACCGAGCATATTTTTCTTGCGATTTCAGATGACAACTCGGGCGAAGCTGCAAAAATTCTGAAACGACACAATATTACACGAGAATCGATTCTGAAGGTTCTCGTGGATGTCAGGGGGACTCAGAGAATAACAGATCCTAATCCCGAGGAAAAATACCAGGCTTTAAATAAATACAGCCGGGATCTTACTGATCTTGCCAGGCTTGGAAAACTTGACCCTGTAATTGGAAGGGATGATGAGATAAGGCGTATCGTTCAGGTGCTTTCAAGAAGAACAAAGAACAACCCTGTTCTCATAGGTGAACCCGGAGTCGGTAAAACAGCCATTGTTGAAGGGCTTGCGCGCAGGATTGTTGAAGGAGATGTTTCGGAAAGCTTAAAGAACAGGCGTCTTGTTGCTCTTGATATGGGCGCTCTGATTGCAGGCGCAAAATACAGGGGTGAGTTTGAGGACCGTTTGAAGGCAGTGCTCAAGGAGGTTGAGACGGCTGAAGGAGAGATAATTCTTTTTATCGATGAACTTCACACCCTTGTCGGA
>RPRI01000234.1 GCA_003818505.1 Desulfobacteraceae bacterium | reverse complement strand
GAACCAGTTGGAAGTCATATGCGAACGGATTTGAGATTTTTGGGAAACAGATTTTTAAAGAACTTAAGCGTTAAAAATCACAAGCCTTTGAGGGCGTCAGCCCAAACCTTCTTGTGATTTAGCGAAGTGATTTAAAAATCCCCAAAAAGCTAATTAAGAGAGCATATTTAAGACTTCTAACGAGTTCGTCGAATATAGATTGCCGCAAAGCGGCATAAAATTGCTTTTTACGATTTTCATCAATATTCAGGAAAATTTTAATAGATGGATTTTTTAATTTTAAATCAGCTTGATTATCCAATTTTAAGCACCCTGATATTTCTGCCTCTTGCCGGCGCATTCATTCTTTTTATGATACGGAATGAGAAAGCCGCCAAGATATGGTCGCTTATAGTAAGCCTTGCCGTATTTGTCCTATCTCTGCCTCTTTATTTTTATTTCGACCCCGCCACCTATAAATACCAGTTTGCAGAACATTCGCCGTGGGTCCCTGCTTTTCAAATAAATTATACCCTGGGGATTGACGGCATCAGCCTTTTCCTGGTGTTGCTGAGCACACTGATCATCCCGATATGCATTCTTGCCTCCTGGAAATATATTGAAAAACGGGTAAGAGAATTTTTATTCTGCATATTACTGATGGAAACCGCCTGTGTAGGCATCTTTTCATCGCTTGATTTTGTTCTTTTTTATGTTTTCTGGGAAGCCATGCTGGTTCCCATGTATCTGCTGATAGCATTATGGGGTGGCCCTGAAAAAGTTTACGCCTCCATCAAGTTTTTTGTCTACACGATGGCGGGAAGCGTATTCCTTCTGGTTGCAATGATTGCTCTTTATCTGAAGACCGGTACTTTCAGCATTCCGCAATTGATGACTAACACATATACATTCTCCTTCCAGTTCTGGATTTTTCTGGCCTTCGGAATCGCTTTTGCCATCAAGGTTCCCATGGCTCCGTTCCATACATGGTTGCCTGCCGCCCACGTTGAAGCTCCGACAGCAGGAAGCGTGCTGCTTGCCAGCATTCTCCTTAAAATGGGCACTTACGGATTTGTGCGCTTCTGCCTTCCGATCACCCCGCAGGCAAGCCTTTATTTCGCCCCTTACATGCTGATTATATCCATTGTTTCAATAATATATGGAGGATATGTGGCCCTGGGGCAGACAGACATGAAGAGGCTCATAGCATACTCCAGCGTGGCGCATATGGGATTTGTCACTCTCGGGACATTTCTGTTCAACACGCATGGCCTTGAAGGAGCGATACTTCAGATGCTGAATCACGGGATCACGACAGGAGCTCTCTTTCTCTGCGTCGGAATTATTTATGAAAGGAGCCACAGCCGGCTTATAACTGATAATTCCGGGATCGGTAAAATAATGCCGGTTTATATAGGATTTTTCGGCTTTTTCTGCCTCTCGTCGATGGCGTTTCCCGGCACAAACAGCTTTGTTGGGGAATTGCTGGTTCTGATAGGCGCCTTTACCGGCAACAAGCTGATAGGCGCGTTGAGCATACCGGGTGTGGTGCTGGCTGCGGCATACATGCTCCGCCTGCTCCAGAAAATTACATGGGGCAAAAAAGGGAGTTCGCATTTTTCTGATATGAATTTAAGGGAGATAATTTATCTGGCGCCGCTGGCCCTGTTTGTTTTGTGGATCGGTTTTGCTCCGGGGCCTTTTCTTAATGTAATGCATGTAACCGTAAATCACCTGATGGAACAGGTGCAGGCGGCCAATGCCGTTGCCTTGGTAAGGTAGCAGGTAACTACTCAGGAGTCAGGAGCCAGAATTAAGGAGTCAGAATAAAGGTGATTCTTTGAAGTTAATAACTTGAAGAAGTCCGTAGGAAGCTTACGGCATACGCTGCTTCTATTCTGGATTCAGCTCCTGAATTCTGACTTCTGATCAGTTACGTTGCTTGGTAGGTTTATTATTTGATGAGGAATAAATAGTAATGAACTACGAGTTGTTTTTACCGGAAATTTATCTGCTTTTGACGGCACTGGTATTTTTCTGCCAGTCATTGTGGAAATCATCTCCAAGGCTGAACCAGGGGATTGCTTTAATCCTTTCCGGCATCGGGGTCATCATTACAGTTTATACCATCAATCTGACCGGGGAACTTTTCTATAACGCTTACCGGATTGATCTCTTTTCCCAGATTTTCAAATGCCTCATAAGCTTGGGACTTTTCCTAATTATCCTTATCGGACAGAATCTAAAGAGTATTGAAGAGAGATTTCAACCTGAATTTTTCATGTTTTTAAGCATCTGTTCGCTCGGCCTGATGATGATGGTCAGCAGCATCGAACTTCTTACTCTTTTTATAGCAATGGAACTCTCATCATACTCCCTCTATATCCTGATTCCGGTCCGCAAGGAGATCAATGTCGGAAAAATGGAAGCCGCCATCAAATACATTCTTTTCGGTGCAGGAGCAACCGGCATCATGCTTTTCGGCATGAGCTATCTCTTCGGCATGACACATTCCACCTATATGGTTGACATACTGAAAATGATGCCTGAACTTGTGCGCCAGCCGGTTGCTGTTATAGGAATTCTGTTTATATTATGCGGTTTTTTCTTCAAGCTGGCTGTAGTTCCGTTTCATTTCTGGACTCCTGATGTTTATGAGGGAGCAGCCAACATAACCGTTTCGTTCATTGCCACCATGCCGAAACTGGCGGCAATGGCCCTTCTGCTCAGGGTTGTAAGCCTTGCCGGAGCGGGAGCCGTCGACCTTATAAAGGTGCTGGTTTTACTCGCGGTCGTATCCATGACATTCGGAAATCTTGCCGCGCTCGTTCAGAAAGACTTTAAACGCCTTCTGGCCTATTCCAGCATTGCCCATGCCGGGTATGTCATACTCGGGGCCTTAACCATGAATACTGTTGGTTTTGCAGCAGCTGTTTATCATATAACAGCATATCTGCTTATGAATCTGGCTTGCTTTCTGGTGTTGTGTTCGGTTTCACGCGACGGCGAAAATGTTATGATTAAAGACCTGTCAGGCCTTCACCGCCGATCTCCCCTGCTGGCTTTTACTCTCGCCGTGGGGGCTTTTGCACTGGCCGGCATTCCGCCTACCGCTGGGTTTACCGGTAAATTTTTCCTTTTTACCGCGGCTTTGAGCCAGGGACACCTTGCCCTGGTGATCATAGCGGCAGTCAACACGGCTATTTCCATTTTTTATTATCTGAATATAGTCAGATCGGCTTATGGAAAAGACCCTGACGGGCTGCCTGACGTGCCGCTGAGTTTTTCAAACAGATTGTTAAACTACGGGTTGATTATGGCTATCATCCTGATGGGCGCTTTGCCGACACTGTTTATCGAACTGGCAAAGACAGCCTGTGAGACGATTATTAGTTAAAAAAGGATTCGAGGATTCAAGGGGTCAAGGGTTCAAGTGTTCAAGTGACGGAGCAATAACAAATGATATCGACATCCACAGATATAACTGCAAATTCTCAATTTCCAGCTATGCCGGTCACCCGCGGCAAAGAGCCGAAGATAACTGTGTGCAAGGGGCGGCAGGCTCCATATGCATGCGATGGGGACATTCTTTACGAGGGACTTCTTTACGAGTCAAACAGAATGAAAATACCGGTAATTATAGAGCCTGCAAAATGCGGTTGCGGAGGCTCCTGCCGGAGAGGGCCTTTTTTGAGCCTGCCCCATATGGGTATTTTCTACGAAGGGGTTAAAGAGGATCATATTACGACTATTTTAAAAGAGACCATCCTTAAGGGAAAGGTTTTATTCCCCTTATTGCACCTTAACCCTCTTCAGTCTATTCGCAGCGATCTTATCTGGGAAAAAGCCGGAGGGTGCATCATGGCCATGGATAACTCTTATTGCATGGTTCGGATAGCCGAGTACCTGATTAACTTCCATGCCGATGAATCCTGCGGTAAATGCACACCCTGCCGTATCGGCATTCATCAGTTAAAAGACCTTATTGCACGGATTGTCCGGGGAGAGGCGCCTGAAGATGCTGTTTTTCAGATGGAATCCCTGATCTGGCTGGCCGGGCAGACCGCTTATTGCGCCTTTGCAGGAAAAGCATCCAATATAATCCTCGCTGTTCTCTCCGGTTTCAGGGAAGAGTTTGAAGTTCATGCCAAAGAGAAGCGCTGTTTGGCTGGCATTTGCAAGATAACTTGACATCTTTATCAATTTTCCATAGATAGCTTAAATTAACATAATAAAGATACCAATTTTGATAAATCGGGTCCAGGAAAGAGCATATTATGTTTAAAGTCGAAGTCGATCCGGGCAAATGTATAGGAGATGAGGAATGTGTTGAGGTCTGCCCTGTGAATGTTTTTCAGCTCCGGAACGGGAGGGCCTTTCCGTTTCAGTCCGGGGAATGTATCGGCTGCGGGAGCTGTATCGAGGTCTGCGAGCCGGCAGCTATAACGGTAACTGAGGAATGAGATTTTTATCTTTGCATAATCCATAATGTAGTCGTCTGAACAATTTGATTTATAGGCAAATATAGATAGACTGATAAAAGGTCATAAGTCAGACGGCAAAGGAAAAAGCTCATTAAGAGAGCATATTCAGACTTCCAACGAGTTCGTCGAATATAGATTGCCGAAAAGCGGCATAAAATCAGCTTTTTTTACAAAACCGTCAAGTATTGAAAGGTGAATGGTCATGGCAGAAAATCAGAATCAAATTACGATAAACGGGCATGTATATGCCTTTGAGCAGGATGAAACCATACTCACAGTAGCAAGGCGAAACGGCATTGATATTCCCACATTATGCTACCTGGAAAAGACTATCCCGACAGGTGCATGCAGAATCTGTGTAGTGGAGGTTAAAGGAGCGCGAAGCCTTATGCCTTCCTGTTCAACGCCTGCAGCAAAAAATATGATAGTATTCACGGAATCCGCTCCCGTTGTCGAGGCAAGGCGTCTCATTATTCAGCTTCTTCTCTCTTCCGGAAACCATAACTGTGACATAGGCGGCTCAGGCACTGAAGACTGCTGCCCGGTTTGCGGCGCCTGCACTCTTCAGGACCTTGCCTACAGATACCAGGTGAAGGGGGACAGGTTTCCCAAAACCGATACCCTTTATCCCCCGGAGCTCAATAATCCTTTTATCATAAGGGATTTTTCCAGATGTATCTTGTGCGGGCGTTGTGTGCAGGCATGCAATGAAGTTCAGGTCAACAATGCCATAAGCATAGGATACAGGGGTTCATCCACCAAAATCATAGCAGCCGGAGACAGGCATCTTAAGGATTCCGATTGCGTATTCTGCGGAGAATGCGTTCAGGCATGTCCGGTGGGCGCCCTTGTCGAAAAAAGCACCTATAAAACGAGGGAATGGAAAACAAAAAAAATCCGCACTACATGCAGCTATTGCGGTGTGGGATGCCAGATCAACCTCCATGTCCATTACAACAGGGTTGTGAAGGTAACCGGAGCTGAGAATGTTCCACCGAATTTCGGAAGCCTTTGCGTAAAGGGAAGATTCGGATATGATTTTATCAATTCCCCCGACCGGCTGACGGAACCGCTTATAAAGGAAAACGGCGAATTCCGGAAAGCCTCCTGGGACGAAGCCCTCTCTCTTGTTGCCGGAAAGCTTGGTGAAATAAAGGAAAAACACGGTTCTGACAGCATTGGAGTCCTGAGTTCCGCAAGAATAACAAATGAAGAGAATTACCTTGTTCAGAAATTCGCAAGGGCGGCGCTCAAAACAAACAACGTGGATCACTGCGCCCGTCTCTGACATTCCTCAACAGTGGCCGGTCTGGCCGCGGCTTTCGGAAGCGGATCAATGACAAATACGATCGGGGACATTGAAGAAGCAAACCTGATTTTACTGACAGGTTCAAATACTACTGAAAACCACCCTGTTTTGTCCTCTTACGTAAAACGGGCGGTTAAATTTAAAGGAGCAAAACTGATTGTTGTCGATCCGAGGCGCATTAAAATGACAGGTTTTGCGGACATCTGGCTCCGCCAGAATCTCGGCTCCGATGTCGCCTGGATAAACGGGATGATGCATGTCATCATCAAGGAAGGCCTCTTCGACAAAAATTTCGTTGAAAACCGCACTACCGGTTTCGAAGGATTGAAGAAGACCGTTGAAAAATATACTCCGGAATATGTTGAATCGATAACAGGTATTCCGGCCGAAAGTCTGGTCGAAGTGGCAAGGCTGTATGCCGGGGCAAAAGCCGCCGCCATTTTGTACTGCATGGGCATTACCCAGCATACTACCGGAACCGATAATGTTAAATCCCTTGCAAATCTTGCCATGCTGTGCGGAAATATCGGCATAAGGGGAGGCGGGGTAAATCCTCTTCGGGGTCAGAACAATGTACAGGGCGCCTGCGACATGGGAGGACTTCCGGATGTTTTTTCCGGCTACCAGAAGGTTATCGACCTCGGAATGAGGAAAAAGATGGAGGATGCATGGGGTGTTTCTGATCTTCCTGATAAGGTCGGATTGAAAGTTACCGAGATGATACCAAAAGCACATGACAAAACTCTGAAGGCTCTTTATATAGTCGGTGAAAATCCGCTGGTTTCAGATCCGGATCTTAATCATGCCGAAAAGAGCATAAAGAGCCTTGATTTTCTTGTTGTGCAGGATATTTTTATGACAGAGACCGCGCAGCTTGCCGATGTTGTTCTTCCTTCCGTATGCTTTGCGGAAAAGGATGGGACCTTTTCAAACACTGAACGCAGGGTCCAGCGTGTGAGAAAAGCCGTCGAGCCGCCCGGAGAAGCAAGGGATGACTGGAAAATCACGTGTGAAATAGCAACCCGCATGGGATATCCGATGGCT
>RPRI01000233.1 GCA_003818505.1 Desulfobacteraceae bacterium | reverse complement strand
CGAGCGGCTGAAGGCCCCGCTCTCGAAAAGCGGTATCCTGTCAAAAACGGGATCGTGGGTTCAAATCCCACCCTCTCCGCCAGAAAACTATTTTTGCGTGATTTGCTATTGGAGAGATGTCCGAGCGGCTGAAGGAGCACGACTGGAAATCGTGTGTGCTGCCAAAAGCGGCACCGAGGGTTCAAATCCCTCTCTCTCCGCCAAAAAATGGTTTCTGGTTTGAAGTTTACGATCAGATGTCATGCGAAGTGTTCTACTATAAACCGGAAATGTAGTAAACCCATATCCCGACACGGGAAAGGGAAGTTATTCAAAGCTCTCAAAGCAATTGTCATCACAGGAAAATATATCATGTCCTATCTCGTATTTGCCCGCAAGTATCGTCCTCAAACTTTTGATGATGTTACAGGCCAGGAGCATGTTACACGGACTTTGACCAATGCAATACTGGCCGGTCGGGTTGCTCATGCCATACTTTTTTCCGGCCCCAGGGGTACCGGGAAAACGACGGTAGCCCGCATACTGGCAAAAGCAATGAATTGTATAAATGGGCCTACGCCGGCTCCATGCAATCTATGCAGGTCATGTACCGAGATCACTGCGGGGAATTCAGTTGATGTGCTGGAAATAGACGGTGCATCAAATAACGGGGTTGAGAATGTGAGGGATCTGAGGGATAATGTCAAATATAAACCGGCTTACAGCAAATATAAGATATATATAATAGATGAAGTTCACATGCTCAGCACGCCTGCGTTTAATGCTCTTTTGAAGACCCTTGAGGAGCCCCCCTCTCATGTCATGTTTATCTTCGCAACAACGGAGCCTCATAAGATCCCGGTAACCATCTTATCAAGATGCCAGAGGCATGATTTTAAAAGAATCAGCCTTGATTTAATTACAAGACAAATGGCCTCAATTTGCGGGAAAGAAGGTGTTGCAGTTTCAGAGGAGAATCTGTTTTCGATTGCCCGGGCTGCCGGAGGCAGCATGAGGGATGCATTAAGCCTTCTTGATCTTGTATTGAGTTGTTCCGATGGTCCGGCTACCGATGAGAATTTGCGTAATATTCTCGGGATTGTTGACAGAAGGATAATTTTTAAAATTTCCGAAGCCATCCTGAGTTCGGATATGCATGTGCTTCTCGATTCCCTTGATGATCTCTATGAAAACGGCCATAATATTAAAGAACTCTATTCGGATATTATTGAGCATTTCAGAAATCTTCTTGTTGTAAAAATGGATAAGAATTTAAACAAACTCATTAATTTACCGTCTAATGAGATAGACCTGATGAAAGGACAGGTCAGGGATATACCGGCAACTTTTTTAAATCAGATATTTGATCTTCTTTACAGGGAAGAGCCGGCTGTGAGGTTTTCGCCGAATCCAAAACTCTCCCTTGAAATGGTTTTTTTCAGCATGTTTCAGATAAAGCCTGCCTTGCCGATCGATCTTCTTATAGAAAAAATCGACGGACTCAGGCAAAAACTTCCTGCAGAACGCAGTAATAAATTTTCTAAAACCGGAACAGTTTATGTTAATAGTGAAAAAGAATATTTAAAAACAGGAATATCTGAAAAGGCTGCTGAATCGTACAATAAAAGGGGAAATGAATCTGGCGCCAAGATGTCCCAATCAGCGGTTTTAAATGACACACACAATGATTTAAATACAACATGGGAAAGACTGTTTGCGGTTATTTCGGAAAAACATCCTTCTCTTGCTGCAAATATGACAAAGTGTGCTATCAGGTCGATTGCAGGAAACAGACTTGAGATAGAAGTTGACGGGAACGGTTTCAATTTAAGCAGAATTAAAAACAGTAAAAACATGGTTATATTAAACAAGGTATGCAGGGAGTTTTTCGGAAAAGAGATTGAGGTCGTTCTTGATGAGAAGAAAAAAGATGAAAGTGAAGCGCTCAAACCAAAAACCGTATCGAACCAGTTGATAAATGAAGCATTGAATAGTCCCCTTGTAGCGGATGCTGTTGAAATTTTTCACGGCAGGGTGACGGATGCAAAGATTATATAGGAGGAATTCTGATGAAGGGAATCGGAAATATGATGAAGCAGGCCCAGAAGCTTCAGGCCAGTATGGTAAAACTTCAGGAAGAGCTTGCTTTAAGAACAGTTGAAGCAGCCTCCGGAGGAGGCATGATTAAAGTTCAGGCAAACGGTAAACAGCAGATTGTTTCCATAAGGATAGAAAAAGAGGTTGTTGATCCGAACGACGTGGAAATGCTTCAGGATCTTATCATTGCTGCCATTAATGACGCTCTCTCCAAATCCCAGGAAATGGTTTCCCAGGAGATGAGTAAATTAACCGGAGGCATCAGTATCCCCGGGCTTGTATGATTCTTTTTGATTTGGTATTTCCCCTCAGACCATATTTTATAATTTCGTAATAAGTCAAAATTTATACGGCAAAGTAAAAGCCGTCATATTTGAGGCGTTTTATGCATTACCCATTGTCTATTCTGAATCTTATAAAAAATATGTCGAAGCTTCCGGGTATCGGAGAAAAAACAGCTGAGCGCCTTGCAATGCATATTTTGCGTTCCCCGCTTAAAGAAGCCGAACAGCTTGCAGCCAGCATATTGGATATAAGGCAAAAGGTTAGGATATGCAGTCTCTGTTTTGCATTGAGTGAAACAGAAACCTGTCATATATGCAGCGATCCCTCCAGAAACACCTCGCTGATATGCGTTGTTGAACAGCCTGCAGATATGGTCGCAATCGAAAAATCAGGATCTTATAAAGGGCTTTATCACATACTTTCGGGTGTTTTATCTCCCATGAATGGTGTCGGACCGGATGATATTAGAATCAGGGAGCTTATTGAAAGAACGAGAGAAGGGAAAGTCAAAGAAATTATACTTGCGACTAATACAAATGTTGAGGGTGAAGCCACCGCTTCCTATCTTGCCCAATGCCTTGCAAAATATCCGGCAAAGGTAACCCGCATAGCCTCGGGTGTTCCGATAGGCGGTGATCTTAAGTATGTGGATCAGGTAACCTTGAAACGGGCCATGGAGACCAGGCATGCAGTCTAAGACGGTTCGTCCTGATGATATATTCAAATGCGCAATGTGCGGCGATTGCTGCAAAGGCTATGGAGGAACTTTCGTAACGAAAGAAGATATAGTCGCCATTGCTAGGTATATCAATGCAGATAATGAAAGCTTTGTATCGGAGTATTGCGAAATATCCGGCGGGAAACCCGTACTTGCCCGTGGAGGTAACGGATATTGTGTGTTCTGGGACAAAATGTGTAAGATTCATTCCGTTAAGCCCAGAATGTGCAGGCAATGGCCGTTTATAAAAAGCGTTCTGGCCGATACGGATAACTGGTATGTTATGGCCGGAATGTGCCCCGGAATTCGTACGGATGTCCCCGCAAATATCATAAGAGAATGTGTCGCAGAAGAGTTGTCAAAAAGCGGTTAAGCCGTAGTTCAATAATAACTGGAGCATTGGGATTCTGTGACCGGCATAAGGAGCCGTAATGAAAGGGACAAGAAAGTACAGGTTCTTTCGTAACGGCTCCTAATCATAGTTTCCAGCTTTTGTGTTCCGTCAGTTTATAAACATTTTTATCTTCTCCGCCGGATATTATTTTAAGAATGATGTTTCTTTTTTCCAGCTCTTTTATCCCGTTGAAAAGAGCCTCTCTGGTGCTGTTCCATACTCCGAGAAGATTTCTGGTTGATATGGCGGTTCCACCATCAGAGAAGCTGCAGCATAAAAGATAGACGGATATGGTTTCGACTGAAAGACCGAGTCTGAATATTTCCTGGTTCATGGCCGGCCCGGGCGGATTCTTGTCGTTCATAACTATTTCCCTTGTAATGCCTAAATGCTTTCTGTTCTGTTATAGTAAATGTTATAAATCTATTCCGTTTGCATACGCATTCATACCCGAACAAACTGGCTGTTCCAATCGGAACATTATTCTGACAATCACTATAAGAAACCGTTATTTCCTGTGAATCCTCAGCAGAGTTTCGACTACCATATCGGGTGTTGTCAGTTCAAGGCATTTCGTTTCGGTGCAGTTTGATTTTTCAGTTTCAAAGCATGGTGTGCAATCGGTTGCAGGCCGCAGAACCTCAACCGATCTTCCAAAGGGTGCCCATCTTTTCGGACTTGAAGGCCCGAATATCACTACAGTCGGTATGCCTGTAAATGCAGCAAGATGGCTTATGCCTGAATCATTTCCGATAAATCCGCCGGCTTGAGAGAGCAATTTTGCAAGATCCAGAAGATTCTGCATGTTGTGAATTTTAGTCCCTGCAGGGAGGCTTTCTGCCATTATTCCGGCAAGGTTCTCTTCAGCCGGACCTGTTATGATTTCAGGATTCATCCCAAGAGATCTGATCTTTTCAAATACTTTGATAAAATTATGTAATTTCCAGTTTTTTCTTAAGCTTCCCGATCCCGGATGTATAAATATTTTTAACCTGTCACAAGGATTATTTGCCGGTCGCACTGACTCGGGGAAATAATCTGTTGCAGTCAATTTTGTATCGGAGATGAGACCGTTTTGAAAAAGATAGCCCATGACATTATTTAATACGTGAATTTCCGAAGAAGCATCCGGACGGGGATTGAACCGGTATATTTTTTTATTTAACAATCTGGCTATGGTTATTTCAAGTTCTTCTGAAAACGAAAAAAGGATTATTTCATCGTAAGGCCTTAAGATATCGACAATCCGGTGATCCGCCTCGTATGAAAATAAAGATGAAAATAATGCCGATTCAGCAGGATGATATTTATCTGTCAGTTTAAGGAAAGAAGTTAGTTCACCGATGCTTTTTTTACATATGATATCAATCTGCCGTAACTTTTCCTTTAACCTGATGATTGCCGTAAATATCGAGACAATATCACCTAATGCTCCCTGATGAATTATAAGTAATTTTTTCTGCATAATATTTATGGAATTCCCAAATCACTTCTTTTCTCTATCACATACAACATAAGGCAGAATCAAGCCCATAAAAAATCTATTGACACATATAATTTATCGTATATCGTAAATACACGATAAAGGAGAACTGATCATGAGCGAAGATATTATGGATGTGGATGGTTTCGCACGGATATGCAAGGCGCTCGGACATCCGGCAAGGGTTAAAATATTAAAATATCTGAAAGAGGAGAACCGGTGCATATGCGGACAGATCGTAGAAATCCTTCCGCTTGCCCAGTCGACCGTGAGCCAGCACTTAAAAAACCTTAAAGAAGCCGGACTCGTAAAGGGAGAGGTCGAAGGACTTTGCACCTGTTATTGCATTGATTTGAAAACCCTCGAAGATTTCAAGAAGATGGTGGCTGATTTGTAACCTTTAGAGAATACGGGTAAATAAGGATATAAAAAGAGTAAAAGATGGAAAATAAATTTTGCGGTATCAATGAAAAAAATGAAACCTTTGGCAGAGTATCACACCTAAGGCCTTTTGCGTACACGCCTCTTACGCAGAATAAAAAAGTCGATGTTGCATGCTGCGGGTCCCCTCCGGGGCCTGAATGCAGCAGGTTCGCCAGGCCCGGATATAAAATTTGCGGGTTTGTTGAAGAATTTATAGATACGGCTGCGGGCCCTGTTCCACGAGTCGGAACAAAACTTTCTGCTGCTGATCATGCGATGTCGGTTTCGGCGAGATTTGGAATAGGCAGGGATTCATCCGGCATTGCGCCTGGGATTTATTGCACAGGCAGACCTTCTGCCGATTCGCCTGTCCTGGTTACAGCCAATTATAAGCTCACATTTGATGCTCTTCGTAAAGAACTGTCATCACTTAGCGCGTGGATTCTTGTACTTGACACACGGGGAATAAATATATGGTGCGCGGCCGGAAAGAGCCTTTTTTCGACTGAAGAGGTGATAAGAAGGATAAAGGTTTCCAGCCTTGATAAAATAGTAAACCACAGGGAGCTTATTCTGCCACAGCTTTCTGCTACGGGAGTGTCGGCGATAGATGTGAAAAAAGAGAGCGGTTTCAAGGTTATCTGGGGACCGATCCGCGCAAATGACATAAAATGTTTTTTGGATGCCGGGAAAAAGGCTGATGAATCAATGCGCCGTGTGACCTTCAACATAATTGAGCGCCTGATACTTGTTCCCGTTGAGCTTTCATTTCTTGTAAAGCCTACGCTCTTTATAATGCTTGGAATTTTTCTTTTATCGGGAATCGGAACAGAAATATTTTCAGTAAGGGGTGCCTGGGATAGGGGAATTATGGCTGCTTTGGCATATGCAGCAGGAATATTCGCTGGAGCTGTTTTTGTGCCTACGGTTTTACCGTGGCTTCCCGGAAAGGCTTTTTCTGTAAAGGGGGCCATTACAGGAATCATAGCAGCAATCTTTGTTATAATTACTTTGAAAGATGTTGCAAACACGCTGGAGCTTACAGCTCTTTTCCTTTGCACTATGGCGGTAAGTTCTTATCTCGGAATGAATTTTACAGGCTCAACACCTTATACTTCGCCGTCAGGGGTTGAAAAAGAGATGCGGAAAGCGATGCCTGTTCAGGCGCTTGCGGGTTTAGCCTCCATTCTTTTATGGATCGGTGCCGCTTTTGTACATTAATATTGATGAAATCGTAAAAGACATAATTCGGACGGCAAAGTAAAAAGTTCAAGTTCAAGGCGTTGCGAATCTTGAGGAATGAGGCGTACATAAAAGTACGCCGCAACGACGAAAGATGAAGCGCAACGAAGGCACGATAGTGAAGCTTCAGCGCTAATCGGACTTCCAACGAACTCATCGATTATAATGAACCAGTTGGAAGTCATATGCGAACGG
>RPRI01000232.1 GCA_003818505.1 Desulfobacteraceae bacterium | reverse complement strand
TTAGAGGCGGTTGAAGATTCTCCATAGCTTGCTGTGGGGAATCTTCAACCGCCCGATAATTTACAGAAAAAATTACATAATCGACTTGAAGAAATCTTCCGTTTCCTTAATTGTTCCGGGTTTATTTGTTGATTGTGTTGGTGACGTTCCTTCCTTATAGCATTCAAGTATAGTCTTTTTGGATTCGGGGATAGCAAGAAGACCGGTTTCCGCATCAATTTCGGCAAATTCAACACCTCCCTCCGGCGCGGGAAAATCCCTTATAGGTTTATCCGCAAGAGCACGCTGCATGAAATAAAGCCAGATTGGACTTGCCGCAACCGCGCCGGTTTCAGATCTTCCGAGGGAAGCTAATTCATCCGAACCTACCCACACCCCTGTAATCAATTCAGGCGTATATCCTATGAACCATGCATCATACAAATCATTGGTTGTGCCTGTTTTCCCCACAGCAGGTCTGTTCAGTGCGAGAATGCGCTGCCCTGTTCCGTATTTAACGACGCTTTCAAGAAGACTGGTCATTATAAAAGCGGTATTTTTTTCGATTACCTGTTTGACTAAAGGGTTTGCTTCTTCAAGAACTTTTCCATCCCGGTCAACAATTTTCCTTATAAATACCGGCTGAACGAGATTACCCTGATTTGCAAAAACCGAGTAAGCTCTCACAAGCTCAAGTAAAGAAACGCCGGAAGAGCCAAGGGCGATTGAAAGATCCCTGCTTAACTCGGAAGTGATGCCGAGCTTTATTGCATAATCAATGGCATAATCGACTCCTATATCCTTTAATATCTTGATGGTGACTATATTGCGTGAATGTGCAAGCGCATCGCGCAGAAGGGTCGGTCCGTAAAAAGTCTCCTTGTAGTTTTTGGGTTTCCAAACAAGATTCGGATCGGAATTTTCAAAAATAATAGGCGAATCAATGATAACGCTTGATGGAGTATATCCTTTATCAATGGCAGCTGCATATATTACGGGCTTGAAAGCGGACCCGGGCTGTCTTTTGGCCTGGATAGCCCTGTTGAACTGGTTTTTTGTAAAATCATATCCCCCTACCATTGCTTTTACATGGCCGGTGCCCGTTTCCAGGCATAATAAAGCAGATTCGGCTTTCGGTTTCTGGTCAAGGGAGAGAGTCCAGAATTCCTTGTGTTTTACGCCTTTAACTTTGATTTTTTGTTTTGTTTTGACAAGTATCAGATCGCCGGGTTTAAAAGCTTCTCCCGGATGCCGGATTGTCTGTTCATAATATTCAGACTCGGGATCCGGTTTTCTGGCCCATTTCATATCTTCAAAATTTATTACACCAAAGATGTTTCCGATACGGACAATAACATTATTATTGTTGTCCAGAGAGGTCACTATGCCGTTTATTGAGACACCTTCTTCCAGGGGAATCTCGTCTGTCTGTTTTGCAATTTCATTCGAAACAGGCTCGATTTCGTCAGGAGCAAGATGCCTGACCGGCCCCCTGTAGCCCTGCCTCCTGTCAAGTTCATACAGTCCTTTTTTCAATGCCTCATGCGCGGCTATCTGCATATCATAATTTGCAGTGGTGTAAATATTGATCCCTCTATTATATAACAGATCCGTCCCGTATTTTTTCTCGACATAACGCCTTATATGTTCGGAAAAGTGGGGTGCAACGTCCTGAAATAAATTTTGTTTGGACTTAATCTCTATTTTGGTGTTTAAGGCTCCCTCGTACTGGGCCTTTGTGATGTATCCTTCTTCAAGCATCCTGTTTAAAACATATATCTGGCGCTGTCTTGATTTTTCCTTATCCTTGTGAGGGGAATATCTGCTTGGGGCCTGGGGTAGTCCGGCAAGAATGGCGCATTCTGCCAGATTCATATCTTCCACCTTTTTATCGAAATATTTCTGAGCGGCAGCTTCAACGCCATAAGCTCCATGGCCCAGATAAATCTGGTTTAAATACAGAAATAATATTTCATCCTTTGAAAAGGTTTTGTCGATTTTGTATGCAAGGATAGCTTCTGTTATTTTTCTTTTATAGCTTTTTTCGGGAGTCAGTAAAAACGACTTTGTAACCTGCTGGGTAATAGTGCTTCCGCCCTGTACAATTGACCGGGCTTCAACGTTTTTTAAAAAAGCCCTGATTATGCTTTGAATATCTATCCCTTTATGCTTATAAAACCTTGAATCTTCAGCAGATATGAAGGCATCTTTAAGCATCGGGGGTATTTTGGATAGAGGAACCACTATTCTGTATTCCTTGTAAAATTCGGCAATTTTTTTATCATCATCGGAGTATACTGTTGTGACAACAGGTGGGTTGTAATCGGCCAGAGTCGATATTTTGGGCATCTCCGCTGTCATATGCAAATATATGCCTGATATTATAAGAAACATTACTGATATAAAAATGAGAGTCGCCCAAGCTGACCATTTTGATACAGGGCGTTTGGTTTTGCTCCGTTCTCTTAAAATTCTTGAAACTTTTTTCTTCTTATACATAACAGCATGGTCTCTATTAATGATAAGCCGTCGTTCACAAATAACCGTAATATTAGAATGAAACGATAAAAAAATTTGACTGGTTTAAATATTTGAAGACAGAATCAAACAAATAAACCAGTCTGTTAATAGCAACATATTTTATATCTCATTTATCAAACAAATAATCTTTTGGCAAGTTTATCATTTTTGATACTCTCATAAAAAGTCCGGATTCCTCTTTTTTCGTAATTCGAGCGGAAACAGGGTACGTTGTGAAGCCCCAGTGCTATTCAGTTTTTTCAAATACTTCCAGACCCCAGTTTTCACGGGAAAGACAAGCTTCTCGACTTATTATAAGGCAAACATTTTTGCCGGGTTTGTAAAAATTAATTTTCACACGAAGGTACAAAGGCATGAAGAAATGCCTATTGAAAACATTCAGATTTATCGTTGTGTTATCCGTGATCTTTGTGTGAGAACGACTTTTTACAAAGCCGTCCAAAAAAGAATTTGACTTAAAAAGATATAGTGTATAATTTTGAGCAACTTATAATGAACTACCCCGCAGCAGAGCTGCGAGGTATCTGGAAGACAGAATACAGTAGTCAGAAGTAAGAATTTTTTTTTAAAGATATTTTAATCCCCTGAGCCAATTGCAAAAGACTGGATTCCCACTTTCGCGGGAATGACAAATTCTTCTCTTTTTAGAACATTTGCAATTGGCTCCCCTTTCTGGATTCTGGATTCTTACCCCGAAGCAGAGCTTCGAGGAATTCTTTTGATTAAAAGGTATGGAGTATGATAAATCTTAATTTCAATAAAATAAACGGTCTTGTTCCTGCAATTGTCCAGGATTATGAAACAGGCGAAGTACTTATGCTTGCTTTTATGAATCAGGAGGCATGGGAAGCAACCCTTTCGACCGGGAAGGCGACATATTTCAGCAGGAGCCGGCAGACGCTTTGGGTTAAAGGCGAAACCTCCGGTAATTTGCAGGTTGTAAAAGAGATACTGGTTGACTGTGATGAAGACACAGTTTTGTTAAAAGTTGAACAAAGAGGCGGAGCAGCCTGCCATACTGGTTATAGAAGCTGTTTTTACAGAAAAATGGAAAACGGGACACTTTCTAATATCGGGAAACTGATATTTGATCCTCAGGAGGTATATAATAAATGAATGATAAGTTAAAGCTGGGCATTCCGAAAGGAAGTTTGGAGAATGCAACGATTTCATTGTTCAAACGTTCAGGGTGGACGATAAATGTGAATGGAAGAAGTTATTTTCCAGAAATAAATGATGATGCTGTTGAATGCGCTATCTGCAGGGCTCAGGAAATGTCGAGATATGTTGAAAACGGAACTCTTGATGCCGGCCTTACAGGCAAAGACTGGATAGCCGAAAACAGTTCGGATGTCCATGTTGTTTCAGACCTTGTTTATTCAAAGGTGAGCGCACGTCCGGCAAAATGGGTTCTTGCCGTGGGATATGATTCAAACATCAAAAAAATCGAAGAGCTTGAGGGAAAAAAAATCTCAACCGAACTCGTTGAATATACAAAAAGATATTTCAAGGAACGGAAGATCAATGTGGCGGTCGAGTTTTCATGGGGCGCTACCGAAGCAAAAATTGTTTCAGGACTTGCCGATGCCATTGTGGAAGTTACGGAAACAGGCAGCACCATCAAAGCCCATGGACTCCGCATTATTCACGAACTGATGCAGACAAATACCCAGCTTATTGCAAACCACAAAGCATGGGAAAACACAAAAAAGCGCAATAAAATTGAACAGATTGCGCTCCTTTTAAAAGGAGCTCTTCTTGCTGAGAAACTTGTAGGGCTTAAAATGAATGTTCCGGAAGAACGCCTGGAAAAGATCGTATCGCTCCTTCCGAGCCTACATGCTCCTACTGTTTCACCGCTCTACCAGTCAAAATGGTTTTCAGTTGAGACGGTGGCGCATATCGATATTATAAGGGATTTAATACCGGAACTTTTAAAGAACGGGGCTGAAGGAATTATTGAGTATCCTTTAAACAAAGTCGTGTAAAAAATGATATCAAAGCGTACCGAAGAGATAACCCCTTTTATAGCCATGGATGTTCTTGAAAAGGCTCATGAGATGGAGCGCAGGGGGATTGATGTAATTCACCTTGAAGTCGGGGAGCCCGATTTCGATACTCCGGAGTGTGTAAAAGACGCAGTCTGTAAAGCTCTCCGTGACGGGCATACCCATTATACGCACAGTTTAGGCATGATAGAGCTCAGAGAGGCCATAAGCGAGCATTATCTCAATACATATAAAGTATCGGTAAACCCTGATCAGGTAGTAATTACTTCCGGCACTTCTCCTGCCATGTTCAGCCTTTTTTCTGTGCTTCTTGAGATTGGAGATGAGGTCATTATTTCCGACCCCCATTATGCGTGTTACCCTAATTTTATTAAATTCGTTCAGGGTGAACCCGTAACAGTGCCGGTATATGAAGAGGATGCCTTTCAGTACAGGCCGTCTGCCATCAAAGAGAAGATAACGGGAAAGACAAAGGCCATATTCATCAATTCCCCCTCAAATCCGACCGGAAACCTGCTGTCCGAAAGCCGGATGAAGGCTATAGCCGAATTTTCACCTTACATTGTTTCGGATGAGATATATCACGGGCTTGTATACGAAGGCAAAGAGCGCTCTATTCTGGAGTTTACACAAAAGGCCTTTGTTTTAAACGGTTTTTCCAAGCTCTACGCGATGACCGGGTTGCGGCTGGGATACCTTATTGCGCCACAAAAATTTATCCGGCCTGTTCAGAAAATCCAGCAGAATTTCTTCATATCCGCAAATTCTATAATACAGATAGCCGGGATTACAGCCTTAAAGGAAGCAGGCGAAGATATTCTCCGGATGAAAAACACGTATAATAAACGAAGACTTTACATGATTTCCCGCTTAAAAAAACTTGGTTTCGGCATTACAGTTGAACCGACCGGAGCCTTTTATGTATTTGCCAATGCAAAGCATATTTCGAATGATTCATACAGGCTCGCCTTCGATATTCTTGAAAAAGCCCATGTTGGAGTGACTCCAGGCATAGATTTCGGGGCAAACGGAGAAGGATATATAAGATTTTCATACGCAAATTCCATTGAGAACATTGCAGAAGGCATGAAGCGGCTTGAGAACTATATTGTTAACCGGAAAACATGATTATAAAATCCGCCGAATTTGTAACCAGTGCAGTAAAACCCTCCCAGTATCCACCGTGGAATCTGCCGGAAATAGCATTTGCAGGTCGCTCCAATGTCGGCAAATCTTCGCTGATAAATGCGATTTTGAATCGCAGGCATCTTGTGAAAACAAGCTCAACACCCGGCCGAACCCAGCTTATAAATTTTTTCAGTATTAATGATGATATGGGCTTTGTTGATATTCCGGGGTATGGATATGCCAAGGTTCCGGCCTCCGTGAAAAAGAACTGGGGGGCCATGATCGAAACGTATCTTTCAACGAGGAAAAACTTAAAAGGAGTTGTTCTTATCCTGGATTTGCGCCGGACCCCGGGTCCTGAAGATATGACTTTCATGGATTGGCTGAGTCATTATAATATTCCTTTTATCCGAGTGCTGACCAAAGCGGATAAACTTTCAAAGGCACAGCAGGTAAAGCAGCAGGCAATCATAGCTGACGCGCTTCATCTGGAAAAAAACGACCTGATTCTTTTTTCAGCCAAATCAGGGGCCGGCAAAAAACCTGTCTGGGACGCAATAGAAAAACTGACTCGATGCATTAATTAACCAGGGTTTTTTGACAGGATTAACAGGATGGACAGGATGTTGCCTGCGCTTACCTCCCTCCGCGAAGCGGATGCGTGTTTCGGGCCGCTCTTCCGGAGCGGTTCGATGCAGTTGATCCGTCAAATCCTGTAAATCCTGTCAGATAAGTTTTTGTGTTGAGACGCCGAGTTTGTCGAACCGAAACGCGAGCGCATTCCCGCTGAAGGTCCCGCCAATAAGTTTGGCGGGAGGACTTGCGGCGAGGAGCTTCAATTGCATCCAAGAGTGGGGGGGTCACAAGAGAGAGTCGTTTTATGGAAAAGAAAAGAGCAGGTAATAAAGAAGTTTTTAAATCGGGATATGTCGCGATTGCCGGGGCTCCAAATGCCGGGAAATCGACGCTTTTAAACAGGATGCTCGGTTTTAAAATTTCGATTACTTCAAGGAAACCCCAGACAACGAGAAACAGGATTCTTGGAGTTGTCCACAGGGCTTCATCTCAGATTGTCTTCATGGATACACCCGGCATTCACAGGGCAAAGAGCGCTTTAAATATCAGGATAGTTGATGCGGCGCTTTCAACCATGGGAGACGCCGATATTATTCTGTTAGTCGGGGATT
>RPRI01000231.1 GCA_003818505.1 Desulfobacteraceae bacterium | reverse complement strand
GGTTGCCTTTGCCTCTTCGCTGGATCAGATCGGCCCTCTTGCCAAAAATGTTGCCGATTGCGCCATTCTTGCCGGAGCAGTTTCAGGTTATGATCCGTCGGATTCGACCTCCGTTCCGAGGGATGTTCCTGATTATTACTCTTTTTTGGCCGGGGAGATGGAAGGAATCCGAATCGGTATTCCGAAAGAATATGAATCGGCGCAGGGCCTCGATCCTGAAGTTTCATCAGCGGTGATTAATGCAAGAAAGGTAATGGAGAATCTTGGCGGAAAATGCGTTGAGATCTCACTTCCGAACACAGTATATGGGGTGCCGGTATATTATGTTATCGCTCCTTCCGAAGCGAGCTCCAACCTTGCACGTTTTGATGGTGTAAAATACGGTTTCAGGGATAAAGAGAGAAAGAATCTTCTGGATATGTACAGAAGCACGAGATCGAAAGGTTTCGGGCCCGAGGTGAAGCGGAGGATAATCATAGGAACATATTGTCTTTCCGCCGGATATTATGACGCTTATTATAAAAAGGCATCCCAGGTGCGCACCCTTATCATTAATGATTTCAGTCGCGCATTTGAAACCTGCGATGTAATCCTTTCTCCTGTTGCCCCTACGCCGGCATTTAAAATCGGTGAGAAAGCGGAAGATCCGCTTACGATGTATTTATCGGATATTTTTACACTATCAGCAAATCTAGCCGGAATTCCAGGAATGTCGGTCCCTTGCGGGTTCTCATCAGGCGGGCTTCCCATAGGCCTTCAATTGATGGGAAAGCATTTTTGCGAGGAGATGCTTTTTAAGGCTGCCTATAATTTTGAACAGGCTACGGATTTTCACAAGAAAAAACCGGGAATTTAAGAATAAGGCACAAAGGGGCAAAGGCACAGAGTAGGCAAGAGCAGTCTGAAGGCTGAAGTTACTAAAAGCCTTCAGTCTAAAAACCTTCAGACTATTGCACAATCCCTTGAACCCTCTATTAAAAGGATTATTTATTATGACCATGCAGCCTAAAGGCGATAACTTGAGAAAAGCGGTAAAGTGGATTTCAGAAACCATGAAATATGAGCCCGGCAAAAGCCGCGCGAAGGTCATTCAGGAAGCATGCGAAAAATTTGACCTGACCCCCATGGATTCCGAATATTTGGCGAATTTATTAAAAGATAAATAAAAATAGGTTTCTGGTTTGAAGTTTATGGTTAAACAATCCGGACGTCATTTTTTAGAATTATTAAGCAGCAGCAATCTTTAACCAGATACCAGAAACCGTAAACCAGAAGCCATTTTCGCATGAAAATTAAAATCCTCCCTGAAATTATTTCAAACAAAATTGCTGCTGGAGAGGTTGTAGAACGACCGTCTTCCGTTGTAAAAGAGCTTCTTGAAAATGCGCTTGATGCCGGAAGCACGCAGATTCTTATAGAGATTGAGAAAGGCGGAAAGTCTCTTATAAGAGTTTCGGATAACGGCGCCGGGATGGGCCGGGATGACGCCTTGCTATCCATTGAGAGATACGCTACAAGTAAAATATCAAAAGATGAAGACCTTTTTTCAATAAGCACCTTCGGTTTCCGGGGAGAAGCCCTTCCGAGTATTGCTTCGGTCTCGCGTTTTGTTCTTGTAACAAAGGAAAACAGCGCCGAAGCAGGAATAGAAATAAAGATTGACGGCGGAAGGATTTTGTCGGTTGCAGACAAAGGCTCGCCTTCAGGGACAATGGTAACCGTAAAAGACCTCTTTTTCAACACTCCGGCAAGGCGCAAATTCCTGAAATCAACAGATACCGAGATGGGTCATATAGCCGATACGGTTGCAAGCATGGCTCTTGGTCATACGGGTGTTCACTTCAGGCTTCTTAACAACGGTAAAACCGTCTATAACCTGCTTTCCGCGCCTGATTTGGCACAGAGGGCCGAGGATATTTTAGGAAAAGATACGCGAAGCAGTCTATACAGGCTCGGCTTTTCATCAGGAGATATTTCAGTTTCCGGCTGGATATCTTCTCCGATGATAAAGCGCGCTACGACACGTGGAATATACACATATGTAAACTGGCGATTCGTCCGCGACAGGGTTATTCAGCACGCCCTTTTGGAGGGTTATGAGACAAGGCTGATCAAGGGGGAATTCCCGGTTGCGGTGATTTTCACAAAGCTTCCGTATGATGAAGTGGATGTTAATGTCCATCCGGCGAAACGGGAAGTTCGCTTTTCCGACCGGAATAAAGTGCATGAGGCTGTGAAGACGGCCGTAAAAAATACGCTTGATCTTCTGGATCCTTATAAAAAAGCAGCGGCAGATTTTATGCAGAAAGAGCGTACCGGTAAGGCATCCGGCATTTCCGAACCGCTTGCTTTTTATAAATCTGACGGTAAAGATTCTTATCTTCACCCTGATCCTCCCCCGTCAGTTCTTTCCCCTAATATTGCAGCAGCGGATCAATCTGATAACGGCACAGGAGAGTTGAAAAAGGCATCCGATATGCAGGCGGATTTATGGGAGAAGAAGCAATTCAGGGATTTAAGAATCCTGGGGCAGTTTCACGGAACATATATAATATGTGAGTCTGGAGAGGGTATTTTCCTCATAGATCAGCATGCGGCACATGAGCGCATACTTTATGAGGAACTGAAAATCCGCGCGGGGCGCAAAGAAGGGCATCCATCCCAGAAACTCCTGGTTCCTGAAATCATTGAGTTCGGATACAGGGAGGCCGGTATCTTCGAGAAGCTGCTGCCCGATTTTATCAGTGCCGGAATCGAGGTGGAGCCGTTTGGAGGCAATGCTTTTGCGGTAAAATCCGTTCCTGTTTTTATGGCCGGCAAGGATATAAAAGCAGTTGTTACTGAAATTGTGGAAAAAATAATTGAAACAGGGTTTGCAACCGGCCTTGAAAAGGCTTCGGATGAAGTTTTGAAACTTGTGGCATGCCACGGAGCGATAAGAGCAAATCAAAATCTTTCAGACAAAGAGATAAGAACCCTGGTGGATCAACTTGATGGCTGTACAATGCCGTCTCATTGTCCGCACGGCCGCCCGACATGGATAAGTTTTACAATAAATGAGCTTGAAAAATTCTTCAAGAGAATCGGATAAAAATACCGGGTTTCAGCAAGACCATCAAGATATTTAGACAGGATTAACAGGATGGACAGGATGTCGCCTGCCGGCGAGGTGGCATGTCTGCTAAGCGATCTTCACCCTCCGCGAAGCGGATACGCCTGTCGGGCCGCGCTTCCGGCGCGGTCCGATGCTGTTAATCCGTCAAATCCTGTTAATCCTGTCAGATTTTGTTGTTTTGCCGGGTCTGCCGAATTACATACACTGATACATGTGGGGAATCCACATGAAACAGCGAGGAATTAAGTTTATCTTCATGTTTGATTTTAAAGTAGTTTCCGAATCGAAAAAGAGCCGGGCGCGCGCCGGAATCATGAGGACATCTCACGGGGTTGTCGAAACGCCGGTGTTTATGCCTGTAGGGACTCTTGCATCGGTAAAATCCGTTTCTCCCGAAGAAATCTCGGGAGCAGGCGCAACCATCATTCTTGGCAATACATATCATTTATATTTAAGGCCGGGCTGTGATGTTATAGGCCTTTTTTCGGGTCTGCACGGGTTCATGAACTGGAAAAGACCGATATTGACGGACAGCGGAGGATTCCAGGTCTTCTCCCTTGCAAAACTTTCAAAGATAACCGGCGAGGGGTATACATTCCAGTCCCATATCGACGGTTCGAGTCACATCCTTACACCGGAGAAGGCAGTTCAGGTCCAGATTTCTCTGGATTCTGATATCATGATGTGCCTCGACCAATGCATACAGTATCCTGCTGAAAAAAATGAAGCGGAATCTGCGCTTGAGCTTACGACTGTGTGGGCAAAAAGATGTAAGAAAACATGGGAAGAAAGAGGCGGAAAGGAAAACGCCCTCTTTGGGATTGTCCAGGGCGGGATGTTTAAGGATCTTCGGGAAAAATCTGCGGAAGATATTGTTGGATCCGGCTTTTCAGGGTATGCGCTGGGCGGGGTAAGCGTAGGAGAACCTGTTGAAATCATGCTTGAAATTGCCGATTATACGCTTCCGAAACTCCCCGATGAAAAACCAAAATATATTATGGGGGTTGGAACACCTGATAATCTTGTTGAGCTTGTATCCCTTGGCGCTGATATGTTTGACTGTGTCCTTCCTACGAGAAATGCAAGAAACGGTCAGATGTTTACGTCCGGCGGCACAATCAATATTTGTAATTCACAATATAAATATGATACTGGTCCTGTTGAAAAAGGATGCCTTTGCTATACATGCCTGAATTATTCACGCGCTTATTTGAGGCATCTTTTCATGGCGAAGGAACTTCTTGCCTATCGCTTGAATACGATTCATAATATTCATTATTATACAAAACTTATGAAGGATATGAGAACGGCGATATCAGAAGATTCATTTGAGGTTTTCAGGAAGGAATTTTACGGAAGAAGGCAAGAAGCGTGAGGAGTAAGTACCTGACATCGAATACAGGAGTTCGGTGTACGATATACGAAATTTGAAAGGCAGGGAGGCATTATGAAAGAACTGGTTGAAGAGGCAATAAAACAAATCAGACCCATGCTTCAGAAAGACGGTGGGGATGTGGAGCTTATTGATGTAATTGAAGGCGTAGTCAAGGTTCGCCTGAAAGGCGCATGCGCAGGGTGCCCCATGTCACAGATGACATTAAAAAACGGAATTGAAAGGTTTTTAAAACAGGAAATTCCCGGGGTGAAATCGGTCGAGCAGGCCTGATGGAAATAAAAAAAAGTATTACACAAAGACACAGAACGTGAATAGTTAATTGTGAGTCGAATAACGAACTGCGAGCCGCTGAATTTGAAGTGCGATATTCGAAATTCGAAGCTCGAGTCAAAGGAGTATTAATAAAATGTCCATAGCAAAAAATATTGAGAATATTATCTCAAAGTCATCATGGATAAGAAAGATGTTTGAGGAAGGCGCCCGCCTTAAAGCGGAGCACGGTGAAAAAAAAGTTTTTGATTTCAGCCTGGGGAATCCGAATGTTCCTCCTCCGGAAAAGTTCAGAAAAACGCTTCTGGATACGGTAAAATCTCTGGGGGCCGGAGATCATGCCTATATGCCTAATACCGGTTATCCGCATGTCCGCAAGTCTGTAGCAGTCTATCTCTCGGCGGAACAGGAGATTCCTGTCACGGAAAACGAGGTTATAATGACCTGCGGCGCCGCCGGGGCATTGAACATTATTCTAAAAACCATACTTGATCCGGGAGATGAGGTTCTTACTCCGGCTCCCTGTTTTGTGGAATACGGTTTTTATGCTTCTAACCACGGAGGTGTTTTAAAGACAGTTCCAACAAACAAGGACTTCTCGCTGGACATGAAAGCCTTTTCTGCGGTTATTACAGAAAAAACAAAGGCGGTATTGATAAATTCCCCAAACAATCCGACAGGCCAGATTTATCCCAAGGAAAGCCTTGCGGAGCTTGGAAGGCTTTTGACCGAAAAGGGGAAAAAATTCGGAAAGACAATTTATCTTTTATCGGATGAACCGTACAGAAAAATTGCTTACGACGGGGTCAAAATACCGGGCATTTTTACCTGCTATAATGAAACCATAATTGCAACTTCCTATTCGAAGGATATATCTATTCCGGGGGAACGAATAGGCTTTGCTGCGGTCAACCCTGCCGCAACGCACAGGATCGCGCTCCTTGGCGGAATGGCGCTTGCAAACAGGATACTTGGTTTTGTAAATGCGCCCGCGCTCATGCAGCGTGTTATTGCAACTATGCAGGGAGAGAGCGTTGATGTCTCGGAATATGCGAGAAAAAGAGAGCTTCTGTGTAACGGACTTGCGGAATATGGATATAAATTTGTAAAACCGCCCGGAGCTTTTTATCTCTTTCCCGAAACCCCCATTGAAGATGATGTTAAGTTTGTACGGGCACTGCAGGAAGAGCTGATTCTGGTTGTTCCCGGAAGCGGGTTCATGGGGCCTGGACATTTCAGGATCGCCTTCTGTGTTGATGATGAGACTATTAAAAATGCCATGCCCGGATTTAAGAAGGTTTTCAATAAATTTGCATAGCAGAGAAAAGGTTCAAAGGGGCATAGGTTCAAAGGGGCATAGGCTCAAAGGGACAAAGCGAAAAGACATATTAAGATTTGGGAATTTAAAAAGCCGGAAACTATCGGCAGAGATCTGAATCCGGACCAAGAAGCAGGTAGAAAGGAGTCATATAAATGAAAGTTCTGAAAATAGATCATCTGGGCATCGCGGTTAACAGCATCGAGGCAGGGAAGGGATTCTGGACGGATGTTTTAGGACTTAAATTTGAAGGTTCTGAAACGGTTGCGGAGCAAAAAGTAACCACAGCTTTTTTCCCGGTGGGCGAGAGCGAAGTCGAACTTCTGGAATCCACGGCTCCTGACGGGCCTGTTGCAAAATACATAGAAAAAAAGGGAGAAGGGATTCAGCATATAGCTTTCCGCGTGGAAAATATCGAAGGGGCTCTTACTGAGCTGAAAGAAAAGGGCGTTAGGCTTATAGATGAGAAGCCGAGAACAGGAGCCGGAGGAGCTAAGATTGCCTTTCTTCATCCTAAATCGACAAATGGGATTCTGGTTGAGCTGTGTGAAAGAAGTGGAAAGTGAAAGGTAAATGGTAAAAAGTAAAGAGTGGAAGAAGGTCCGCCGTGAGGTGATAATTGAAGCGCTGAATTCGAAGTTCGATATTCGAGGTGCGATGTCCGGATACTAATTCGTTTCCATCCGGAAATGGCCCTTTTGTGCGATCTCTGTGTCAATCTGCGGGATTACTTGTGCGGCATACATTGCGTATGCCTCCGCGCAATCCCTTGATTTCCTTGAGCTTGCCCAAAATTGC
>RPRI01000230.1 GCA_003818505.1 Desulfobacteraceae bacterium | reverse complement strand
TCAAAACCCCGTCTGAAGTCTGATAGCTGTGTTGCAAGCCTCTTCAAAATGCTCACATACTACCGTGTATGCTGCGCTTTTTCATCGGCTTGCGCCTTGCTCTCAAACCTGATACGAGGTTTTGAAATGACTTCTAGACTGACAGAGCCGATTCAATCTCGGCAGCCGTCATTACGGCTGCCGACACCGGATCCTTTGCATCTCTTATGGGACGTCCTATTACAAGATAGTCTGAGCCATTTTTGACTGCGGCAGCAGGCGTTGTTACCCGCTCCTGGTCTTCTGTTCCGGCAACGCTCCAGGCAGGCCTTATTCCCGGTGTGACCGCAAGAAAATCTTTTCCGAAAGCATTCTTTATCATCTTTGATTCAAGCCCCGAGCAGACGACGCCGGCACATCCTGCATCCTTTGCGGTTTCAGCGCGTTTTAAAACAAGTTTTGAAATGTCGGTGTAATATTGATTTTCAAATCCTGCATTTTTTATATCGGATGCGGATACACTCGTTAAGACTGTTACCCCGAGAACACCTGTTTTCCCCAAGCTTCCGGCTACCGCAGCTTTTAGCATCTCATTTTCTTCTCCGCAGTGAACAGTTGTCAGGTTTATTCCCAGATCAGCTATGCTTTCCATGGTCCGTTTCACTGTTGCCGGAATATCGTGGAGTTTGAGGTCAAGGAAAATGCCGACTCCACTCATATCCCTTATCATTTTTACGACCTGTGGTCCGGATCTTATGAACAGCTCAAGCCCGACTTTGAACATGCCCACATGCTCTGAAAGAAGATCGATATAATGCTTTGCGTCTTCGGTAGAAGAAACATCGAGGGGGAATATAATATAATCCTTTGCACGTTTCATATTAAAGTTCTTCTCCTTATAAGTCGAAGAAAAAGGTTCAAGGATTCTGGGATTCAAGGGTTCAAGTGTTTGTATCCGAAGTTCGATGTCCGATATTCGGATCTTTTATTGCCGGTTTTCATACTGCTGTTTCATCCAGTCCATATACTCGCCGCTTTTAATCCGTTTTACCCATTCCCTGTTTTCAATATACCAGTATATAGTTTCTTTGATCCCGGTTTCAAATGTTTCAGAAGGTGTCCATCCCAGTTCATTTTTTATCTTTCCGGAATCTATTGCATATCTGAAATCATGGCCGGGCCTATCTTTTACAAAGTTTATAAGGCTTTCCCGGGAGGTTCCGTTTGGCCTCGGGGCTATTGTGTCGATAAGAGTGCAGATGATTCTGACCAGGTCAATATTTGCTTTTTCGCACCCGCCTCCGATATTATATGTCTCGCCACGGCGGCCGTTATTCATTATCGTCCATATTGCCCTGCAGTGATCTTTTACATAAAGCCAGTCACGGACATTAGCGCCTTCCCCGTAAACCGGAAGAGGCTTGTTTTCGAAGGCGTTTAAAATCATGAGGGGGATCAGCTTTTCCGGAAACTGGTAAGGGCCGTAGTTATTTGAACAGTTTGAGATTGTCACAGGAATGCCGTAGGTAATTGCGTATGATCTCACAAGATGGTCTGCGGAAGCTTTTGATGCCGAATAAGGGCTGCTCGGATTATACGGCGTGTTTTCGTTAAAATAACCGTCATTGCCGAGTGAGCCGAAAACCTCGTCTGTGCTTACATGATGAAAAAGGGCAAGTTTGTCTTTGTTCAGCCTTGCAAGTTCAAGGAGGCAGAATGTGCCCACAATGTTTGAACGAATAAACTCTCCCGGCTTTACAATTGACCTGTCAACATGCGATTCCGCGGCAAAATGGCAGATGGTGTCAATTTCATACATGTCAAATGTTGCCGACATCTCCAGGAGATCACATATATCGGTCCGGCTGAAGTAGTATCGGTCAGGGAAAGCTGTTTCAATATCGGCAAGATTTTCGAGGTTTCCCGCATAAGTGAGTTTGTCTATGTTGATAATGCGTCCGTCGAAATCTGTTTCAGTGAACAGGTACCGGATGAAATTTGACCCGATGAACCCGCAGCCTCCTGTTACAAGAATATTTTTCATAAATTATTTCTCAGGTTAAAGGCTGAAGACCGAAGACTGAAGTTGCTGATAACTTTCAGCCTATCCACCTTCAGCCTATTATATAAGCTTTCATATATCACACAATATCTTTTTCATGAAGAAAAACATTTTTGACAGGATTTACAAGATTAACCGGATAATTTGTTGGGCACCCGCTTCGCGGATACTGTCAGGCGTGGTTTTCGCCGCAGGCGACGACTGATTGCCTGTCCCGCCTCAGGCGGGCAGGCAAAAATCCTGTCCATCCTGTTAATCCTGTCTAAAAACCTTACAGTTGGAATTAAGAAATATGTTGAATTAATTAAGTTTAAAATGATATGGAATAAGACAGTGAATCGTGAACAGTGAAAAGTAAGTGGCAAAGGGGCAAAGGAACAGAGGCACAAAGCAAACCACACAATATTTGTTTGTCATTCCCGCGAAAGCGGGAATCCAGACAACAAACCATAGACAATAAACCATAGACCAGAAACCATAGACCAGAAACCAGAGACCACAAACCGGATTATTTATGGAATTGAATAAAAAACAGCAGGTTCTTCTCAAAAAGCTTCCTGGTATTGACCATATTCTTGAACTTTCAAAGAAAGAACCGGACTTTGAAAATATCCCCAGGTCTGTTCTTCTTCAGGCGGCAAGAAAGATTGTTGAAGAGTTGAGGGTCTGCATATTGAGATCCGATCAGTATCCTGACGAAAATGATTTAACCGATGTTCCTGTTCTTGATAAAACAAAAGCGGCTGTCTGCAGGGCCATGAAGCTCAATCTGAAACACGTCATCAATGCAACCGGTGTTGTTGTCCATACGAACCTCGGCCGGTCTCTTCTCGCGGAAGAAGCAGCCGGTAATCTGCTTTCAATTGCAACCGGATATTCGAATCTCGAATTCGATCTGGGGAAGGGGGAGCGGGGTTCAAGATACAGCAATGTCGAAGAAATTCTGTGTGAAATAAGCGGCGCCGAAGCGGCGATGGTTGTAAATAATAATGCGGCCGCTGTTTTGCTGTGCCTCGAAACAATTGCAAGAAACAGAAAGGTCATAGTTTCAAGAGGCGAGCTTGTTGAGATAGGCGGGGCCTTCAGGATCCCAGACGTCATGGCAAAAAGCGGAGCCGTGCTGAAGGAGGTAGGAACTACAAACCGGACTCATCTCAGGGATTACATCGGCGCAATTGAAAACGATACGGCACTGTTACTGAAAGTCCATACCAGCAATTACAGCATTGTGGGATTTACAGCGAGTGTGACACTCAAGGATCTTGTTGAGCTGGGCTCAAAACACCAGATTCCTGTTATGGAGGATCTGGGAAGCGGAACTTTTATTGATTTTTCAAAATACGGCCTTTTGAAGGAACCGACAGTCCAGGAATCGGTATCGGCCGGGACGGATGTGGTTACATTCAGCGGAGACAAACTGCTTGGCGGCCCGCAGGCGGGAATAATTGTTGGAAAGAAGGATATAGTGGACTGTGTTAAAAAAAACCCTCTCACAAGGGCTCTGCGTATAGACAAGCTCACCCTTGCCGCGCTTGAGAGCACACTCAGGATATACAGGGATCCTGAAAAAGCGGTAAAGCTTATTCCTACTCTTTTCATGCTTACAACTCCTTTTGATTTGATAAAAAAACGCGCGGAAAAGCTTTTCAGGCTGCTTGCAAAAATAAACAATCCTTCACTTTCAATCAATCTCGCGGATATGAGTTCAAAGGCGGGGGGCGGGTCTCTTCCGCTGCTTGATCTCCCCAGCAAGTGCATTGCGGTAAAAATCGACGGAATCTCAGCAAACACACTCGAAAGAAATATGCGGGAGAACACACCGCCTGTGATAGGAAGGATAGAAGATGACCGGTTTATCATGGATTTGAGAACAGTTCAGGATGATGAGCTGAATATTATAAGAGACGCTGTTGCCGGAATTCTATGCGGACTTCCAGCCAGTTCATCATAAACAGATTTCCGTAAACCAGTATAAAATTGGCTTTTTACGAAGGTATCAAATAATGGAAGAAAAAAATAGCCAGAATCGCCAAGATCTGTTTAAAAACCGGAGCAGTTCAAAGGAATTTCTGCTGTCAAAAGCCGAACTCAGGCCATGGCGGAAAACGAAAAAAAAGAAAGAAGACGGTGAGAAAGATATTGTTAACAAACTTTTTCCCGGCACGCAAAGCGGAGAAGCCTTTATCGAGCATGCCATGAAAATACTTTCTTCATATCTTGCGTTCGGTGCGATTGTTATTCGCGTCGACAATATGAATGAAGGGGAGGATTCTCAAAAACCCGGCGATATTGAAGATTCCCGCCGCAGAGCGGACGGGGAATCTTCACCGCATGGAAAATCATCTGTTTTTAATTTGCTCGCTAACCCCGCCGCAAGCAGCGGGGAATGCGCTCGCGTTTCGGTTCAAAAAATGCTTGGCGATACGGTAAAGGCGATAGACTATATCTGCAAAACAGGAAACGGTTTCTGGGGCCGCATGGACCGCTTTTTATTCGGATGCTATTTACCTGATAAAAATGCTTCATCATGCTTAAAGCTCGCTGTTAAATTAAAAAAAAGCCTTGAGAGCCTGGGAGAAGGTACAGTAACAACCGGGATTGCAGCTTATCCTGCTTTCAGTTACAGGAAGCAGGACATAATCGCAAACGCCGGCAAAGCTCTTGATCATGCGGATTATTTCGGTCCCGGCAGTATAGTCGCCTTCGATGCTGTAAGCCTTAACATAAGCGGAGACAAGCTTTATCATGACGGCGATATTGAGGGCGCTATAAAAGAATTTAAAATGGCTCTTCTGTTTGATCCGGATGATGTCAACGTTCACAACAGCCTAGGAGTCTGTTACGGAGTCCTCGAAGATTTTCAGAAAGCCATCAGAGAGTTCAAGGAATGCATAAGGCTTTCACCGAAAGAGGTAATGCCTCTTTATAACGCCGGCCTTATTTACCAGTTGACCGGGAAAAAAGAAAAAGCGCTCAAGAATTTCCAGAAAGCCGGCAAGCTTGAAGAAGAATTATTTGAAATCGATTTTCAGACAGGAAAACTTTTTCTTGAGCTGGGCAAACCTGAAGAAGGAAGAGAGTATCTTGAAAAGGCTTTAAAATTAAAGCCCGAATCAAGCGTTGCGCTCTTTCATCTCGGAGAAAGTTTTGTCGCGACAGGTTTGATGGACGAAGCCGAGGCATCATATGAAAAGGCAATCAAGATCAATCCGAATGATGCGGCATCATTGTCGTCACTCGGCTGGCTCTATAATCAAAAGGATAAAAACAGGGATGTTGCGCTTGCCTTCTGCCGCCAGAGCGTTGAGATAGATCCCGGTAACGGGTTGTTCAGGCAGCGGCTCGGAAGGCTTTACATGAAACTTGGTCTTCCCGAAGAAGCCCTAAGGGAGCTTAAAAAAGCAGAGAAACTGAACTGCGAATCGTGTCATTACATACAGATGATACAGTCTGGAAAATATGAAGAATGACGGCTGCGTAAAAAATCATTCTGCTGTGTTGCGCATCATCTTTCGTCATTGCAGCGTACTTATATGTACGCTTCATTCCTCAAGATTCGCGTGCCTTGCATACCGAGTTTTTTACTTTGCCGTCAAAGACATTGCTTTTAATACGGAAAAAAATAATGAAAGATATAATACGTAATATTATCGAAGAGAGCATATATCTTAAAAGAAGATTTACAGATATCAATACGGATCTGATAATCAATGCCGCAGATAAAATTTCGGATTCCATTTCATCGGGACATAAGCTTTTAATATTCGGAAATGGCGGCAGCGCGGCAGATGCCCAGCACATTGCCGCGGAATTTGTAAACCGCTTCAGGATCGAGCGTCCGCCTCTTGCCGCTCTTGCACTTACAACAGATACCTCCATTTTGACCAGTATAGGGAATGATTACAGTTTCGATGATATATTCTCGAAACAGATTCTTGCTTTAGGAAAAGCGGGTGATGTCACGATAGGCATAAGCACAAGCGGAAACTCGAAAAATGTTATAAAGGCAATCGAAGCTGCCAAAGATAAAGATCTGTTTACCATAGGATTTACAGGGCGAGGAGGGAGCCTTGCCTCCCTGGCGGATATGGTTTTTACCGTGGAATCGGACGTAACTGCAAGGATACAGGAAGTTCATATTATCTTGGGGCATATTCTCTGCGAGCTTGTCGACAGGAAACTATTCCCGGATAAATTTTGATGGCTTCGTAAAAAGTCCGATTCCTTCGTTGCGCTTCATCCCGTTGTGATTGCGGCGTACGATAAGTACGCCTCATCACACGTGATTTGCGACGCCTCGGACTTGAACTTTTTACTTTGCCGTCCTAATTTATACAGCGCATGAGATATTCGATTTTGACGGCTAACTTCTTCGTGCCATTGTGTCTTAGTGGCGGGAAATTAACTTTTTTCAAGAGAAATAAATTATGGCGCATTCTTTCAAACCGATAGATACCGGCAAACTTAAAACCTATTCCATTTCAGAAAGAAACAGCAAGGTCTCTGCTGATGATTTTGCAGCGCCGTGGGAAAAAGGCGGGTCATTTGCGGAGTTTGTCAAAAGCCTTCCTGATATACTTGCAGGCACCGATGTGCGGACGGTCATATCTTCCATGTCTGAAGCCTTCCTCAAAAAGAAAACCATTCTTGTCGGGATGGGCGCCCATGTCATCAAGGTCGGTCTGAACCCGCTAATAATTGATCTGATGCGACGGGGAATAATAACAGCTGTTGCCATGAACGGGGCCGGCATTATTCATGATTCGGAGATAGCCATGACCGGCAGGACATCCGAAGATGTAGCCGCTTCTCTCGGCGACGGCTCATTCGGTATGGCGCGTGAAACAGGCGAATTTTTGAACGGGGCGATTAAGAGGGCTGATAGGGAGTCTCTGGGGCTCGGTGAGGCGGTCGGAAAAGAGATTGCCGAAAAGGATTTTCCTTTCGTGGATAGAAGCATTCTTGCGGCAGGCGCCGCGCTCGGTGTTCCCATCACGGTTCATGTCGCGATAGGCACGGATATAATCCACATGCACCCCGGTTTTGATGCAGGAGCCGCGGGAGCTGCGACATACAGGGATTT
>RPRI01000229.1 GCA_003818505.1 Desulfobacteraceae bacterium | reverse complement strand
GGATATCAGGGATGTTGAGAGGATGATGAAAGCTTTAATAAAATCATTGGAAAACAAACACTTGAACCCTTGACCCCTCGAATCCTGGAACCCTTTCTCCCAACTAATTGGGAGAAGAACCATTAAATATAATGGTTCTATGATTCAGGGATTAAAGGATAAGGAATCTTACATGAATAGAAATAATGATATTCTGATACCGGAGGATTACAGCGGCCGGATTCTGAACGGTAATTATACAGCTGAATTGAAGAAGAGAGTTGAGGATTTGCTTAATATTTACCGTGCATTTGAAAAAACAGGCAATCCGGCAATGCCTTATGTTTCGGCGTGGCATGAAGAAGAGATGAAGATCTGGTATGAGTTTGCCAGCGGTCGGTTTGTCGGCCTCATGGATTGTAAAATAAGTGAGCTTGCGGATGTTTTGAGAGAAAGTGTCAAGGATCGAATTATATACAGGCACCCGGATACGGATGCATCTATAGAGAAGAAAGTGTTCAGCAGCAGCGAATTGATTGCGGAAAGGGAAAAATTGCGTGAAGAAGGCAGGAAAGAAGGGATTGATGCCGTTTATAAAATATGCCGCAATAAAACGAAATCGATATGGCTGAAAGATGTTGCCGCTGTTGAAACCTACAAAGAGGACAGGATATCTCTTTCTCTGGGATATCTGACGATTGTTACGAAAGAGATGAAAGCCGAAGAAGAAAGACTTGAGAAAGAAAGGCTCCATGTTCTTCTTGAGATGGCCGGCGCGGTATGCCACGAGCTGAATCAGCCGATGCAGGCTATATCGGGGTATTCAGAAAGCCTGGTTATGAATATTAATAAAGATGACCCGCTTTACGTGAAGTTGACAAAGATTATGGAGCTTGCCCAGGCAATGGGGAATATAACAGGAAAACTCATGAAAATAACTAGATATGAGACAAAAGATTACATCCGGGGCATAAAAATAATCGACATTGATAAATCTTCCGGACAGAATACATAATTAAATTAGATTGTTCTTGCAACTTTTTCCGGTCCGGAATATCATAATGTGACTTTTTACGAGTTCATTCTTTTTGATAATACGATAAAAGGGGGAGAACCATGAAAAAGAGTACTCTGTTCAACAACTGGGGGACTTTCAGCAAAGGAACGGACTGGAAAAGCATACAAATCTCCTTTGCCAATCACCTTGAATATTCCCTCTCGAAGGACCAGTATACTGCGACCGACCGTGACCTGTATCTCTCTCTTGCTCTTTCTGCCAGGGACCGCCTTATTGAGCGCTGGATCAGGACACAACAGCTGTATTACAACCACGATGTCAAAAGAGTATATTATCTGTCAGCCGAATATCTCATGGGCCGGCTGCTTGTAAACAACCTGATTAACCTCGGCATTTATAAAGATACAAAGAGGGCGATGGATGAGTTGAATATTGACCTTGATGATCTTTGCGAAAATGAACCGGATATGGGACTGGGAAACGGGGGGCTTGGGAGGCTTGCGTCATGCTTTCTCGATTCTATGGCAACTCTTGAAATACCGGCATACGGATATGGAATAAGATACGAATTCGGAATATTCGATCAGGCAATACGGAACTTGGGCCAGGTTGAGCTTCCTGAAAACTGGCTCAAGTATACAAATCCATGGGAGATTGCCCGGCCGGAATACAGCTTTTGCGTTCATTTTTACGGGAGAGTAAAACAGATAATCCTTCCTGACGGCAAACTCAAAACAGAGTGGGCCGACACCAATGATGTAATCGGCATCGCCTATGATATTCCGGTTGACGGCTATGATAATAATACAGTCAATACTTTGAGGCTATGGTCTGCGAGGGCTTCAAATGAATTTGATCTTAAGTATTTCCAGCACGGAGATTATCTTAAGGCCGTTGAGGAGAAGAATATCTCCGAGAATATCTCAAAGGTTCTTTACCCGAATGATGAGCTGTTTGAAGGAAGAGAACTGAGGCTCAAGCAGGAGTATTTTTTTGTTTCCTGCTCGATTCAGGATATTGTGAGACGCTATCTAGTAAACCACGATACTTTCGATGAGTTTCCCGACAAGGTTGCCATACAGATGAACGACACTCATCCAGCGCTTGCAATTCCTGAGCTTATGCGGCTGCTGCTTGATGAGCAGGGTCTTGACTGGGAAAAAGCCTGGGATATCACATCAAGAACATGTGCATATACAAATCATACCCTTCTTTCGGAAGCTCTCGAAAAATGGCCTATTCCCATGTTTGAATCTCTTCTTCCGCGCCATCTCCAGATAATATATGAGATAAACCGGAGGTTTTTGCGCGACGTTGCGGTCCGTTATCTGGGCGACGAAAACAGGATGCGGAAAATGTCTATTATTGAAGAGGATACTGAAAAGAGGATCCGCATGGCGCACCTTGCCATCGTCGGATCACATTCCGTAAATGGCGTGGCTGCGCTTCACAGCAGGTTACTTAAGGAAAAAGAACTGAAAGACTTCGATGAGATGTACCCCGGAAAATTCAACAACAAGACAAACGGGATAACTCCCCGCAGGTGGCTTCTTGCCGGTAATCCGAAGCTTTCAGAACTTATAACTTCGCGCATAGGAAATGAATGGGCCAAAGATCTGGACCAGCTCCGCAAAATTGAACCTTTTATCAAGGATTCAGGTTTTGTCAAAGCATGGAAAGCCGTAAAACTTGCAAATAAAGAGAGGCTTGCGAAGATTATATTGCATAATACCGGCATCCGGATAGATCCGGGTTCAATTTATGACATACAAGTGAAAAGAATACATGAATATAAGAGACAGCTGCTTAATATTATTCATGTTGTTTACTGCTGGCTGAAGCTCAAGCAGGAGCCTGATTTTTCGATGCACCCGCGTACTTTTCTTTTCGGGGGGAAAGCTGCGCCGGGATATTTTACAGCCAAAACAATTATCCGCCTTATTTGTCATGTCGCCGAAATGCTGAACCGTGATGCGTCAACAAACAAGACGATCAAAGTCGTATTTATTCCAAATTACCGGGTTTCTCTTGCAGAAAAAATATTTCCGGCTGCGGATCTCTCCGAGCAGATATCAACGGCCGGCTTTGAAGCTTCGGGGACTTCCAATATGAAATTTGCCTTAAACGGAGCGCTGACTATCGGAACTCTGGATGGGGCAAATATTGAAATAATGGAAGAGGTCGGCAGGGAAAACATATTTATTTTCGGATTGACCGCGGAGGAGGTTCCGGCAAAGCGCTGGTGCTACAATCCCCGTGAATATTACGCAAAGGATGCAATTCTTGCAAGAGCGATAGACCTTATACGTGAAGGATTTTTCAGCCCCGAGGAGCCCAATATATTCCACGGACTTATCGATCTGCTGCTCAATGACGACAGATATTTCATACTTGCCGATTTCGAATCATATTACAGGTGCAACAGGGATGTTGATGAGCTATACAGGGATCAGGATGCATGGACCCAAAAAGCGATATTAAATGTTGCGAGAATGGGCAAGTTTTCATCAGACAGAACGATCATGGAATATAACCGCGACATATGGCATGCGGAACCCTGGCCTGTGATTAAGGAATAGAAGAGCAAAATACTGATGATGAAGATAAACAAAATCATGGAAGGATCGCGGAAGGCGGAAGTCGCATGTCCTGCATGTTTTATGCGCTTCTGGCCCAGGCAGGGGGCGGAGAGGGCAAAATGTCCGGGTTGCGGTATGGTATGGAGAATGCCGTTGCAATATGACAGAACAGCCGGGGGCAGGGGGGCTGACCGGGAAATATGTCCGACCGGCGATAAGCTGTAGGTATCGTAACTACTCAGGAGCCAGAAGCCAGAATTCAGGAGTCAGAATGAAAAGAAAACCCTTTTCCAGGATTGAGGGGCGAGGCGATTCTCCCCTCGCCCCCTCGACTCCTTGAACCCTTGAATCCTTTTTATATTCTATCCTATCTTTAAAACAAGCCCTGCCCCTGTGTCGCCTGCCGCGCATCCTCCCCAGAGCAGATAACCGCCTCCCAGCATAGCCACTTCTTCTATTCCTTCGATTATGCAGCGGCCGGCTGTTGGAGCCTGCGGATGTCCATAGATGAGCGAGCTTCCGAAGTTGTTGAAGCTGTTGACATCTATATTCATCTGTTTTGAAAGATAAATATCATTTGCCGCAAAAGGATTGTGCGTCTTTATTGCTTTTACATCTTTAACAGTAATACCGGCCTTATCGAGGGCCATTTTTACGGCAGGCACGACAGCCATGGCCATAAAACCTTTTTTAGCCCTTGCGTATCCGTAGGATACTATCCTGACTTCGATTTTGTGGTCGCTGCTCAGTTCTTTTGCCTTTTCTCTTGTTGTCACAACAACCGCGCAGTTTCCGTCTGCCGGATGGGTCTGCGCTCCAAAAGTGTGTGTTCCGTCGGGAAGAACTGTTTTTAATGCCGCAAGCCCTTCTTTCGTGCATGGGGTAATTCCTTCATCATCTCCCACGATTATCGTTTTTTTCTTTGAAATACTGACTTCCGCCGGAAACATGTAGCGTTTCTTAAATGCGTTGTCGTTCGCTAAAGAGTCCATGTACTGCTCGTAGCGTCTCAGGGCTACCGCATCACATTCTTCTCTTGTTATACCTGCTTCCTTTGCAACATTTTCGGCCGTCTGGATCATCGCGCCTTTTGCCCACGGATCCCTGCCGAAATTGTCCATCATCCAGTTCTCTGATAGTACCTCACCGCCCGGACCTTTCGGGTTGGGCCAGACCGTATGCGGGCCGTTTGAGCACCTGTCGGTCATGAGGCAGTATGCGTTTTTATAAAAACCCGTTTCGATTCCGACCGCTGCCTGGAATATGCATGTGGTTGATGTCGTGCATGCCTGGCTCAGCAATACTCCGGGAATTCCGGCGGCGCCGATCAATGCCGCCGCCCAGGGACTTCCATAAAACCACTGGGGCTGGCCGATCGTTATTCCGAGGAAGAGATAATCGAACATTGCCGGATCCCATTTTTTCTGTGCAAACCATTTTTTTGATGTATTTGCGGCGAAAGTAATGGCATGTTCATTTGCGAAGCTTCCCTGCCATCTGGAAAAAGGTGTGCTGTAATAGCCCTTGTAGGGAATGTAAGCTTTGGTCAACATTTTTTAAACCTCCGTTTTAAGTATAATAAAGTAGTCCGGAATCATGAATATTTTTCTCTGAGAATCCGGTGCAGGATTTTGCCTGTCGGTGTTCTCGGCATTTCATCAGCTTTTATGAAAAGAATCTGTTTCGGGCGCTTGAAGCTGGCAAGCTTATCCTTGCAGTAGTCAATCAGCGTTTTTTCATCGATATCAGCCTTTGGAATAACGATGGCAACAACCTTTTCGCCCCATTTGTCATCCGTCACGCTTATTACAGCCGCGTCAAATACATAAGGGTGGCCGCCGATCACTTCCTCAACCTCGCTCGGATATACGTGCTCGCCGCCGGTTATTATCATGTTGTCTTTACGGTCTACAATCTGGTAAAAGCCGTCTTTATCCATTTTTGCCATGTCGCCGGCCGAAAACCATTCACCCTTAAAAGAAGCCGCTGTTTTTTCCGGCAATTTATAGTACCCGTCAAAGAGCATGGGGCCTCTTGAATAAAGTTCCCCGACTTCTCCGATTCCTGCTTCTTTTCCTTCCATATTGATGATTTTGATAAAATCGGTTCCGATAGACTCATATCCTATGGAGCCGAGTTTCTTCATCTGATCTTCCGGTTTTAACACGGTTACTATGCCTGCTTCAGTTGAGCCGTAACCTTCATACAGCTCGACACCCGGGAAAAAATCCATTATGGCAAGTTTCATGCTTTTTCTGACCGGTGCGGAAGAGCAGAGGAGCTTTTTGATTGAACCCACGTTATACTTTCTATCCTCTGGCGGCACATTTAATATCAGGTTGTAATGTGTAGGGATAAGGGAAATGAATGTGATTTTTTCTTTTTCTATGATCCCCAGAATCTCCTCGGCCCTGAAGGAGCGGGCAGGGTGCACATAGACAGTGCCTCCGATATACAGAAAAGTATAAGTGAAAAAAGTTGAATTAATATGACACAGCGGCATTACATTCAGGCATATATCCTGGTTGCTGAATCCGAAATCCACGGCATTTATTAAATAGAAAGAAAAGTGCGATTCATGGGAGCGTATAGCTCCTTTGGGTTTTCCGGTTGTGCCTGAAGTGTAAATCAGTATCCATGTGTCTCCCGGGAGAACCTGCGCTTCAGGTTCACTGTCCGGAGAGTTTTTGATGAAACTTTCATATTCCCTGTAGCCGGACCTTTCCTGCCCCACAACGATGTATCTTTCTCCGGAGATATTCACAAGGCCGGGTTTTATTTCATCTATTACCGGTGCGAATTCATTATCAACAATGAGAGCTTTTGCATCGGAATTATTGACGATGTAATCTATATCTTTTCCGACAAGGCGGAAGTTCATCGGAACGATGATAATTCCCGTTTTTGCGACAGCGAGGTAGATTTCGATTATTTCTATGCAGTTTTCAAGGAGAACCGCTACCTTGTCTCCTTTTTTCAGTCCGAGACCGAGAAGACTGTGGGAGAGACGGTTCACCCTTCTATTTGTTTCAGGATAAGTGAAGCTTCTATCCTTGTCTTTCAATGCCGTTGTTGCAGGAAAATGTCTTGCGTTTATTTTCAGCATCTGGCCAAGATTCATCCAGTGGGCCATAACAGTACTCCTCCTGAATCGGTTTTATGCACATGGGTTTCCGGGTCGGCTTTAACTACCACAGGGAAACCGATTTCTTTGGCCGCATCGGCTGCTTCAGCCGGATTGCCTGCCATCTTCAATGGTGCGACGGAAATTTTATACGCCGAGAATATGACGTAAACATAACCCGTAAAAACCTAAACCAAGGGTCTCCTCGTTGTCAAGACAAAAAGGGAGTTTGTTTAAGATGAATACTTGGGAAATCCCTGGTTTGTAGTTGAACCGAAACAGCGAGCGGTTTCCTTACTGCTTGCAGCTGTGTTAGCGAGCAAATTAAAAGCAGTTTTATGCCGCTTTGCGGCAATCTATATTCGACGAATTCGTTGGAAGTCTGAATATGCTCTCTTAGCCCCGATAAACGGGACTCTTTTTAGTACCCCCTTGAGGGGTGTAAGTAAGTTTACGAAATTATTT
>RPRI01000228.1 GCA_003818505.1 Desulfobacteraceae bacterium | reverse complement strand
GTCAGTGGGTTTATTATATTTATATTGATATCGGGGCATTATGTTCATCCTGTCGGTCTTTTTGTCGGGCTCTCCGTCGTGGTTGCGAGCATAACAATAGCAACCATGCTGGAACTTACAAAACTTATTTTCAAGGAGGCAATATAAGGTGGCACATCCCTATCTGTTTTTTGTTAAGCTGTTTGAGGCTGTCGGCCTGGGTCATTTTGCTCACTCCTATCCGCATGTCATTTATTCATGGGTGGTAATGATTATTCTCATCACTCTTGGATCGATAGCGGCAAAGAGCGTCAGCCTGATTCCCGGAAAAGCGCAGAATGTATTTGAAGCCCTTATATCAGGAATCGAAAATTTCATGATTGATGTAACAGGCGAAGAGGGGCGCTGGCTTTTCCCGCTGGTTGCGACTATATTTATTTATATTTTCAGCTGCAATCTTATAGGTCTTGTTCCGGGCTTTTTTCCCCCGACAGCCAGCCTCAACACAACCGCTTCCTGCGCGCTTACGGTAGTCATTTTTACCCATATTATAGGCGTTAAATATCATGGAATAAAATATATCAAGCACTTCTGTGGGCCTGTATGGTGGATGATTCCGATCGTTCTCCCTATTGAAATCATCGGACATCTTGCCAGGATCCTGTCTCTCTCTTTCCGTCTTTTTGGAAATATGATGGGGCATGAACTTGTGCTTGCTATCCTTTTCGGTCTTGCAGGGCTTTTCTTTGCACCCCTGCCTATAATGGCTCTCGGTATATTTGTCGCCCTTGTGCAGGCATTTGTTTTCTTTTTGCTTTCAATGATGTATTTTACCGGCGCAATGGAGCACGCTCATTAAGCCGAAAAAAATAATTTTTTATGGGATAATGGAAGAAGCAAAGAAAAAAATCTAAAAAGGAGGAAGTTAAAGTATGGAAGCTCAAGCATTACAATTCTTCATCGCATGTGTTACAGCCGCCGGTTTCGGAATCGCAGTTGCTGCATCGTTTTGCGGCATCGCCCAGGGTCTTGGCCTTAAGGCTGCAGTTGAGGGTATTGCAAGAAATCCGGAATCATCAGGAAAAGTTACGGTTACAATGCTGATCGGTCTTGCCATGATCGAATCTCTTTGTATTTACGCACTCGTAATTGCCCTGATCCTTATTTACGCGCATCCTCAGGCAGCTGCCATCGCAGGGCTTTTTGCACATTAATTTGATGATTTATGGTTTGAAGAAACAGGGCTGTGCCTTACGGCACGGCCTTGTTTTATTTTATATACTACCGTGTTTTCAGGCGTCCCGCTGCAGGATCTTTTTTAAAAACTGGCCGGTATATGACGCCCTGTTGTCCGATAATTCTTCAGGAGTGCCGCATCCTACGATGTAGCCTCCATCATCCCCTCCGTCCGGACCGAGGTCGATGATATGATCAGCCGTCTTGATTACATCCATGTTATGTTCTATCACGATTACGCTGTTCCCGGAATCGACAAGCCTGTTTAATACATGGAGAAGTTTCTGTATGTCATCTATATGAAGGCCTGTCGTAGGCTCGTCAAGGATATAGACGGTTCTTCCCGTTCCTTTTTTGCTGAGTTCCCTCGAAAGTTTAACCCTCTGGGCCTCGCCTCCTGAAAGGGTTGTTGCAGGCTGCCCTATCTTTATGTAGCCCAGGCCTACATCCGATAAAGTCAAAAGCTTCGATTTTATATTACTTATTTTATCGAAGAAAAGAATGGCTTGGTCAACCGTCATCTCAAGGAGTTCCGCGATATTTTCTCCTTTGTATCTTACTTCAAGGGTTTCGCGGTTATATCTTTTTCCGCGGCAGATATCGCATGGTACGTAAACATCCGGCAGAAAATGCATCTCAATTTTTATAATTCCATCTCCGCCGCATGCCTCACATCTTCCTCCTTTGACATTAAAGCTGAATCTGCCGGGTTTGTAGCCTCTCATTCTGGCTTCGGGGGTTCTTGCGAAAAGTTCCCTTATATATGTGAAAAGACCGGTATAGGTCCCCGGGTTGGATCGGGGTGTTCTTCCTATCGGAGACTGGTCAATGTTTACTACCTTATCGATATGCTCAAGCCCCAGCGCTGATTTATGGGCGCCTGTCGGTATCCGTGCATTGTAAACTTTGCGGGAAAGTATGCTGTAAAGAGTTTCTAAAACAAGAGTCGATTTTCCGGAACCTGATACGCCCGTAATGCATACAAATTTGCCGAGCGGAAATATGATGTCAATGTTCTTGAGGTTGTTTTCCGAAGCTCCGTATATAACGATTTTATTTCCATTTCCCGTGCGGCGTCTGGCCGGCACCTCAATTTTTTTGCGGCCGGAAAGATACTGGCCGGTCAGCGAGTTTTCATCATCAGTAAGAGCGGCCGGTGTGCCTGAAAATACTACTTCTCCGCCGTTGACACCGGCCCCGGGGCCCATGTCAATAACGTAATCGGATGACAGAATCGTCTCTTCGTCATGTTCGACAACAAGTACGGTATTCCCCAGATCCCTCATTTTCAACAGGGTTGAAAGAAGCTTCAGGTTGTCTCTCTGGTGCAATCCTATGCTCGGCTCATCCAGCACGTAAAGGACTCCGGTCAGTTTGGACCCGATCTGGGTGGCAAGCCTGATTCTCTGACCTTCTCCGCCTGAAAGGGTATAAGCCGGCCTGTCCAGTGTCAGGTATGAGAGGCCGACATTTTCAAGGAAGGCAAGCCTTTCCGTAATCTCTTTTATGATTCTTCTTGCAATAATCTCTTTTTTCCCCTCAAGTTTAAGCGCTTTGAAAAAATCTGCTGCTTTCGATACGGAAAGCGCTGTTGTTTCAAATATCGCAGCGCCGCCCACCCTGACAGAACTGCTTGCCTTGTTTAATCTTGTTCCCCGGCACTCGGGGCAGGGGCTGAAAGTCATATACTGCCTGATCTCCTCCCTTGTCTGGTTTGAATCGGTTTCAATGTAGCGACGCTGAAGTTTCGGGATTATTCCCTCAAAGGGTTTTTTGTATGTAAAACGTCGATTATTCTGCTCAAAGAAGAATGTTATCTGCTCATCGCCGGATCCGTAAAGCAGCACATATCTGAAATTATCCGGCAGGTCTTTAAACGGTGTGTATATATTAAAATCATAGTGATTTGCCAGCGCTTCAAGAAAGCCATTGAAATGAACCGAATTTCTGTTTGCCCAGGGAGCAACCGCGCCCTGGCGCAGGGAGAGTTCCCTGTTCGGGATGATAAGGTCAGGATCGAATTCGGTGGTTGTTCCGAGTCCGTCGCATTTGGAGCATGCCCCCTGGGGGGAGTTGAACGAAAAACTTGCGGGGGTGAATTCGGGATAGCTGATTCCGCATGTGACACATGCCGATTTTTCACTGAACAGAATTGATTCTCCTCCCTGAAGGTCAACAGTAACAAGCCCGTCGGACTGCGACATGGCCAGTTCGAGAGAATCGGTCAGCCTGTTTCTTATGTTCTCCTTAATGACAAGGCGGTCAACCACGACCTCAATCGTGTGTTTTATGTTCTTATCCGGTTTCTCCGTCTCCTCTATGTCGGAGATTTTCCCGTCTATCCTGACCCTTGAAAACCCGTCTTTTTTCAGTTGCTTCAAAAGTTTTTCAAAGGACCCTTTCTGGCCGGACACCAGAGGGGATAGAATAACAATTTTTGTTCCTTCAGGAAAAGACATGACCTTATCTGCTATCTGGTCGATCGACTGGGCTGTTATCGGTTTTCCGCATATATGACAATGAGGCGTCCCTGCCCTGGCATAAAGAAGACGTAAATAGTCGTATATTTCGGTGACGGTTCCGACCGTTGACCTCGGGTTGTGGCTTGCGGTTTTCTGTTCGATTGCAATAGCCGGAGAGAGCCCCTCTATCGTATCCACATCGGGTTTTTCCATGCGTTCCAGAAACTGGCGGGCATAGGTGGAGAGTGATTCAACATACCTGCGCTGACCTTCCGCATAAAGAGTGTCGAAAGCAAGAGTTGATTTGCCTGATCCAGAGAGACCGGTGATTACGATGAATCTGTTTCTGGGCAATTCAACATCAATATTTTTAAGGTTGTGCTGTCTCGCACCCCTGATAATTATCCTGTCGGAACTCATTTTAAAATCCTCACGCTTTTTGAGAGCTTTGCATAATCATCTTAATGGGCTGGCACATGTATTCAGTTTGCCGTTTAGCAAGATCAAGATTCAAACTTCATCAACGGCAGTCCGCCAGAGACCTTTGGCGGACTTCTAATAGACCGGAACAGTCCCAGTGGATATACACTCACGAAGCTGATGTTTCGTCTCTGCCTGTGTCTCTTTGTTGACAATCAGGGGGCGTTGTTATGTTTCGTAACAATTTCTTGCAAAACGGTAAAACAGAATGCATGCGCAGCCTCTGTGTTAGTAATGCAACGGTCTCCATGTTTAACATCCGGATGACTACTTTGTATTTTTACGGCGGCTTAAACATTCTGCCTGGAATGCCGCCATTTTTATTGCCGCTATAAGGCTGCCTGGATCGGCTTTTCCTTTTCCGGCAATATCGTAGGCGGTTCCATGATCAACGGAAGTCCTTATTATCGGGATTCCGAGGGTTGTATTGACACCGTCGGTAAAATGTATCATTTTAAACGGGATGAGGCCCTGATCGTGATACATGCAGACAACGGCGTCATATTTTTCCTTTAATGCATTATAAAAGAGAGTATCAGGCGGGTAAGGGCCCGAAACTCTTAACCCTTCGGAAGCCGATTTTTCTATCGCGGGTTTTATGATCTTTTCCTCCTCGCTTCCGAAGATTCCGCTTTCGCCTGCATGAGGGTTGAGTCCTGCAACGGCTATTTGAGGAGAATCAATGCCGAAGCGTTCAAAAAGAGCTTCTCCCGTGATTCTTATTGTTTGTAAGATATTTTCGGTTGTAAGAGACTCCGACACCCTTGAAAGGGGCATGTGGATGGTGACAAGGGATACCCTGAGCCTGTCACCCGCCAGCATCATGACATAATCTTTTGTTCCCGTTCTTTCCGCGATAAGTTCGGTATGCCCGTTATAATTAAATCCCGAAAGTTGCATTGCCTTTTTATTTATGGGGCATGTTACAATTCCTGATATCTCATTATTTATCGCCATACCGGTTGCCGCTTTGATATATTCGATCATTGCTTTTCCCGTCTGCATCGTGGGACTTCCCCATGACTTTTCGTTGAAATCAATTTTGGAAAGCGATATCAGATCAATAAAGCCGGCCGCAAATCTTCCTTCGGCAGGATTCATGACAGGATTGATATTTATTGAGCTGCCGGAACATTTTTTTGCAGCAGAAAGAACTCCCATGTCTCCTATTACAAGAGGTCTGCATAGTTCATAAAGAAACGGCTTGCTCAGAGCGGAGAATATTATTTCCGGACCTATTCCGGCCGGATCTCCTGCTGTAATTCCTATTATGGGTCTGAGATCTTTCATGGCAAAACCTTTCATGATAATATTTATAAAAATTATACTACAGAGACGGCCACACTTTTTCAACAGTTTCCAATGTGATTTGAGAACAAAAAATCATGAACTAGATTATGGCAAAAAATGAAAGGTAATCGTAGAATTTGCGAGATTATAATAAAAGGTTTTGATGTTGGTTTGTTGGTAGTAAGAGCCGATATGCTTAAAATACCTGAAAAAATTACTCCCGGAAAAAATGATTGCAGATAAAGGCTTTGCATATTTATACGATAAATATTAATAAATATCAATAAGATAAAAATTGTTGATAACTTTTATCAAAACATTCGAAATCCAGTTTTTATCCGGTTTGACACAATGGAACCGATGCTTTAAAACGACGCCATATTTTATTCAGCTATTCGAATCACCAATAATAGCTTGTCTCTTCGGTAACAGAACATTAATCGGTTTTAAAACATTTAAGCAAATTAATTATATGGAAGCTATCTGGAATTCGGTCAAGGCGGCTATAAAGGAATCTATTCCAGGGCACTGCTACAGAATGTGGGTTGAACCCATTAAGTACTGCAGAACGGATAACGATATCATTGTACTTTCTGCTCCCAACCAGTTTTCACAAAAAAGGGTGCAGGATCATTACGGCTCCCTGATTGCTTCGGAGTTAAAAAAGAATGCAAATGAGGATATCAGTTATATTATAAAGATTTCCGAAGAGAAAAAATCCTGCACTACCCCGCGAAGCAGATTTCAGCTGGAACTTCCCAACGAAAATATACATCCCCATTACGGACGGTTTTTAAGAAAAGATTTTACTTTTGATCATTTTGTAGTTGGTGGCAACAATGAGTTTGCTTATACAGCCTCACTCTCACTTGCATCAAAGAAGAATTCACAGCAGAATTGTCTTTTTTTACTCTCAAAGACCGGGATGGGTAAGAGCCACCTTTCCCAGGCGGTAGGCCACCATATTATTTCCCAATACCCGACGGACCGGGTTTACTATATTACAGCTGAAGATTTCAGCAATGAAATGGTGCAGGCATATAAAAATGATTCAATCGATAAATTCAAGGGCAAATACCGAAAAGAATGTGATGTCCTTCTGCTCGAGGATGTTCATAATCTAAGCGGAAAAGAGCGCACTCAGATTGAGCTTGCCCTGACCCTCGATACGCTCATGGATGCCGATAAGAAGATAATTTTTTCAAGCTGCTATCTTCCAGGTGACATTCCCAAGCTAAATGATAAACTGAAATCACGTTTTTCCTACGGCATTATTTCGAATATTGAACCACCCAATTTCAGGACAAGAGTAAGGATACTTCAGAAAAAATTGCTTTTAAACGGGTTTATAGTGCCTGAGGATATTATCAATTACCTAGCAAGCGAGCTGACTGACGATGTCAGACAGCTTGAAAGCGGTCTAATCGGAGTAACGGCAAAATCCTCTCTTATGGGCATTCCTATTGACCTTGGACTTGCTGAAAGTGTCGTAAAAAACATAGTGCAGCAGAGAAAAAATATTACGATTGATGTTATAAAAAAACTCGTGTGCAAGCACTTCAATATTTCTTTAGGCGATATAGTTTCCAGTTCCCGCAAGCAGATATTTTCACGTCCGAGACAGATTGCAATTTATCTGTCCCGCCGTTATACCGACTCGCCGTTACAGACAATAGGAAAGAGCTTCAACAGGTATCATGCCACAGCCCTTCACTCCATAGGCATTGTTGAAAGAGGCAT
>RPRI01000227.1 GCA_003818505.1 Desulfobacteraceae bacterium | reverse complement strand
CCAGAGAGGTTATGCCCTGCATCTGATCAACGGAGAGGCCTAAAATCCGTTCAGCGGAGGGATTGGCTGACAAGATGCGGCCCTTCTCGTCCTGGTAAACAACACCCTGTACCATCGTTTCGTGAAGTGTGCGGTATTTTTCTTCGGATTCTCTCAATTGCCGTTCCGCTTTTTCACGTTCTGCAATTTCATTGGTAAGGCCGGAGAACATTTCTTTCAGCTGCCTGGCCATGCTGTTGAAGGACAGGGTCAGCTCGGCGATTTCCTGTATCCGTTCGTCCTCCTTTACGGTATGATCCCAGTCTCCCATGGCCATTTTCCGGGTGGAGGCATTCAGGCGCCAGACAGGGCGTGTTATCCCTCTGGAAAGAAAAATGCCGAGAGCAACTGCTATCATCATGGCAATTACGATTAACATGATCGTGGATCGTTTGTTGGCATCAATCTGTGCCATGAAATCAGATTCCGGAATAACAGTTACAATAAGCCAGTTGAGGCCATAGGGGTCATGAAGAGGTGAGACCTGAAGAAACTGGCGCTTATTTTCAAAATCGAATTCAAGATATTGCTCGGTGCTGATGTTCTTATAATCGCCGAATTTATTTATAAGGGCTTCGGCCGAGCCTCTTATCAGGGAAACGGAACTTTGGCCCGCTTCAAGGCGCCTGTTGCCGGATGCTTTGTTTGCAACGGTGAAAGGCTGCTCGTCTGTAGAGGAGGCTATCAGCATTCCCGAATGTTCCATTATAAAGCTCTGTCCGTTCCTGCCTATATCGAGCTCTTTTAAAAAACTGCTCAGGTGGGACAGAAAGATGTCGGCTGCAACAACACCGATCAGTTTTTGCTGCGTGTCGTAGACAGGGCAACTGGCCGAAATCGCAATATCCTGTCCTGTAAAAAGAATGTAGACATTGCTCCAGAAAGCCCCGTTCTTTTTAACGGCACCCCTGTACCATGAGCGGGTCCGACTGTCGAAATCAGGCACGGTTGCAAGCAGACCGGCGCGTTTGCCGTTGCTGTCCGTGGCATATTTCCGGAAATGACCTTTCACAAAACCGTCGGTCTCAATAACGTACATTGAACCGGCCGGCCCCTCGCGGCCGGCATCCGCGAGTCCACCAGAGGTATTGCCGAAATAAATACTTGTTACCGTATCAAAAAGCCTGATTTGTTCCAGGAAACGGTTTTCCAGAGCGTTTGGGTCGTCAGCAGCCACTGTTCCGTTCCCGATGGCCGTTGCGTTGACTTGATTGATACGGTGAGGGGTGCCCAGAAAAAACCGGACATGTTCAGTGATTCGGGTATTTATCTCCATTCGTAATTCGTGAGCGACATTATTGATGGCCTTCTGTCCGTTTCTTAAGGAAAGATAACCCACCAAGCCCGCTGCCGTTATTACAAGAAGGATAAACGGCACAATAAGAATTATCTGCAGAGGTACCCTGCTTAACGACTTGCTTGATGTCGTAGAGTTCATTTGTAACACACGGCCTTCTTTTGAAAGAATTGAGGATGCCTGTTCATGTTAAGCGCAAACTCCGGATGATCGCTTGCCGGGAAAGACTTCTGCAACAGGTCTGGTAAAAAATTGAACCGAACCGCGCGCGCATTCCCCGACCGCTCTGCGGCGGGGTTAGCGCGCAAATTAAAAACAGATGATATTCCTTACGGTGAAGATTCCCCGACCGCTCTGCGGCGGGGAGCTTCAATCTTCATTTGCAAGGTTATTATTGTTAAAAGAATTTATTGTCAAGAACATAGATTATTCATATTAAATCAATGAGTTTATACGGCGCGATGCGGCCGGCAATTGATACTGGTTCAGCATGATATGATTGCCTGTAAACATTATATTAAGTAAATGCCGGCATAGAACTTACAGAACAAGGATGCCGGAAAATATCCGGGACACAGATAAAAGGCCTGTTTGCAGCAACAAACAGTTGACACTGAAGCGATATTAGAATATTTTCCAGTTGCGGTTTTTTTGGCGTAGCCACCACTCCCCCCAAAAAAGGAGAATAGTACATGACGAAAGCAGAATTAGTTGATGCAATAGCGGCCGATGCAAAAATCACAAAAACTGCAGCTGTTGCAGCCCTGGATTCATTTACTAAAAATGTTACCAAGGCATTAAAATCGAAAGACGGTAAAGTTACTCTTGTTGGTTTTGGTACGTTTTCAAAAGCAAAACGCGCTGCTCGCAAGGGCAGAAATCCCCAGACCGGTGCAGCAATCAAAATTAAGGCGCGCACTGTTGTTAAATTTAAGGCAGGAAAAAAGTTGAAAGAAGCTGTTTAGGTCAGAAAACAATCTTCCGCCAAAAAAACCGCAACTTTTATGGAAGACACCATCGCTTGTTCAGGGTTAGAAGATTTTCAGAAGAGAATAATTGAATTCTTTTTTTCTCGTCACCGCCTCCTCTCGTTGCCTAATTATCAGATTTTGCCTGAGTATGATTTTTAATACCCCGACCGCTTGCGGTGTGGTTAAAAGCGGTGATATATACCACAATTATGGAATTAGGGAAAACTTCTCACAGCGTATACATATAGCAGCAGCAGTTAAATACAGAAAAGAACTGCTGAGCAAAGAAGTTGAAAACTGTATCATGGAGACTCTTAAAGAGATCTCCGATAGATACGAAATAGTTATCGATGAAGTTGGATTTGATCAGAATCATATTCACATTTTTTGTGGAGCAGCGCCAAGGATGTCACCGCTGCGAGTGATCAGTATCATCAAATCGATAACCGCTAAAAAAGTTTTTGAAAAATTTCCTAAGCTTAAGAAAGAGCCTTTATGGGGTGGTGAGTTTTGGAGCGATGGGAAATATATCGGCACCGTAGGAGAAGCCACCTCAGAGAAAGTTATTCGCAGCTATATCCGGAATCAGAGCATAGATAAGAGTCAGATTGATATTCGGATACAGCAGCTAAAGTTGTTCAACTTATAACCATAGCGTTACAAGAAATATTAGATACCCCACACGCTCTGCGGCGGGGAGCTTCATTCAATATATCTTTGATAGTTAGGCAAAAAGGATGAGGCGTGAGGCGGAAGCCGAATGAGTAAGTCGTAAATGGTTAGTCGTGAGACAATAAGGAAAGGGACAAAGGTGGAAAGGGAAAAACGTAATGCGTGAGTCGATATTCGGATTTTACTGCTAACGGAAATTTGATGATTTGAAAGAATAAATGAGCAAATTTATTAAAATATTATTGGTGATTCTCGCGGCGCTTGTTATCACTCTCTCCTGCTTCATATTTGATATCATGAATTATGCCGGGGCGCCCGCAGGCAGAGACGATGTTACAAAGTTTGTGGTGATCGAAAAAGGCCAGTCCTTTAATGCAACCCTTGACGCTCTGGCGAAGGCAGGTGTTATCACAAATCCTCTGAAATTCAAGCTTTTTGCCCGCATTAAAGGATATGATAAAAAGATACATGCGGGAGAATACGCTCTGTCTCCCGTGATGCCGCCTGCACTGATACTTGATACTATGTTAAGAGGGAAGGTCTATCTTCACAAGATTACCGTTCCGGAAGGATACAACATGCAGCAGGTTGCGGAAGTTATATCCGGGGCAGGTTTCGGAACAGTTGAAAACTTGATGAAAATTACCACAGATCCGGTATTTTTGCAGGAGAAGAGGATTCATGCCGGGACTCTTGAAGGATATCTCTACCCGAATACCTATTATTTCCCGAAAGATGAACCTTGCGAAAATATAATTTCGGCAATGGTTGAAAAGTTTCAGTCTGTTTTTTCTCCCGAATGGGAAAAGAGAGCCAAAGAACTCGGATTTTCAATCCACGAGATAATCACCCTTGCTTCAATAATCGAGAAAGAGACAGCATCACAGGATGAGCGCCGTATAATCTCATCGGTTTTCCATAACAGGTTGAAAAAAGGCATGAGACTTGAAACGGATCCCACGGTAATATACGGAATAAAAAATTATAAAGGAAATATAACCCGCAAACATTTGTCGGACAGGACTCCTTATAATACATACAAGATACCCGGTCTTCCGCCGGGTCCAATTGCAGGTCCCGGTTACGAATCGATAAAAGCGGCTCTATATCCTGCCGAAACGGACTATCTCTTTTTTGTTTCAAAGAATGACGGCACCCATATATTTTCAGCGGATTTTAAGGAACACGGCAGGGCAGTCCGGAAATACCAGGTTAAAAAATAAGGATGGCTTCCAAAAGAGTTGGTGATCCTGTGAGGGTTCCAGAATTCAAGGGCTCAGGGATTCGAGTGAAAAATCTGAATAAAACAAACACTTGAACCCCAGGACCCCCGAATTCTTGCCCCCTTTTTTATCATGAAGTTAAATCTTACAAAGTTAAATCTTATATTTGACAGGATATTATAATATTGATATAAACCCTTTGCATAAAAGTCTGATATTGTGAAACTTAAACGGGATTGCACTTGTAACGTATCGGTATTCCGAGTAATAAGCTAATAATCATTAGCGACGGTCAGGGCAATCTCTTTGATTTTTTAAGAAGCCGTCAAACTTTGCATATAAAGAGATAAAGATAATGGGTGATTTTAAGATACCTGATCCTGAAAACCAGTACGCATTTCCTATTGCGAAACCGGGTTATTATCTTATAATTGCGGCGGCTTTTGCTACAGCAGTTTTTGCCCTTGCCGGTGCTGTTGCAATCGCTCTTACAGGTCTTGCAGTTACTTTTTTTATCTGCTGTTTTTTCAGGGATCCGGACAGGGTTGTGCCCATGTATGAGGGTGCTGTTGTTTCACCGGCGGATGGAAAGGTGATTACCGTTGCTCCTGTGGATAAAGGTCCTTTAATTGATGGAAACTGTATAAAGATAAGTATTTTCATGACCGTCTTTAATGTCCATGTTAACCGTATTCCCCATGAAGGAAAGGTGAAAGGGATAAGTTATTTTCCGGGCAAATTTTTTTCAGCCAATCTTGATAAAGCATCAAAAGAGAATGAGAATAATGCGGTTTTAATTGAGACTGATAAAGGCAGAGTTTTTTGCACGGTACAGATAGCGGGCCTTATTGCAAGGCGGATAATATGTAGGCTGAAGGAGGGAGATATTGTAAGAAGGGGCGAACGATTCGGCATGATCTGTTTCGGATCACGCCTTGACGTTTATCTTCCTCCCGATGCTAAAATTTCCGTCATGGTCGGAAACAAGGTCAAAGCAGGCTCAAGCATTCTGGGGTATATTTAATGAGAAAACAGAAGAGATTTGAAAAGTATAAGCTTAATAAAGGGATATATATTTTGCCCAATATATTCACTTCCCTTAACCTCTTTTGCGGATTTTATGCGATTATAGCATCGATAGAAAAAAAATATTCCATTGCTGCTGTTTCAGTTGTAATTGCAATCATGTTTGACATTCTGGACGGAAAGATAGCAAGGGCTACAAAGACCACCAGCAAATTCGGCGTGGAATATGATTCTCTTGCAGATCTTGTTACTTTTGGGGTCGCACCGGGATTAATGATGTATCTATGGGCTCTTAAGCCATACGGGAGGCTCGGGTGGCTTACCGCCTTCCTGTTCATGGCCTGCGGCGCCCTGAGGCTGGCCCGTTTCAACACACAGGCCGGCTCGGTAAGCAGCGATTCATTTGTCGGTCTTCCCATACCTGCCGGAGCCGGCATGAACGCTGTTACCCTGCTGTTATTCAGCAGGTTTGATATTGGCGGAGAGACAAATCCGGTTTTGATACTTTGCATGCTTTATGTCCTCTCATTTTTGATGGTGAGCCCGATAAGGTATAACAGTTTTAAAAAACCCGAACTGTTCCGGCGAATAAATTTCCATATGCTTGTTACTGCGCTTCTTGTACTGATTTTTATTGCGGCACAGCCTTCAATAGCTCTTTTTCTCCTTGGCCTTGCATATGTAATTTCAGGACCGGCAACCCTGCTCTATTACAGAAGCATGAAACGTAAAAAATCTGAAATCAGTGAAACTGACGAGCGCGGTTCAGACACGGTATAATAACTCATAAGGCTTAAAAGAGAGTCCCAGGATTCCAGAGCCCGGGGGTTCAAGTAAAACTGAACCGGGGCTGCGGGTTGAGGATTTTTATTAACTAATATTTACGAGGTTATCAGATACAATGACAAAGGAATATAAGATTGCCGTAATACCCGGCGACGGTACCGGACCTGAAGTTATCGCCGAAGGGATTAAAGCTCTTGATGCAGTTTCGGTAGGATCCGGTTTCCGGCTTGCATATGAGAATTACAACCTGGGGGGGGAGCATTATAAGAAAACAGGGGAACTTCTGAGTAATGATGTTCTGGAATCACTGTCCCGTTTTGATGCCATATATCTCGGCGCAATCGGCCATCCGGATGTCAAACCCGGGATACTTGAAAAGGGAATACTCTTAAAGTTAAGATTCCATTTTGATCAGTATATCAACCTGAGGCCTGTGAGGCTTTATGACGGAGTTGAAACACCCCTGAAAAATAAGGGACCGGAGCATATAGACTTTGTGGTTATTCGTGAAAATACGGAGGGCCTGTATACAGGGGCGGGCGGATTTCTTAAAAAAGGTACGCCTGATGAAGTTGCTATTCAGGAATCGATTAATACCCGTAAAGGTGTGGAAAGATGCGTACGATATGCATTTGAATACTGCCGGAAAAGAAACAGGAGAAGGAAACTGACGCTGTGCGGTAAAACGAACGTGCTTACATATGCTTTTGATCTCTGGGAGCGCGTTTTCAGGGATGTTGCGAAGGAGTATCCGGATATTGAAACCGATTACGCCAATGTCGATGCGATCTGCATGTGGATGGTAAAGAATCCCGAATGGTTTGACGTAATCGTTACCGACAATATGTTCGGTGATATAATTTCCGATCTTGCTGCCATGATACAGGGCGGAATGGGTATAGCGGCGGGAGGAAATATTAATCCTTCGGGCGTTTCGATGTTTGAGCCGATAGGGGGGTCAGCGCCTAAATATACTGGCAAACAGGTTATAAATCCGATTGCCGCAATTCTGGCCGCGCAGGTCATGCTTGAGACAATCGAAGAAGAGAAGGCCGCTCTTCTGATAGAGAATGCGGTCAAAAAAGTTCTAAGGGATGATCTGAAGGATGTAGCCGCCGGTAAAATGGGTTATACTACGAGTGAGGTCGGGAATCTTGTGAAGAAGTATATAGAGTCATGAGGGGAGAGGCGGAAGCCGAATATCGAACATCGAATATCGAGGTACGGGTTAGGCAAAATTCGAAATTCGAAATTCGATGTTCT
>RPRI01000226.1 GCA_003818505.1 Desulfobacteraceae bacterium | reverse complement strand
TAATAAATACCAGTTCTGATCAAACAGTCACAGGCACCTTGAGAGCGTTGAGCAATGAAGGTCAACTCATAGAGACTAAGGATATCACCCTTCCTGCCCGTGGCCGGAGACAGATCAACGTTGCCGATGAGTTTACCAATCACATAAACATAGGTTACATCATCTTAGAAGCAGACTCTGCTGCTGTCCAGGGCTACACGAAATTTTACCAGGAAGGGGTCTATAGAGCGGCAATTCCTGCGGTAAAAGAGGTGAACACCTCGGACATCTATATCCCACATATAGCCTCAAATGCTCAATGGTGGACCGGGATAAGCATGGTGAATACAACATCGGCAAGAAAAGATTTGACCATTACCTTTAACAATGGTCAAACCGTTCCCTATTCTCTCAATGCCAACGAACACAAAGCCTTCACTATCGAGAGCCTGTTCAATAACCAACCACAGCCGGACATTCAATCAGCGGTCATCAACAATGCAAACGGCGTAATTGGTCTGGAGCTATTCGGCAGTATCGGAGGCGGCAACCAGCTGGAAGGGATCCTCCTTTCCGACGATACCGCTTCGACTATATACTATCCCCACGTGGCCAGTGATAATATCTGGTGGACCAGTGTTGTGGCCTATCCAACACCTGGGTCAGATTATTCCATCGGCATAACGTCCTATAGTGCTGATGGGACCCTCCTTTATTCAAACAACTTTTCCGTAGCGGGCTATAATAGATATATCGGCGTGGTTTCGAACCTCGGCCTTCCCGCTCAGACGGCATGGTTCAAGATAGACTCCTCGCGGCCCCTCACCGGCTTTGAGCTTTTTGGCACCTTTGACGGCAACCAGCTTGCGGCCTATGCAGAGGGGGGCGGAACCGGCGCGAAGTCGGGCGTCTTTGCCAAGATCGAGAAAAATGGCTGGACCGGTATTGCCTTTGTCAACACGGAAGCCAGCGCGGCATCCATTACTTTGACCGCCTATAGCGACAATGGAAGCGCGGTGGCCACCCGCGTGCTTCCTGTCGGCGGCTATGCCAAGGTGGTCAATCTCGCAGAGGCGATATTCTCGCAGAATATCAGCGGCGCCACCTACATTGCTTACTCATCAGACAAAAATGTTGTGGGTTTTCAGCTCAACGGAAGCTCAGACGGCACGATGCTCGATGGGCTGCCTGGTCTGTCCGGGCTTGGCGGCACCATTCCATCAGATAATTCTATTAGAGGCACCGTGTCGGCAAGTTTTGTTAATGGAATAAGGATTTGCGTTGATGAAACAGTGGGAACGACAAATGAAATCTGTACGACATCCGCGGTACAAGGAAATTTCACATTGCAGAATGCTGAAGGTAAACAATTAACGGTGTTTATTACAAATGCCAAAATTGGAACAATTTCCGCGGGTCGAGCGGTCGACGGATTAAACATTACCCCAGCAATTTTGGCAGATGGCGATACGACAAAGGAAATTAAAATAAAAGCCCTATTGCATCAGGCAGGAGTGAAAACAGGTTCAGGGAATTCCGCAATATACGATTTGAGTGGAATTAAGTTTGGTGACATTGATTTAGGCGCATTAAACGCCTACCTGAACGGAACTAGCAAAACCATAACTATTGGTGCAATCGTTGTTAATTCTGATAATGAAATTGGCGGCACAGAATGTGATTTTACACATACGCCTTTAATTCGCGAAGTATGTTTCGGTGGTATAGGGCCAGGTTGTGATGGAGTGCAAATTATTGGTGCACCCTTAGTTAAATTTACCCCAGATCCGATTTCTTGTTACGTTGATGGGTTGATGTCAGTTGGCAGTATTCTTCATGATATATGCTGCGTTGCAACTAAAAATGCGGGATTTAGCTGTAAAGTTCCCTACTTCGGAGGCTTGGATTGTAAAAGGGAATGGGAGGAGGCTGTTGCTAACACAATGTGTTCACTGACACGTAATGCACCCCGACAGTGGAGTTTCGTTTTTGGCCCCTATTATGCTGGAGATGACTATGGTACTAATATGAAATTAACAGCGCCAGACGGTACTCGGGTCAACCCTGAATATCAATACATTTGTAGATCTGGTAGATGCGAAATTGACGCTCAGTGTAATACGATAATCAATACAGACAACTGCGGCGATTACTGTGTATGTTCTTCATCAGTAAATATCCTTGTATGTCCCGACATAGCCGGCAAATGGAATTTTACAAACAGCGGAGTTGTTACCTGCTCCGGGGACGGGGAGACTGACACAGAATATCCAAGCGGAAGCGGGACAGCTTGTATTACTCAAAAAGGCTGCGAAGTAAGTTGGGTTGTACCTGGTAGTGGTTATTCAAGGTCTGGAACCATAGAAGGGAATAGTATTCAAAATGTCTCAGGGATATTTGTCGTTCCTCTTGTGGAGGGTGTTAATGTCACGCAAAATAGCTATACAGCATCAGGCACAATTTCAATTGACGAAAATACGATTACTTTGAATGGTAATGGCTCAGCCAGCGGCTCCTATGAAGGAACAACCTTCTCGTGCAGCGGGACTGATACAAGTACGTATACACGTGTCAAGTAAAAACGGACACCCGGTTAATCTGCTATTGAAGTGGTACAGGTATAGCGGACACCTCGAAAAGTGTGTTATAGGGATGAAACTTTTGGAGGTGAAAAATGACAACGAAGAAAAAGAGCCTATCGCAGGAGATTATTCCCATAAATCAGGCACCATATTGGTCTTTAAGGTGGAATCATTGGCAATTCATGCTAATCAAGATTATGGTTTTATAAGCATGGTTATGGTAACGATGAAGGATTCGGAAAATAATACGCTTTGGGAAAAAGGTTTCATTTATACTTCCAAAGCATTTGGTAGAGCAAAGAGTCAAGATGAATATAAGGCAGATAATTTTAAACTCTTGAACGAAGAAATGGAGTTTGCTGCAGAAAAAACTGTTGCAGACTTTATAGAACATTTCAAACAGGGTGGGGTGTAAAAGGGAGATGAGCCATGGATCAAGGAGTATTATAAAGTCATCAGGGAATAGTGGGTTGACGAGAGTCCTTCCTGAAGTCAAGCATCAGGCTGTTTTGACGGAGAGACATCCTTTCAACTCTTAATCTATGCCCGTTGCCTCATAATAATGTGTTACCTAAAGAGGGAGGAAGCGGGCTAATAATTTCATTGAAACATAAAGCTGTTTTCTTTTATGCTTCAATTCCACAAATAAGTTCTTATCAAATTTTGGAATGACCGGAGGGAGTTCAGATGAGGAAGACTAAATATTTTTCAATTATAGTCAACATCTGCGTTGTATTCATTCTTCCAATATTTACCACTATTGTTGCCGCTCAAATGCCAGGAGACGCTACCGGGGATGAGAAAATTGGTTTGGATGATGTTACTTACGATTTGCAGGTTATTTCTGGTATAAGGGCTCCTGAGCCTACAGTGACTGGGAGATGGGAGGCGACATTCACGGATGGAGACACGTCCGGCGTTATGGGGTTGCTGCTTACTCAGTCTGATAACCGCTTTTCCGGCACGATCAATAATTTCGAGATTCATGATGGTACAATCAACGGAACGAGACTAACAGGTTGGGGCGACGCAGACAATGGCAGGTTCTTCACATGGACTCTTGACCTTATCGGCGAAGAGCTTCACGGTACAATTCAGTTGGTTCAAGGAGTAAAAGTCACCTCAATTCCAGTGATTTTTCACAGGAAGTCGCTCATGCCTATAAGCCCCTATTCCGGGCGACCAAGCGTGCTTTCTGGACGGTGCGAGAACACCTACGAACCTTACAACGGTGGCTGGCGTCGCGTTAGCCTCTACTTCATTATTAAATGGGATCGTCCTGTAAATGGTTGGGATTTCAAGATCTCTGGATATGGCATGTCATGGTCTGGAAACGATTGGGCTGACCGGGACAATTTTGCCTATAACCCTGATACCCATGAGTATATTTTTGCGGTTCTCCCCAATATTGGAATCACTTCGGCCCAGTACACCTTCATCTTGGAGGATGAAAGCAATACGTGGAGCAACGTCAATTGGCACGATCCATACGGAGCGGCCGCGTGGAACAATCCGTCGATAGCATATTCATTTCTCTTCTCGTGTCCTCCTCCTCCTCAATGAATTGCACCGGTGTGGGGCGGCTACAGATCGGGGTTGAAGCTCGGTTATTTTCAACTCTAGTTAGCGGACCGATCTTGGCTGTTGAACAGGAAGTCGAAGCCGGTGGTCTGGTATGTATTCGTGAGAAACAGCGGGTCCCATTGAGACCCGGGCTGCCACGGATAACTTGTTGAACTCAAACCATAATTGGTGACGGGGTGTAAATAGCGACGGAAAATTGGGATTAGCGGACACTATATAGTCGATCCTGAAAAAGTCTTTTTTAAGAAATTACATTGTTAGTTGATGCTCTTTGACAATTAAAAAGCCAGAAGTAAAATAGGCGCAAAAAGTCCGCTGCCCAGCGAACCAGTTTCCAGAAGTTCATCCCAGCGGCGCTAAGGATGGCATTGATCCGATCTCCTTCTGCTCCCTTCAGACGATTACGATCCATTCCATGCTCTCTTTTCAGATGGCCGATACCTGGTTCAATGGCTGCCCGGCGTTTCATCCAGCGCCATAGACTCCTTGCGGTTCGACCGCGATGATGCTTATCCACATGAACCTGGACGCTGCCTGTGTACTCGTGACCTCGATATCCTTTGTCTACAAATACCTGCTCCGGTAGTCGGGCTATTCGCTTGACTTGATTTAAAGCCTCCTTCAGCGTATGGCCATCGTAAGGGTTTCCGTGGGTTGCCATTCAACAAACCAGCCACCGAGACTGGTGGCGGCTACACTGACTTTACAGCCAAATTCATAACGTTTGTGCGCTTTTTCCTTACTGATACATTCAACTTGCGGTTCATGAACACTGTAAATCTTGTTTTTATCGTTGCGCTGCTGATGGAAGATGCGGGTTCCAATATCCAAAAGAGACCGCAGTGTCTCGTCCGGAGAAGCAATTTTTCTTTCAATGTCACGGATTACCCTGCCAAGATAAGTCCTGAGCTTCCGGGTGCAGCCTTAGCCCGATTTGTCTGCCTGGCATGAGCATAACGGCTTTGCTGCCACACCAGCCTTCTGGCAGAGCGATTGTAGTTCTGACGAAGATCTATTCCGCGCTCCTTTGCGGCTGCCACCAGCCGCTGCCGCGCCCGATCATACAAGCGGGCATCGGTAGGAAAACGAACATCTTTTTCCTGCACGGTCGTATCGATATTAACCCGTTTGAGTTGACAGGGCTTAACGGCCTTTAATCTTAACCAGGCCGCAAGGGTCTCCTTCAGCAGCTCTTCCGCACCGGCTTCGCCGATCCGGCTGCGCCACCGAGTCATGCTCGACGGATTGATCGGAGGCTCATGCTCAAAAAACTTCATTCCGCTCAAATACTGCCAATAGGGTTTTCTACCCAACCGGCCACCACATCCTCATCGCTGAGATTGTGGGTGTATTTCAAATAATGAAAAGCTACCATCATTCGGGTGCTGACACCAAGTCGGCCGTTATCCGGACAGTAGGTTGCCCCGAACAGTTCGTCCATACGATTCCACTCGACAGCATGAGCTAATTTGACCAGCGCATGCTCCGAATCTACGATCTTTGAAAGCTCTGGACGAAACAGATCTCCTTGTCGATTCTGATAGGGTGATTTTTGAGGTTTCATACTATAGATTATTTGCAAGAAAATGGTTAATAATGACTCTAAATCCCGCAAATTCTATAGCACATTTATAATATAATTGCTAATATATTCTTATAGATAAATAGTTATTCAAAATCAACTATGATAATTTATGCCCTTATAGTCACAGATATTCTTGTTCTCCGAATCGGTAATGAGATAAGCCAATGAAATAGCAATTCAACTATTTTCATTAAAATAGTTATATACAGTAACCGGCTTTGTGAATAGTATGGAAAAATCAATGAAGCGTAACCATTTGTCACTAATATTGTGGATTGTCATCTGCCTGCTATTTGGATTATCCTCCCTTGCCCAGGCACATATGCTCTCGCTGGTGACGACCAGTAACGGGGTGACAGCTAAATCGGTCTTCTGCAAGGGGGATAGCCTCTATCTGAATATCATAGTGGACGATGCGACGGGAATTGCCGGTTGCGCTTTTACCCTCACATATCCAGCCAATGCCCTCTTGGCGCCCCAAATCAGTTCAGAAGGCCTCCCAGTCAACTCCAATGATATTACCAGCTTCTTTGGATTTACCTTTCTAAATAGTGGGACGACATACCAGACCCACCGCGAGAACGTCACCGTCTACGGCGATGTCGGCAAGATCTATTTCAGCGGCGCGTCCATCAATACGACGACCGGCGGCGCGAAATCCCTCACTGGTTCGATTGTCCTTTTTACCGTAAAATTTGCGGTGAAATCTGATGCGCCGCTTAGAAGTAGCTATGCATTCTCCCTTTCACCGACGACGTTGAATAACACCCAAGCCGGATATAGTGCCAGTGGTGAACCTGTGCCGGTTCTTGTGGGTGCCTTAGATAAGAATAACGCGAACTGGAGTACTCTGACGGCGGCATACCCTGTCCTGTTACAGACCATGAATGCGGTAACAAAGACGTTTGAGGTGGCTTCACAAATTAAAGGTACGGTGACCTATGGCGGTTGTCAGAAAGGGATTCTTAAGGTTGGTGTTTACAACAACGCCGATCTTGCATCGAGCCATTTGGTCAAAGAAGTGAATATCACCTGGGCCAGGACGACGGCAACGTGGGGTGATACGATAAAGGACTTTTTTATCGGTAATGTCCAGTCGGGGCAGTACTATCTTGGAGCATATATTGATGCCAATGGCAACAACCAGCGGGATACTGAGGAGGCAAATTGCAAACAAACTGCAATTGTCACTGTCGTTAGCGGTGCAGACAGCACCGGCAATGCTATCGCCCTCTCCGATCCCCTTTATTCGAACGGCGAGCCGCTCTACTACTATAATTGGAAACAGAGTAACCCTGCATGGGTAAATATCGGCGCTATGTCTGCTGATGCCGATGGTGATGGTTATTCCAACATCCAGGAATACCTTAACCGGGAAAATGGCTTGAATGGTTTTAGTCCTATTCTACCGGATGTGGCTCTCTACTTCCCCCACATCGCCACAAGCATTCCCTGGCAAACGGAAATAGCCATAATAAATACCAGTTCTGATCAAACAGTCACAGGCACCTTGAGAGCGTTGAGCAATGAAGGTCAACTCATAGAGACTAAGGATATCACC
>RPRI01000225.1 GCA_003818505.1 Desulfobacteraceae bacterium | reverse complement strand
CCTTGAGCTTGCCCAAAATTGCCGATTTCCGAATTGGAAACGCAATAGTGTCTATAAGTTATTTCCGGATGAACACTAATTAACTTCCTACACTACAACAATCCGCTAAATTTTATAAAGATGCGAGATTTTCATGTGAAAATAACCATCTTGCAGACTTATTTACGAACCTGATAATAGATATAATATTATATATTAACATAAGGTTACGGTTATTTAAGCGGATATAAATCATCTCCTCCATCTCTTAGCGTCGGATATCTTTACAAACTCAGAAAAAGGCATAATACTATTTTATTACAAATGGTTAAGTAAAATCTGATTCCCTTATGCCACGATATACTACCATTTATTGTCGGATATCTTTACAATTCATGTTTCTACCCCGGGCAACAGAGGTCTCATTTCATAGGCAGATAATATTTTTACCATGCTAATATCGTTATCTATCAAGGAACAGCAAAGAACGTTCAAAAGTTTCATGCAATAGATATTAATAAGGAATAGTTATTGCATTAATATTTGGTGAGATAATCTATAATTGCGGAACACAACGAGGAGCAGTTTTGATTCAGACAAGGCACACAGTTTCATGATTATAGGAAGTGGCAAGGAATGAAGAAGCTGGTCTTGATTGTGCCGATGGTTATGGTATTGGGAATAGTTACGATGTCTCCGCGACTCTTATCGACCGGGGTGGAGGAATGAGTAGGACGACCACCTGAACATTACCTATCTTCAGGATGCTAATTATGCGAGAACATCGACCATAAGGGCTATAACTACTATGAATGGGTTGTTCGTGACGGAGATGTCGCCCCTGTATCCGAACCTACAATACAATGCTACTTCTTGGCCTCGGTCTGATGGGGATTGCCGGAGTTAGGAAAAAGTTTAAGAAGTAAAGGAACGCATATGTGGCATATTGGCAGAAAGGCAGTGTTTAGAAATAGCATTGCTTTTTTTATTGCACACAATAACAATTTCTGCAATAAGACACATATATGCTAACATAGATTGGGGATTGGAAAGTATGAAATGGAATTCCGGGGGTCATCGAGATGGAAAAAGGCACTAAAATCTGCTTCCAAACCACTTTAGAAATTAGCAATGCCTTGGATAAGATTGCCGAGGATGAAAAGCTGAGTGTCTCCGACGTCGTCGATTCAATCATAAACCGATATCTTAAGGACGATAAGGAGTCTCAGGGTATCAAACAGAATTACCGCCGATTTGAAAGGAAGAAAGTTGGCCTTCCTGCCTATATCGGCGATCCCAAGTGGCAGCGTCGAGATTTTGAAGCGATTACAATCCTGGATGTCTCCATAGGAGGAATTAGGTTTGCCGTTCCCAAAGAAACGAAAATGGAAATCGGTAACGATAGCGACTCCGATAAGTTCATCGTCATCTTCCGCTTACCTAACTATCATTGGCCGCTCAAAGTGCAAATCTCTCCTCAGCGGGTCTTCGAATCCACTGAGGAAGTTCAAGTTGGGGCTGCTTTGGTAAATCCCGACTTCTATGCATACTCGGCATTGCAGAAGTATTTAATGTGATTAACGCCCGTTTGATTTCTTGCCATTCATTGAAGTATTTTAAGAAGAAATATGAAAACCCCTGCTAATACATATGTTTTCTTGTAGCAAGCATCTATCAATATTGACGGTCATACTTCCTTTCAAACGCTAATCGACTGTTATCCGTAATCAGAAGATTTTCCTTGTCACAAAATAATATCGCATAAAATCAAATATCAAAAACGACAGGAGAAGGAGGGAATTGGTCCAATCGGGGTTCAGGATTGCATGTTGCTGAAAAAATTAATCGGCTCTGCTTAGAACAGGTCAATCTGCGCTGATCTCATGACCCTGGATACAAAATAAAACATCAACCCGACATATACGAGGGTCGATATAGCATGCCTCAAAAAATAACGGGTAAAGACTCTATGTTCGGAAAAGCATCTCCAGGTATAAAGAATACCGATTTGCAATAGATAGATCGTATAGCCCAGTACGGTCAAGACCTTCGCTGCAAGCCCCCAGTTGCCGCAGTAGGTGAAGAATGCGATCAGCGCAAAGGCAAGATGTGCAAACCCAACTTCGTACTGGTAGTACGGTTTGTCGGATTCCCATCCCAGACGCTTGGCATCGCTCTTGTGAAATATAAGATGACCGGAAAAGCTGAGGAGACCGACAATTCCAACGGCGTTTACTATTATCGTATCGAGTGCGGCGTTGAGGTTATTGTCGAACAATTCAGAGTAGCCGTTGAATAGGCCAATTGTGCCTGTAGCTATCCTCAGTGTAGCGATGATATGTGCAATCATAGCTCGCCCCTTATTTGACGGAACGAATATCTCTGCCGCCCTGGAACAAACGCCCATAGCGGCATTATACTATAATGACATCCTGCTTACTGTCTTCTACTGCCGTTTTTACTGAGATATAACTTATCTATGCATGGTATCGTAGATATTGTCAACAAATCATAACGAATCGTGAAAAAAAGTCGTGCAGGAGAGGTCTGTCTGAAATCTGCCGAAAGAGCCGATAGTAACATGTGAAACGCCCCAAAATCGGATTGCTCAACCGTAAAATGTGTCAACCAGATACACACCTAACATCATCGCCGATAATGCCGCCCATCTTTTGTGGTCAAAATCCTCTTGACTCACAAGATCCTTCTTCATATACTCCCGCCACGGGAAAGCGATACCTTATCAATAAAAGCAATACTTTATCAATTTAGATCGATTTCGCAATAAAACCTTCCATAAATAGCTGCGTTGTGCGGTTTGTTGCATAAAGAGGTCATTTACAGGAGGAAGCAACTTTGAACGACTTACAGCTATCCAATCTCATGCCTATGGAATCTCCAGAGGCTGTGCTCAAAGAAGCAATCGTGATTCTTGATCTGATTTCACCCGATTTCAATGCCGTTTCGGTTGACTCGGCATTCAAGGCGACCGTCAATCTGTTCAATGGAAAATATCCGGGATACCGAGCTTGCAACACTGAGTATCATGACCTGCGTCATACTATCGACACCTTCCTTGCCATGATTCGTTTGATCCATGGAGCCTTGCTGGATGGAGAAGCCTTCACAGACCGCCAGATTCTTTTAGGGCTGATCTCAGCGCTTTTACATGATGCGGGATATATCCAGGAAGAACATGATACGGAAGGCACCGGGTCCAAATACACTACCAGTCATGTTCGGCGAAGTATGGATTTTTTAGAGCGTCATGGCTCAGAGTTCGGTCTTTCTTGCGAAGAAATAGCCGAGGGTCGGGCCATAATCCTTTGTACCGATCTTGCTGTAGATGTTTCTACCATCAGGTTTCCAACCGCCAAAGGGGCGCTGATAGGGAAGATGCTGGGCTCAGCAGATCTCTTGGCTCAGATGGCGGACCGGACTTATTTAGAAAAACTCTTGTTCCTCTACTACGAGTTCAAAGAAGCCGGGATAGGTGATTACGAAAGCGAGGTGGATCTTTTGCGCAAGACTTTAGCGTTCTATGATTTCATTGCCTGGCGCCTTAAAACAGCCCTCGATGCGGTCGACCGGTTTTTGAGTTCACATTTTACCTTAAGGTGGGGTATTAAAGATAACCTTTATAATGTGGCGATCGAAAAGCAGAAAAAACATTTGCGTAAGATTATGGAAATCCCGAATTCGGACCCCCGTAATCAATTAAAGCGCCACGGCATAGTCGAAAAAATAAGAACGGTAGGTGGTTGATTTTTTATTAAAATTAAGATGAATTAATGATTTCTACATGATATTTAGTGGTTATCAGATGCTTCCTCGGAAGCTGCCGCTGTCTGCTATCTTATGTCTTCAAGAGAGTATTGTGAGCATAAAGGAGACTCTTATGAGCAAAAGGGGCGTTAAACTTTATGACCTCATCACTTGTGGGAAATTAAAACTAAAAGGCAAGCTTTTATTTAATGCTATCCGAACAGGTAAGACAGATTTGATCAAATGTTAACCCTGCAAAGAAAATTCAACATACAACTTATATTTTCAATAACTTTTAATATCTAATTTGGTATTGAAAAAGTATCTAACATCAAGTCGCTGCGGCGGACTTTAGGCGTTGAATTTCAATTAAACGGAGACGACAATGCAACATAAAACTTTGCTGGTTATAGTGCTTACGCTGCTTTTATTTCCTTTCTGCAATCAGGCGGCCTTTGGTGAAAACATTCCTGTTGGGAAGCTGGAAAAATCTCAGGGGGGAGTCATCGTAATAAGGGAAGACGGCAAAGAAGTTCAAGGGAAGCCGGAACTTCATCTTTACGGAGGTGACTGTATAACAACAGGAAAGGACGGGGCCGTGTGGTTTTCTCTTTCGGATGGAGCCAAATTCAGGCTGGGAAACGATTCACAGATGGATATAGATGAAATTTCATCTGAAGCAGAAGATGATATGACTCATCTAAGGCTTGTGCTTGGTTATCTTTGGAGCAAGATAAAAACCATCGGGGCTTCGCGCGGCAAGTATAACCTTCACACTCCAACAGCAGTTATGGGAGTTAGAGGAACGGAATTCGATGCCATAGTATCTATTGACGCCTCATCAACAGTTGCAGTTGATGAGGGTATTGTGGATATAGAAGCTGAAGGAGGCACAGTATCACTTCAGCAGGGCAAGATGTCTGAAATTGAGTTTGACGGAAAGCCTTCCACCCCTGTTGAAGCTATTGCGAAAGAAAAAAGAGATTGGAACCGTTGGCGAGAGCAAAAAACCGATATGTTTATCAGGAATCTTCCAAGGATTTCCCCCAGATTTCGTAATCGTTTTGAGCAGGCTCTTTCCCGTACACAAACCTTTACAGAAAAGATCAACCAGGATGCGGAAAGGCTTAGGGATTTAATTCAGGAATTAAGGGATGCAAAAAAACGGCATGACAGGGGAGCATTTTTAGAAGCAAGAAAACGGTTACAGGAGCATTCCGGGCAGTTTAAAAAACTTGTGGGCAATTTTCGCAAGGTCTCAAATCGCATGCGCACTATGGGCGGAATTTCCATTCGAATGGAAAAGTTTGTTCTGGAGAACGAAGATCGGTTTACGGAGCATGACTTAACTTTAATAAAAGCTGACCTGGCTGCAATATCCAAAATCAGGCCGCAAATGAAAGATAATTTCGTGAGTACCCGCCGGAATATAAAAGGCGCTTTCATGCAGTTAAGACGGTTGAGCGCGGAGATGAAAAAGGATATGCAGTAAAATAAGAGAATTGCCGAAACAGATTTTGAAAGATAGAAGGAGAAGCGCACTCTTAAAAACAATAGCTTTCTAAGCTCTATGATTACCTGGTTATAAGTCACTTTCTTGATAAAAGAATGTGCCGGTTTTGTTAAGGCCCTCACAGAGGACAGTATGCATTTGAGGCAAGAAGGAGTGATAAGAGTATATAGAAACCCATTATTTGGGATATTATTATTGTTTATTGGGTTCATTGCTCTTGTTTTTCCGGGAGAATCGGTTGGGCAAACGGCGGTTTTGGAGATTCATGTCAAGGCATCAAAAGAGGATATGGCTCAAAGGTATTTTTATGTGGAATTCAGGGAAACCGTGAATGCTGGAGACATTCGAAAGCTGAATTTATGGGCGCAGGGCAACTCATCATCCTTCATTCAGCCTTATGTAAACAATCCTGCCGGGACGTGGCAATTGAACCCTGGCACCGATGAAATCACCTACCAGTTTTCTGCCGGAGGGGAAGCATCCTATGGTTATAAAGTGACACCTGCGGCCGGTGTTTTAGGGTCAGGATACTGTAACCAGGACATCGGTGTATTTGCCATGTATAGCTCCTTTCCTTTTATTAATTTATATAGCACAGACTACACGGATGTCTCTCTTATTTTTGATGTCCCCGAAGGGATGCCTGTCTATTCTCCCTGGCTTAAGGAATCCGAGAGAGTGATAAAGCTGAAAGATGGCGGTCAGTTCAAACAGTATTATTTTTTAACAGCCTGGGGGAACTTTTCTCATACGGAAACCCGAAAATATGGGGATCATACCTTTTACATGCTGGCTTATAATACGGATTTTGAGAACAATTTTGCACTGACACGCTTTACCTATGATTATTTCATGCAGGCATTTGCAGAAAATATTGCGTTTCTTCCCCCGGCAAATCTACATATCGTTCTGCCGAACAATGAAGGATATATTCATCCGCTTGGCGAGGGATATGGCGGAAGTTACATGAGTAATCTCGTTGGGGACTTGGAGCCTATCTTCAGACAGCAGGAATATCCTTGTGAGGGTTGGTGTGATTATTTTCGAATTATGGAGAATGGCTCTCCCATGACAGTCCAGTCGGTGCATTGTACCGCACATGCAACATTAAACAACGTATTTCCATACGATTTGTGGCTATATGAAGGGATTGCGGTTTATTATCAGATCAAAATTTTGGAAAAAATTGGCATCTTAAGCTCCGATCAAATTAAAAGAGAATTCTTATCTCATCTGAAATGCTATCAAGAAGTAATTGTTGGCTCAGAAAACGACTATCCATTATTAAATTTCCAACCCATGCGTGATAACGATTATGTTACGAAGATGATTGGCTATATAAAAGGGGCTTTGGCCTATTACGCCTTGAATGAACTAATAAATAATTTCACGGATGGGAAATATGAGTTGATAGACTTTTTCAAGTCAGTGTTTACAAGCTTTAATTTTTCCAATGACAAATCCTATGATAATTTAATTCGACAAATCAATATGCTCACCGGCAGAGATTTCAATGAATTCTTTGAAAGATTTATTTATAGCAATGAGCCGCTTCCTTTAAGAATCGAAAATGATAATATTATTATGAATTACTTTCCTCCTGATTTGAATACATGCTCCTCCTGCGTTGTCCTGAATGCCCCGACATTATCAACGCCGGCCGGTGGTGTGACCGGTCAGGCGACTAATTGTACCATCACCTGGCTGGATACGAACAGCAGCCATCAGGAGAACAGTTACAAGGTACGAATCAAACCATTTGGTGGGAGTTATACGACATACAGTGCGGCTCAGAATGCCGCCTCTTATGCAACATCCGGCCTTAGTTCTGGAGTGACATACTACTGGAGCGTGAAGGCCGTCGGTAATGGGACGTCAACGATGGATTCTGTATATCCGACCGACAGATCGTTCACCGTTGGCGCTCAACCCTCAGAAGGTCCAGGTGTTACTCGCAATGCGGCTCTCTACTTTCCTCACATAGCCACAAGTTTACCCTGGCAAACGGAGATAGCCGTTATAAATACGAGCGCTCAAACAGTCACCGGCACCCTGAGGGGATTAAGCAATGGAGGTCAGCT
>RPRI01000224.1 GCA_003818505.1 Desulfobacteraceae bacterium | reverse complement strand
CGTGAAACTCTCCCGTATGTCGGTTTCAGTCCCACAACTCCGCAGTGGGATGCCGGCTGGCGGATAGAGCCGCCGGTATCCGAACCAAGAGCTCCAAGGCACATATCAGCCGCAACAGCCGCTGCCGACCCTCCGCTCGAACCGCCAGGAATCCTTGTTAAATCCCACGGGTTGCGGGTGAGCTTTATGCCGGAATTTTCTGTTGATGACCCCATTGCAAACTCATCCATATTCAGCTTGCCGACTATAACCGCTCCTGCTTTTTTAAGCCTCGATATCACCGTTGCATCATACGGAGGAATAAAATTGTCCAGAATTTTAGAAGCGCATGTCGTGCGTATTCCCTTTGTGCATATGAGATCTTTTACGGCAAGAGGAATTCCGGTTAGAGTCCGGACATCACCTTTTGCAATTGCTTTATCTGCAAGCTTTGCTTCCCTGACTGCCGATTCGCCTGCAACGGTAATAAATGCACCGATCTTTTCATCAACCGCCGCAATTCGATCAAGAACCGCCACAGTCAGTTCCTGTGAAGATATCTCTCTTTTTTTCAGCAGTTCATGAGCTTCTTTTATCGTAAGTTCATATAGTTTCATTCCTGCCTACCCCACAACCTTCGGAACCACGAAATTGCCGTTCTCTTTCTCAGGAGCGTTCTCAAGGAGCTCTTCCCTGCCAAAATCCTGCTTTTCCTCGTCATTTCTGAAAGCATTTGTTAGGCAAATCGCATGAGAAGTCGGCTGAATGCCTTCTGTGTTAACATTATTCAATGTCTCGGCATACCTTAATATATCATCTATCTGAACAGCAAATTTTTCGATCGAATCTTCATCCATTTCAAGGCGCGCAAGATTTGCCGTGTGAATAATATCATCTCTGGTTATTTTCATAATATTTCATCTCTGGTTTTTGGTTTCTGGTCTCTGCTTCACCGTTCGCATAATAGGCTGAAGACTTTTAGTGACTTCAGCCTTCGGGCTTCAGACTTCAGACTGCTCTTTTCTGCTCTGTGCCTCTGCTTCTTTGTCCCTTATTTTTTTACAATTATTCCCTTGATCTTATCCTTACCCAGACTGGCAAGAAGGCCTTCGGCCTCGCTTCTTTCTCTGAACTCTCCAATTCTTATCCTGTGCCAGATGCCTTTTCCCTGAACTTCTCCTGAAGCTCTGTAAGCAGGGTATCCTTTTTTTACAAGGTCGCCGACAAGCTTATCCGCGCTTTTCAGTTCTTTGACTGAAGCAATCTGTACCGTATAAACTGGACCCTTTGCAGCAATTTTCGGCAAAGCCGGCTCCGGGGATTTTAACGGTTTTATTTCAGCAGGCGCTACGACTTTTTCATCTACCTTCACAATCTTAGGCTCTTTTACCTGAATTTCTTTTACAGGAACTTCCTTTTGCGGAACAGATAAAGGAATTGTTACCTGCCTCGGAGCCGCTCCCATGTTTATCTTTTCCTGCGACTCTTTCATGCTTTTCAAATCTTCATAAAATTCCAAAGCCTGCTTGCCATTGGGAGAGACCGGATCAGATGAAACCTTTGCTTCAGCCGCCTTTTTTTCTTCCTTTTCATTCTCAACCGCAGCTTTTAATTCATTCAACAGGTCTTTTTTGAGTTTATCGACATCAAACTGAACCGGCGCGGTTCCTCTCCCGACCAGAATGCCCAGCACAAACATCCAGCCGCAAACAAAGAGAATAACAATAAACCAGACGACAGCTTTCTTTCGTGTCAGCTCAACAAACGGCTTTTTCCCGGATGGCTGATCGATCTCGCCTTCCGTCATCAATATGTTTCCTTCATCCAGTTCGGGATCAATGGTCCATGTGTCTTTAGAGTCTAAGTCGTTAATGGTGTTTTCTCCTTTCTCCTTTGCCTTTTCGTTTTGCGTCTGTTTCCCAATCACATTTTTTCCGGAGCGCTTACACCGAGAAGCTTAAGCCCGTTTTTTATCACTTTCTTTATCCCAAGCACAAGACACAATCTGCTTTCCGTTATTCCATGATCATCCGACAGAACCCTGTGTTTGCTGTAATAGCTGTGAAATGTCGCAGCAAGATTTATAAGATAATAAGTTATCCGGTGTGGTTCAAGAAGCTCCGCGGCAGATCTCACTGTTTCCGGATAAGCAGACAGAGTTTTTAAAATCTGAATCTCTTCCGCCTCCTTTAACACTGCGATATGCCTCTCTTCCCATTTAATATCTTTTATCCCCTGTTCTTCTCCTTTTCGGATTATGCTCGAAATTCTTGCATGCACGTACTGAACATAAAAAACAGGATTGTCATTCGATTTTTTCTTTGCCAGTTCAAGATCAAAATCAAGATGACTTTCATAATGGCGGGTTAAAAATATGAATCTTGCAGCATCGGTTCCAACCTCGTTTATTACATCCTCAAGGGTCACGAACTCACCCGATCTTGTGGACATTGCTACGGGTTCACCACCCCTCAAAAGGTTCACGAGCTGGATCAGGATGACATGGAACTGATCCTTTCTTCGTCCAAATGCCTCAATCGCGGCAAAAAGCCGCGGGATATAACCATGGTGGTCAGCTCCCCATACATCGATAATACGCTCAAATCCGCGGTCAAACTTATCTACATGATACGCTATATCAGAAGCAAAATATGTTGTAAGCCCGTTGTTTCTTATAACAACCCGATCCTTTTCATCGCCATATTCCGAAGTTCTGAACCAGTGCGCTCCGTCATTTTCATAAATGATATGACGGTTTTTAAAATCTTTTATAACCGATTCAACTTTTCCCGAATCAAAAAGGCTCTGCTCGCTGTACCAGTTGTCGAATTTCACACCGAAAAGCTCAAGATCATCCTTTATGCCTGCAAGTATCTCGGCTGCTGCAAAACGCGCGCAAAACATAAGGGCTTTTTCCCCCGGATCATCAAGGATGCTCCCGCCCTTATCCTCTTTTATCCTTAAAGCTATATCGCGTATATAATCGCCCTGATAGCAGTCTCCCGGAAATTCAATATTTTCTCCAAAGAGTTCCAGATAGCGCAGATACACCGAGCGTCCAAGCGTGCTTATCTGTCTTCCCGAGTCATTTATGTAATATTCCCTCTGCACATCATAGCCGCAATATGCAAGAATATTTGCGACGCTGTCACCAACGGCAGCCCCTCTTCCATGGCCGACATGAAGAGGGCCAGTAGGATTTGCGCTGACAAATTCCACCTGAATTTTTTTGCCTTTTCCGATATCGCAGGAACCGAATCTTTCATGATCTTCATAAATCTGTTTTAAAACAGGATGCCATGAGTTCTGCTTTACAAAAAAATTAATAAAACCCGGGCCTGCGATTTCGGTCTTTTCAATAAGGCCTGACTGATCCTCAATTTCTACGGTGATAATTTCCGCGATTTTTCTCGGCGGCATTTTCTGGGCGGAAGCCATGACCATAGCAAAGTTGGTTGAAAAATCACCGTGTGAGGCTGTTTTCGGCTCTCCGATTACAACTCCCGGAAACTCCCCTGAAGCCAGTTTCCCTTTTTCAAAAGCCTTCCTTGCGGCAAAAAATATTATATCGGCTAATTTCTGTTTCATTTGTTTATTGTTAAGTCCTTATATGTGGCTGAAAACAGGGTTCAAGGATTCGAGGGGGCAAGGGTTCGAGTAAAAAAAAGAATCTGTCTGACTCTTGAACCCTTGAACCGAAACAGCGAGCGCATTCCTCGCTGCTTGCAGCGGGGTTAGCGAGCGAATTAAAAATAGATGCTATTCCCTACGGTCGAAGATTCCCCGTAGCTTGCTGAGGGGAGCTTCAATCCCCGACACCTTGATCCCTTTTATTATTTAATTCATAGTGTCATTTCACCTTCAAGTCAAGACTGTTCGACCCTACAACTCTTTTTATTTCTTGAATTTTAACTCTTCTTATGTAATATGATTTCAATATAATACGGCATAGACTATTCATGCAGTCAGGCTGAAGCTGTTTAGACTGAAGGCTGGAGGAGGCTGAAAATCACGATTGAAGTGGCTTGATGAAGAAAGAGGAGCTTATCGTACCAAACAGGGCCTCAAAATGAGTCGTATTTCCGTTTTTCCCGACAGCCTCCAACCTTCCAGCCTGAGTAGTTACATACGATAAACTCAATGAGGAGGAATAAATGCTGGTAAAAAACTGGATGAGCAAAAACGTGATAACCATTGATGCCGATGACTCAATGCAGCACGCGATAAAGCTGCTTAAGGAGCATAAGATCAACCTCCTGCCGGTCATAAAGAAAGGGAAGCTTGCCGGAGTAATCACGGACAGAGACCTTAAAAAATCATCCCCTTCCGAAGCAACTACCCTTGACATGCATGAGCTTCTTTATCTTCTGTCAAATATAAAGGTTCGGGATATAATGGCAAAAAAGCTTTATACCGTCCCCTCCGACTACACGGTGGAAGAAACGGCTGAGCTTCTGCTTGAAAAAAGAATTTCCGGCGTCCCTGTTGTTGACGGAAAAGAAAAGCTCGTTGGAATTATTACAAAAAATGACATATTCAGACTTTTAATATCGCTGACCGGCCTTGGGAAGAAAGGCGTGCAGATTGCAGTTCAGGTAAAAGATATGCCTGGCGCAATAAAGGAGATCAGGGAATTGATACGTAAATATGACGGACGCACGGCAAGCATTCTGACCTCCTCGGAAAATACCCCCGACGGGAAACTGAATGTATATTTCAGAATCTACCAGGTTGAAAAGGCAAAGCTTCAGGCGCTTGTTAAAGATATCCAGAAAAAGGGAACCATGCTTTACCTGGTTGATCACAGGGATGGAAAGCGCGCGATTTATTAAAGAAGCATCTCCAAATTGGTTGCTGATCCATTGAAAACCCCTTTCTCACCTTTTTGTTGACAGAAGATTGATAAATAGATAGAGATTTCTTCAAAAGGCGGGCAGAAGCTCTCCGGGTAAAAAAAATCGTTTAATAAAATCAAACCACGAAGGTTGCTTATCATCAATTGGATATTGCATTTTCGTGGTTTTTTTTGTCAAAAGGCCGCGAGATTGATGGACCCATACAAAGTCCATCAACAGGCCGAGGAGAGGTCAGGCGGGCCTGTGGCAAGGGAAAGCCCTTTCCCGCAATATAAAATATGTAGAAAGGAGAATTACCATGCATATGGCAGATGCCCTGATATCTCCCGCTATAGGCGGAACAGTATGGGCGGCTTCAGCCGGATTGATCGCCTATTGCTCAAAAAAAGTAAGGGATGATGTCGACAACATTAAAATCCCTCTCATGGGCGTTGTAGGAGCTTTCATATTTGCAGCCCAGATGATCAATTTTACTATTCCGGGAACAGGATCAAGCGGACACCTCGGAGGTGGCATGATCCTCACCATATTACTGGGGCCCTACGCCGCCTTTCTCACCATGGCGTCCGTCCTCACTGTTCAGGCTTTGTTTTTTGCCGATGGCGGTCTTCTGGCCCTGGGATGCAACATATTCAATCTCGGTTTCTTTCCTTGTTTCATCGCTTACCCTTTTATCTATAAAAATATTGCCGGCGAGCAACCGACCCAACAGCGCATTCTGGCAGGAGCCATGGCAGCATCCATTGTGGGACTGCAAATAGGCGCCTTCGGAGTCGTTCTTGAGACCCTGTTCTCGGGAATCTCGGAATTGCCCTTCAGTACTTTCGTGCTTTTGATGCAACCCATCCACCTCGCCATAGGAATCGTTGAGGGGCTTGTCACAGCCGCCGTGGTAACTTTCGTCTGGAAGGCGCGTCCCGAAATACTGGAAATGGCTGCCACAGCCAAGCCAATGGGGCATTTCAGCCTAAAGAATGTTATTGCGGGATTACTTTTGTTTACGGCAATTACCGGAGGCGCACTCTCATGGTTTGCATCAGCCAATCCGGATGGGTTGGAGTGGGCAATGTTCCATGTTTCCGGCAAGGAAGAGATTGAAGCTCCCGAAAAGGGACTTCATTCAATGCTCGGTGCCCTTCAGGAAAAAACCGCTTTTTTGCCTGACTACAGTTTCAAGGAGTCGGAACAAAAGGAGGGGCCTGCCAAATCAGGCGAAGGGGAATCAGCCGCCGAACCAGGCAAGGGTGGGAAGGGAAAATGGCCTGCCGTCAGTGCTGGAACATCTGTATCAGGACTTGTGGGAGGAGCGCTTGTTTTTGTTCTTGCAGCCTTTATAGGATTTGCCCTGAAAAAGAGAAGCGGAACCAGATAGCTACATAGTAAGTTTTGACCGATTCACACGTGCCATTTCGGGGTATGGGGGCAGATGCGCTCCCATACCCACCCCCATACCCCTGTGTTGCTTTAGATCGGACTTTATGTCAAGATCCAACCTATGAACAGAATAAAGACGGCATTTCTCGAATTAGGTTATATAGATATTCTCTCCGGGAAGGATACTCCTGTTCACCGTATAGATCCGCGCGCAAAACTTTTGACCACGATAATTTTCATAATCACGGTCATATCTTTCAACAAATATGAGATATCAGCTCTCATTCCTTTCTTTATATATCCGGCCGTCATGATAGGTTTGGGAGAGCTTCCGTTTTACTATCTCTTCCGAAAACTTCTGATAGTAACGCCTTTTGCAATCATGATAGGGATATTCAACCCGCTCATCGACCGTGAGATTCTTATGCATCTCGGGACGCTTCCCATTTCAGGCGGTTGGATATCCTTCACCTCTATAATGCTGCGCTTTACTCTGACAGCAGGAAGCGTTCTTGTTCTTATCGCCTGTACAGGCTTTAATTCCGTCTGCATGGCTCTTGAAAAAATGGGAACTCCGCGCATATTTGCAGTTCAGCTTCTTTTCTTATATCGTTATATTTTTGTCCTGATTGATGAAGCATCACGCATGACGAATGCAAGATCACTGCGATCCTTTGACGGAAAAGGCAAAGAAATCAAAGTGTTCAGCTATCTTATTGGCCATCTTCTGTTAAGAACTGTAGACAGAGCGCAACGCATATATCTTGCCATGCTCTGCCGGGGTTTTGATGGGGAAATAAGGGTTAACCGCCGTCTTGAAGCCGGCAATAGAGAGGTGATTTTTACAATTGCCTGGTCTGCTTTTTTCATTGCCATGAGGTTTTACAATCTTCCGCTGATTGCGGGAAGATTTATAACGGAGCGTATACTATGAGTCATCATATCGTGGAAGTAAAAAATCTGAGATATACTTATCCCGACGGCACCTGTGCTCTTAAGGATATCTCTTTCAGAATTACGCACGGCGAATCGGTTGCTGTTGTGGGAGAAAACGGAGCAGGAAAATCAACCCTTCTGCTCCATTTAAACGGCTACCTCATGTCCGGAAACGGGGTTATCCGGATAGGCGATTATCCCCTGACAAAACAGACAGTAAAAGAGATTAGG
>RPRI01000223.1 GCA_003818505.1 Desulfobacteraceae bacterium | reverse complement strand
GTGCCTTTCGGGAAAAATACCGATGCTTCGATCATCGGATGCTGGGGAATAACAGAGCCCGATCACGGAACGGATACGCTTGTTCCCGGTACCCCCGAGTTTTCGAATCCCGAAATCAAAGGACAGGTGAGCGCCCGCCTTGACGGAGAAGAATGGGTGATTGAAGGCCAGAAATCAGCCTGGGTTTCAAACGGAACTATTTCAACCCACAGCCTCGTTTATCTTAACATTGATCCATCGATGGGATTGAAGGGCGGCGGCATCTGCATAGTTCCTCATAACCTTCCCGGTGTCAGGAAGGGCAGGCCTCTCGATAAAATGGGACAGCGTGCGCTCAACCAGGGAGAGATATTTTTTGACAAGGTAAGGGTTCCCAAAGATTATATGCTTGTGGATCAGGAAAGCTACGAAGCCCTTCTTGACGTGACCCTTGCGACTGCCAACGCAGGAATGGGAGCTATCTTCACCGGAGTTGCGCGCGCCGCTTATGAAGAAGCGTTAAATTATTCAAAAACCCGTATTCAGGGAGGAAAGCCTCTTTTTGAGCACCAGCTGATAAAACATAAACTGTTTAACATGTTCATGAAGGTTGAAGCTGCAAGGGCGCTTTCCCGTTCCGCCATAGTATATAATCTGAACAATACGCCGCCTCTGACCAAGTATTCGATTGCCTCAAAGGTTTTCTGCACGAACACGGCATTTGAAGTTGCAAGCGATGCGATACAGATATTCGGCGGTATCGGCGTGAGCAGGGAATATCCTGTTGAAAAGTTTTTCAGGGATGCCCGCGCCGCAATGATAGAAGACGGGGCCAACGACAGCCTCATGATCACAGGCGCTCACTCGCTGTGAAAAAGAAAGGCTCAAAGGCACATAGGCACAAAGGTGAAAAAGTGAAGATTGAAAGGAGTAATTGATGGAAGGTGTCTATATTATCGGACTGGGAATGATACGGTTCAACAAGTATCCGGACAGGGATGTGAAGGATATGGCTCATGAAGCCATAAACTTGGCCCTTGAAGATGCTGAGATTAAAAAGGAGGCGCTTGAAGCGGCCTTTTTTTCGAACACATTCTGGGGGATGTTTTCAAACCAGCATTCGATCAGGGGGCAGGTTATGCTTCGTTCGATGGGAATCGGAGCCATTCCTGTTACAAATGTTGAAAATGCGTGCGCGGGAGCTTCAACGGCTCTTCACATGGCGTATACCGGGATACGGGGAGGCATGTATGATGTCGCAATTGCAATAGGATCGGAGAAGATAACGAATCCGAACAAGGCCTTGTCGCTTGGCGCCTATGCTTCCTGCATGGATGTCGGCAATTTCGAAAAGCATCTTAACATGATGATGGAGCTGAGCAAAACATTTGATGTAAAGCCCTCCGATGGCCAGTCCGCGCCCGGAGAAGGACGGAGCATCTTCATGGATGCCTATGCGATGGGCGCCAAATGGCATATGAGCCGCTTCGGTTCGACACAGAAACAGCTTGCCGTTATTTGCGCAAAGAATCACTGGCACGGGTCTCTTAACTCAAAAGCCCAGTATCAGAACACGATGTCGGTCGAAGAGGTCCTTGCCGACAAGCCGGTTGCATATCCGCTCACAAGGGCCATGTGCTCTCCTGTCGGGGATGGAGCTGCAGCGGCAGTCATATGTTCGGAAAAATTTCTCAAACGGCTTGCCTCTCCCAGACCTGTCAGAATGCTTGCTTCGGTTCTCGGATCCGGAACCGACAGGGATATAAACGGAGAGGACATCGGTGAAAGGCTTGTAAAGAAAGCATATGAAATGGCGGGAATCGGTCCGAAAGAGATCAGCCTGGCGGAGCTTCATGACGCCACTTCTTATGGTGAGCTTCACCAGACAGAAGCCATGGGTTTCTGCCCTATCGGCGAAGGCGGTCCTTATGCCGAATCGGGAGCAACCGCACTTGGCGGAAAACAGCCGGTAAATACGAGCGGAGGTCTTGAGTGCCGCGGTCATCCGATCGGAGCATCCGGCCTCGCCCAGATTTACGAGATAGGCATACAGTTAAGAGGGGAAGCCGGAAAGCGCCAGGTGGAGAATGCAAGGATTGGTCTTGCCGAAAACGGAGGAGGAAATATCGGGGTCGAAGAGGCAGCGATGTGCATTCATATCCTGGAAAAAATGAAATGAGGTTGTTTTGTAAAAAGTCTAAATATGCTCACTCAATGAGCTTTTTGGGGATTTTTAAATCACTTCGCTAAATCACAAGAAGGTTTGGGTTGACACCCTCAAAGCCTTGTGATTTTTAACGCTCGCTTCTTTAAAAATCTATTTCCCAAAAATCTCAAATCCGTTCGCATATGACTTTTTGCAATTTTATAAGTTGAGACTTTCGGCATAAATAAGTCTTATTGGATTTTTTGAAATAGGCGATGGCGGCGGAAAGGAGTTTTCCATATGTCGCGTTATGAATTAAAAGGCAGGCATGCGCTTATAACAGGGGCATCTTCAGGAATAGGAAAAGAACTTTCACGTTGTTTTGCTAAGGAGGGTGCGCATTGCGTATTGGCTGCGCATCCTTCCGAAATGTCCGCCCTGGCCGCTCTGGCAGCAGAACTGGAAAAAAGTCATGGAATAAAGACGTGGTTTTTTGGTGTGGACCTTGCCGTAGAATATGGGCCGATAAAGCTTTATGATGAAGTAAAGGCTCATGTCCCTGTAATCGACGTCCTGGTGAACAACGCCGGAATGATGGTTTACGGAGATTTTCACCAGGTTGATATTACCCGCCAGCTCACCCTCGTTCATCTGAATATCAGGGCGCTGATGCTTCTCATGCACATGTTTTTAAAGGATATGTCGGATCGCTGCGATGGAAGGATATTAAACGTATCATCAGTTTCGGCATTCCAGCCTACAGTTCACCATGCGGTATACGGGGCCTCGAAGGCGTTTGTTCAGAGCCTGAGCGAAGCAGTACATGAAGAGGTCAGACGTTCGGGCGTCATGGTCTGCACTCTCAACCCTTCATATACAAACACGCCTCTCATAAAAGGCGGTGATTTCCCCGAGAGGCTCTGGTGGTATGCAGTAAGCGGCCTTTCCGATCCGGCTGTAATCGCGCAGAAAGGAATAAGGGCTTTAAAAAAGGGAAAGTCTCTTTATATCCCCGGATTGAAGAACTGGATTATACACATATTGCTGCAAAGGATATCCTCAAGAAAACTTATCAATTACATTTCATATTATGCATTAAAAAGGAGGCTATGAACATATTCTTCCCGATCCGGCGATAATTATCTTGACAAATTAGCATGTTATGATACTTTCTTCAAAAGATTTCCTTTTAAATCCGGGCGTTCCGCTTTCTTTTCCAACAGAAGTCTGCCGAGGAGAGTTCACCTTCTTTGATAGTCAATGATTTAAATAACCCTCAGCCTGACTGTCTGGACTGTCCGATTAAGAGTCAGCGGAGCAGGGGCGTCCTTTCAGCATATTACAGTGATTGTCAGAATAATGTTCCGATGGTAAATTGTTCAGGTTGACGACCGTTAAGGAAACTATGAGGATGCCCAAGATACGCGGGAGGGAATAATTCATGAAAAGCCTGTTTAGCATGGTATCTGATTTTGCTGAATTTATAAACGAAGGCATCTGGAGAATACGTCTTAAGGATCTTCCGAAAGGAAGGCGGCTTCTTACCAGATACCTCAGGGTTTTTATTGTTGCCGCGAAGCAATTCAGAGGGGATAAATGTCCGCTTCGGGCTTCGGCGCTGACATTTTACTCACTGCTCTCAGTTGTTCCGGTTGTGGCCATGGCCTTTGCAATTGCCAAGGGATTCGATCTTCAGAAGCACCTTGAAACGCAGCTTATGGAGAAATTTTCCGGCCAGGAAACGATGGTCACACAGATAATCGAGTTCTCCCGAAACATGCTTGACAACACCAGGGGCGGAATAATAGCCGGTGTCGGGGTTGTTGTTCTCCTCTGGGCGGTCATAAATGTTCTAAGCCAGATCGAAGAATCCTTCAATGATATCTGGGGGGTAAAAAAAGCCCGCTCTTTAGGCAGAAAATTCAGCGATTATCTCTCCATAATGCTTGTAGGCCCTCTGCTTTTGATCATGTCGAGCAGTGTTACGGTGCTGATAGCTACCAATCTTACACAAATAACCGATAAAATCGCTCTGCTGGGCGTATTCAGCCCGCTCATAACGCTCATTATAAAAACTCTTCCATATTGTTTCATCTGGATACTCTTTGCCTTCATTTATATTTTCATGCCGAACAAAAAAGTCCTCTTCTTTTCAGGCCTTATCGCAGGCATTGCTGCCGGGACAATCTTTGTTATTGTCCAGAAGCTTTATATCGATTTCCAGATAGGAGTAGCCAAGTACAACGCGATTTACGGCAGCTTCGCCGCCCTTCCTCTTTTTCTGGTATGGCTCCAGATCAGCTGGCTTATCATGCTCTTCGGCGCCGAGATATCCTTTGCATACCAGAGTGTTGATGAGTACGAGTTTGAGCCTGACAGTAAAAAGATCAGCCCCTTATTCCGAAAACTCCTGAGCCTCCAAATCGCCCACCTGCTTGTTATGAATTTTATCCGAGGCAATAAACCCATGACCGTATCTTCGATCTGCACCAACCTCGATATTCCTGTCCGGCTTGTTCAGGATATTCTTTATGACCTTGCCGGATGCGGTATTGTGTCAGACACCACAGCGGAGAATGACGGTGCGCCTGGTTATCAGCCGGCCCGTGATATTAACGATTTAAGCGTCTCGTTTATCCTGCTGGCCATGGAAAACAAGGGGATCGACTCCATTCCTGTCGCGCGGACAGATTCTTTCAATGCCCTTTCCGAAAGATTGAAGGCTTTTGCGGATACCCTTGAGAAGTCACCGTCGAACACTTTGTTAAAAGATCTTTGAACTTAAGACCTGTTCGACATAAAAAAGTGGGAACGATATGAGTAAAATGACAAAGCTTATTAAAAAATTATGCCGCGTTTTACTGGTTTCATTTTTTGTTTTCACAGCAGCAGGCTGCGGCCTTTTCGTCAAAATAATTCCAAAAGGTGAAATTTTGGGTAAGGTTACTGAAGACCGCTATGTAACGATAGATAATGTAAATTATCATTACATGGAGTATCCAGGACCAGGGCGGGATATTTTCCTCCTGCACGGTTTTGCTTCCTCGACATATACCTGGGAGAAGGTTATTCCGTATCTGACCGGAAAGGGGTATCATGTATGGGCTCTTGACATGAAAGGATTCGGCTGGTCGGATAAGCCTGAAGATGCAAAATACGACACCATTACGCTCATGCAGGAAGTGAATAAGTGGATGGATATCATGGGGCTTAAGAATGTTGTTTTTGCAGGCAACTCTTTAGGCGGCGGGATTGCTGTTCTTATGGCGCTTGAGCATCCCGACAAAACAGATAAGATTATACTGATTGATTCGGCAGGATACCCTATAAAAAAACCTCTTGTAATCAGAATGGCAAAAATACCGTTTGCGGGAGAAATAACGAAGCTCTTTTTCGGGCGATGTATTGTAAAAAGCATCTTAAAAGAGGTCTTGTATAATGATGAAAGACTTACTGAAGAAAAAATAGATGCATATTTTAGCAGAATGTCCACTGAAAACGCTCTGGGCGCTCAGGTTACTCTCGCCAGATCACTTGATTTTGATGCCCTGAGTTCTTATACAAAAAGAATCCCCGAAATCAAAAACCGTACTCTAATATTATGGGGTGAAAATGACGAATGGATACCACTGAAGTCGGGACATAAATTTAAAAAAGATATACAAAATTCATCTCTTGAAATATTACCTCAATGCGGGCATATTCCCCAGGAGGAAAAACCGGAAGAGACGGCTAAAATCATTATAGATTTTATAGAACGGGACTGATTCGGGGTCGAAACAAATAACTGTTTATGGTTCACAAAAAGTCAAAATCTCGTCACTCCGGTGAAAAGGGAGTCCAGAAACAGTTGAAAAGACCAGCAAGGCTATTTATTTTACGAATCTATCAAAGGTAGAGAGCAGGTGAGGACTATGGATGAAAAATATTATGGATGGAGCAAGGAACTCGGCATTTCTTTGCTGGATAAGCTTAAAGCGGATTTGAAATCATCGATGCTGAAAAAAGATGACACTGTAAGAAATACTGTCCGGCAGATAATGTCGGAATTTCCGAAGCTGACGGTTCCCCTTACACTCGAAAGCGGGAAAAAATCGTTCAGGCTGAAAAAGGGCGAAGAGATTACTGATGATGATGTTCTCGGCATTATAAGAGGGCTTGTAAAATCGGAAAAAACCGTTCTTGAGCTTACTAAAAAAGAGAGCTCGGAGTATCTTGAAATACTGTCGACATATCTTCCTCAGATGGCGGAGAGAGCAGATATCGAAGCGTGGATAAAGGCGAACATAGATTTTTCTCAGTATAAAAATTCGATGCAGGCAATGGGAACCGTGATGAAGCATTTCGGGAAACTGGCCGACGGGAATATTGTAAAGGAAATTTTAGTAGGGATTGATAAAAAATAAAGGTTTATTCAATGGAAACGCATAAAATCATGGGCGCCCTCGTGCTATTCCCTTATAAAAATACCTGACGCGAGGGCTATAGAATATCCACTATATCCCCCCGACATCAAATTATTCCCTTTCTATTCAGTGAGATAATAAATATCTTTCCCCAACTGACGGATCAGCCCAAGCACCTTTTTGAAGTAGCTTATATGATTCTCGGAAAAAACCCTTTTTCTGCGCCGATGTTAATGTTGGATGTATTATGAGTTGGGAAACCGCACCATGTACCTTGATGCGAAACGTGTCATCACCTGATCGTGACGACAGAGGGAGAAGGGCGATCAAGAAATACCTCGCGCTGCCGGGATGATTATTAGTTAGATTTAAATTGCAATATCAAGCATTTCCCTGATAGGTAACGTTTCCTTCTCGGCATGTTCGGGCGTATACCCGGGGACAAATAGGTGACATCAATATAGATTCCTGAGAAGTAATTCACTTTTAAGCAGATTGCCACAATATGGCCGTTTCGAATGGCTTGTAAATACAGCATAATAAATTTGCGTGAGCTGTCATTATTACAAAAAACAGAGTTACTTCTCACGAATTAATATATAAGTTGACAGCGGTATTGAAAAGGATGATAGACAAAGAATGTGCTGAGAAAATTCAGGATAGATGCTGCAGGGGCTATTCACCATGTTTTCGCACGGGGAATAAACAGAGATGAGGATATGTGATGGTGTGGGGGGTGATGATTGCAATGATCGTTACCATGCTGGGGTATTTCCGTAAAAAGCAATTTTATACCGCTTTGCGGCAATCTATATTCGACGAACTCGTTGGAAGTCTGAATATGCTCTCTTAGCCCCGATAAACGGGACTCTTTTTAGTACCCCCTTGAGGGGTGTAAGTAAGTTTACGAAATTATTTCCATCCGGAAATAATTTCTAACTTACTAATGAGCTTTTTGGGTATTTTTAAATCACTTTGCTAAATCACAAGAAGGTTTG
>RPRI01000222.1 GCA_003818505.1 Desulfobacteraceae bacterium | reverse complement strand
CGGACAGCAGAAAGGCTTCATCCTTCAGGCTTTCATAAAGCCTTCGGATATTCTTGTAATATCGGCAACCGTGATAATCGTATCTGTGATAGCCAGCCTCCAGCCGGCGTTCAAGGCGTCGCGCATGGAGCCGATCATGGCGCTGAGACACGTTTAATTGAATGGGAGAATTGCACGATGAAAAAAATAATAGTTACCTTTCTGATAGTTTTGCTGCCCTTTACCGCGTATGCCGTCGACGGCGCCGATTTGTTGACAACAATAGACAGGAACCTTAACCCGGAGTCCTACGAATCATACAGGAAGCTCATTAACATAGAGCCTGACGGCAGGAAAAAGGAATTTACTCTTTTTACAGTCAAAAAGGGTGTGGATAAGGTTGCCTCTATATTTCTTGCCCCTGCAAGTGAAAAAGGAAGAAGCACCTTAAGACTCGGCGAAAACATGTGGTTGTATATTCCCAATATCGGCAAACCGATTCGAATTACAAGCCTCCAGTCAGTGGTGGGAGGCGTCTTCAACAATTCGGATATCCTGCAGCTCGACTATTCGGCTGAGTACAATGTGGAAAAAGTGGAGGAGGATGGAAACGAGTATCTGCTTTATCTCAAGGCAAAGACAAAAACAGTGGCTTATGACAGGATAAAAATTTGGGCAGACAAGGGCAAAAAGTTGCCGACAAAGATTGAATGCCTGACAGAGGCGAACATGCTCATCAAAACCCTTTACTTTAAAGATGTAAAAGATTTCGGCGGCGGAATCATCCGACCGGCGGTGATAGAAACGGACAGCCCTTTGTATAAGGGTTACAAATCCGTCATGATCATGGCCAAGCTCAAAAAGAAGACCTTTAAGGATGAGGTCTTTACCCTTACCTTCATGCCGAACATGGAGTCGTTGCGCTGATGAAACGGTTATGGGTTATTTTTTTGTTTTTTGCTTTTTGGATGGTCCCGGCATTAGCGGGTGCCGAGGAGTCGTATTCCTTTGACCTTGCCGAAACAGAGAAGAAACCCTATTTCGCGGCAGGCTATGTCGAATTTAAACCCATTCTTTTCGGCCTTGATCACGATGCCGCCTTTTACAAACTGCGCTTTTACGATGACCCGCAGGGGCAGACCATTTCCGAAGTAAACGGCAGGATGCAATTGGAGGGAAGTTATGAAAAGGATATCTTTCGAATCTATGCAAAGACGAATACAGATCTGAAGTCTTCTTATTCGGGAGAATCGGAAAAAACAACGTTTTACGAACTCTACGGCTCGATGAAACCATCGTCTGACCTGAAATTTGACCTGGGTAAGAAAACCATGAAGTGGGGGAAGGGATATGCCTGGAATCCGGTGGCCTTTGTGGACAGGCCGAAAGACCCTGACGATCCGGAAACGGCCATGGAGGGCTATATTCTCGCTACGGCCGATTATATAAAAAGCTTCAACGGGCCGCTTCAGACTTTTTCCTTTACACCCGTCCTTTTTCCCGTCTATGACCACGTAAACGACAATTTCGGAACCAAAAATAAACTGAACTTTGCCGGGCGATTCTATTTTCTTTTGTATGATACGGATATAGACCTGCTGTTTATGACGGGAGAAAGCCAGTCAGATAGGTTCGGCGCTGATTTTTCCCGGAATATTACGACCAATTTTGAGGTCCACGGCGAGTTCGCCTACATCCGGAACTCCCGTAAAAACATCCTCAACGCAAGCGGCAACATGACTTCCCAGGAAGCAGACGCCCTGAGCTATCTGATAGGCATCCGCCATCTCACCGCCTTCGATCTTACAACCATTATCGAATACTACCACAACGGGACAGGCTTCAGCGCCGACGAGATGAAGGGTTTCTACTCTTTCGTAAACAGGGGTTATGATATCTTTAATACTACGGGAAATAATGCCGTTCTCGCCAATGCGCAGAAGATTGCAAACAGCGGTTACGGCCGGACCAACGCCATGGAAGAATATCTCTATGTACGCCTCAGCCAGAAGGAGCCCTTCGACATCCTCTATTTTACCCCGGCGCTCGCCTGGATTATGAACACGGAAGACAAGAGCTGGTCATTGACACCGGAGTTGCTTTACACAGGCATCACCAATATGGAACTTCGCCTCCGGTCAGGGTTTATCTCAGGCGCCCGAAATTCGGAGTTTGGCGAAAAACAGAACGATTACCGGGTTGAATTCCGGATGGGATATTATTTTTAAACAAGCTGAATTATATGATCATTATTCCTGAAATAAATCCTGTAGCATTGAATATAGGTCCGCTGGCAATCCGCTGGTATGGGTTGATGTATCTCGTCGGTTTTGCGGCGGCCTTTATCCTTGGCTGGAGGCGTGCTTTACGGAAATGGTCACCCATTAAGTCTGATCAGTTCCAGGATGTGATTTTCTATGCTCTGGTGGGTCTTATAGCGGGAGCTCGCATAGGATACACGCTTTTTTACAACGGGGATAATTTTCTTAACCATCCATTGGAAATTTTTGCGGTCTGGAATGGGGGCATGTCTTTCCACGGTGGGCTTATTGGTGTTCTCTGCGCCGTTCTCCTGTTCTCATGGCGCCGGGGTCTGCACCCCCTGGACATGGGAGATTTTATCGTGCCGCTTGCTCCGCCGGGCCTGTTTGCGGGCCGCATCGGCAACTTTATAAATGCCGAGCTCTGGGGTCGTCCCAGCGACGTACCATGGGCGATGGTATTCCCGACCTATGCGGCAGGTGGAATCCCACGCCATCCAAGCCAGCTCTATGAGGCGCTGCTCGAAGGGGTTGTGCTGTTTCTGGTACTGTGGATTTTTTCTGCGCGTCTCAAACCGAGAGGCTCAGTGACCGGTCTATTTCTGATGCTTTACGGGCTGTTCCGATTCCTGGTTGAGTTTTTCCGCCAACCAGATGTTCAGCTCGGCTTCGTGGCCATGGATTGGCTGACAATGGGACAGATATTATCACTGCCTATGATACTCATCGGCGCATGGCTGCTGGTTCGATCATCCAGGGTGTTCAACCGGTCTTCAGCTATGCCGTGAGCCTGCGGAGACTTATGGCGCAAGGTGGGTTGAAATCTCATCTGGACAGATGATTACTGCCTAAAAAAGGAGAGGAAGATAAAGCTCAGGATTGTTTATTGCGTGGAATGAGGATTTTACGGACGCGCCGCCGGTCTGGCGGATGCAATCGCACAAAATTTCGGTATCGCCTGCGAATTGGTTGAAGGGCACAACGGCATTTTCGAGATAATTATCAATAATAAGGTTATATTTACCAATCAGGGGCAATGCAGAAATATTCCGACTGAAGGAGATGTATTTAAAAAGCTCCTTGACTATGCGGAGCTTTTGCCGGGCAAGAAGATGCCCCCCACCGAACTGTTGCCGATGGCTTGAAAACAAAAAACATTTACAATAAACTCGAAAGGAGAAAACAATGGCATGCTGTCCGGTAATGCACAAATTGTAAAGCCTTCGAAGGGTTTTTCGTGGTACTGGGGATAGTCATGACCAAAAACAGCATCGGTGCCGCGCAACATAGATGCCGGTTTGAAATTGCTGTTTAGTAAGAAATGGTTTGCTTTTTTTATGCAAACTTGTATAAAAAGTTAATAATATAAAAATCTTCAACGGGTAAAGGGTTGGCATGGTCAACAGGATATTACAAGTTTTTATTTCCATAACTCTGATATTGAGTTTTGCTTCCAGCGGGGCATGCGTAATTTTGTCCCCGCACACAGGAGAAACTGCCTGTAAAAAGAGCAAAGCTATTCAAGACGACATCAACGCTACCAGATCAAAATCATGCAAGCCCTTGCCTTGCAATTCAAATAATACCTGCGTTTACACCCTGCCGGATTCGCCATTCCGGAGAATTGAAACAGAAAACAGGGCTTTTTCCAAAGCGCATGGTTCGGCAGCAATTCTTGATATTCCAAGCGCTTTGCCCAATATTCCGACGGGTAAGGCCATATTAAATATTTCTTTATTATTCAGATCCCCTCCATTTTTTTACCTTCACTGTTCCCTTATATGTTGAAACCGGTTTTACCGTGCTGCAATGCTTTAAACCCGTTTTTATCCATTTTAAATTATACGCCTGATTGATAGTGGCAGATAAAAAAGCCCTGTTTATCTGTTGCGCCTTTTGATCTGCTGGACGGTTGTTAGAAAATGCGCTGTTTTGATAAGAAAGGGAAAAATATGTACGATTCAATGGTTCGAAATGGTCACACACTACGCAATATTCTGATATTTTTTTTATTGATTATTTTTCATACAGGCGGCGCTGCCCGGGCAGAGACAGCCATCATGGTGGAGGCCAAATATCCCGGTCTTGCATCTGGGATTCTCGGCGCTGCTAAGCTTGAACCCATGGATAAGAACACATTACTGATTGCGGGCGGTGTTAAAATAAGCCTTGCGGATATAAATGCCGCCATCAAAGGGCAGGATCCGAAGATGCGCCGGCAGCTTGAAAAAAATCTTTTTTTTATTCTTGAACAGGAGGCTGTCATGCGTATTCTTTTAAGTGAAGCGCAAAAGGCCGGCATTTCAAAAAAAGGCAAGGATAAAGATCAGGTCATTCAGGCTCTGGTCGAGCGCAAGTCGGGAAATGTTTCGGTATCTGAAGAAGAGACTATGCTTTTTTACGATTCTAACAGGGAAATGATGGGCGGAACGCCCTTTGAAGGGGTCAGGGACAGCATTCAAGATTATCTTCGCCGAGGGAAAAAACAGAAGGCAGTCAATTCTTATATTGATTCGTTAAAGAATTCTGTTCCAATGCGGATAAATGAAAGCTGGGTGAAAATACAAAGCAGCCTCGCACTGGACAACCCCGTGAACAAAGCACGCAGTTCGAAGAAACCGACGATGGTGGAATTCGGCGCTATGGGTTGCATTCCCTGTGATATGATGCAGCCCATACTGGATAATTTGCGCAAAAACTACCCTGACAGATTGAACGTAGTGTTCATCCATGTGAGAGAAGAACAGCTTTTGGCGGCACGGTATGGAATCCAATCCATTCCTGTTCAGGTGTTTTTCGATGCCGAGGGAAAAGAAGTATTTCGACATGTGGGGTTTTTCCCTGAAAAAGAGGTTATTACGCAGCTAAATAATATAGGTCTTCAGCAATGATAGAAGATGACTATATGACCATATCAATATCTCCGTCTTTGAACGGATTGTTATCTAATAGTCGATATCTATTTGATTTAAGGAGGTTTTTTATGAAGCAATTTATTGTTCTGTTAATATCCGGTTTGATTTTTATGATTTTTACGGGAGAGCTTCCGGCTGCAGAATCTCAAACGGAGTCTTCGCCCTTGGTTTTTGTTCCCAAATCACGGTATGAGTTCCCGCTCGTTGTGGATGGTCAGGAGATTGCTCATATTTTCACGGTTCAAAATAAAGGTAAATCTCCGCTGATTATCGAACGCGTCAAGACCGACTGAGGATGCACTGCCGCCAGTTATGAGCGGCAGATCCCCGCCGGAGGCGAGGGCAGTATATCGGTCAAGGTTGATTCATCAGGATACGGAGGCAAAGATCTCCGCCAATCCATACAGGTATATACCAATGATCCGATTCACCCGATTGTCCAACTCGAAGTCGTTGGAAATGTTCTGGAATTCATGCGACTATCCAGGAAATATATCCGCTTCAATGGGAAAGCCGGAGAAAAGCTCAGTGAACAGTTGGATATCCTTCCTGTATACCCCTTCAAAATCGTAAATGCGAGCGCGCAACCGGGTAAAAATATAAGGTTAAAATATTCGGTGGAATCGCGAAACAGCCAGCCATTGTACCGGCTTAGCATTGAAAATACGGCCAAAATTGCAACGAGCTATCTTGAAAAAATAGTTATCCGGACAGACAGCAATATACGGCGTGAATTTATTATTCCAGTTCATGGCAATATTCAATAAAATAGACACCGTTTTCCGAGAAGAAATTATGAATATAAAAACAGTGGGGCATCTCCAAATTAATTGGTGATCCTATAGGATTCGAGGGTTCAAGGGGTCAAGTGAAAAACCGCTTAAGGCGAAAAAGGTTAATGAGAGATTAGGCTTAACATCCCAAATTAGAAGACCAGCCTGTCAGTAATACCAGGCAGCTTCCGGAAAAAATCAGCCGTAAGCTGTTTGATGAGTTTGGGATTTATGATCATGCGGCTTACGCTGATAAGAAATGAATACAGGCATATACTTTTATTTCTGAAAAACATAAAAAGCCGTAATATTTGCCTTGACAAAGGTAACTTCCGAATCTATATTCTAAAAAAGGAATATGGAGGCTGTGTATGAAAGATTTTATAAAAGTTGCAAAAGCCCTTTCGGACCCGAACAGGGTTAAGATTGTAAAGATGCTTCAGCATAAAAGGCTATGTGTATGCGAAATCAGAGCGCTTCTTCAAATAGCCCAGCCAAGCGTTTCAAAACACCTTAAAATCCTTGAAAAGGCTGGTCTTGTCGGCTCTGAAAAAGACGGGCTGTGGGTCAACTATCATCTTGCGGACGGAAGCAGTTCTCCATACGCGGCAAGCCTTCTGGGCAATCTGAGACACTGGCTTCCGGATGATCCTGAAATCTCACAACTGATTGACAGGCTTCCAGAAATTCGCAGGGAAGATGTATGCAAAGTATAAGGACACCAAATGAAAACAATCAACAACACACAATGCTGCAATATGGTACCAAATAAATCAGATGCTGGAAATGCCTCTGAAAAAAACAATGGAATGAGGCGGTATATACTTTATGCTTTACCGGTTCTTGTTATCTGGTGGCTTATATATCAGCGGCTGTCTGATTTTTCACGCGCAGTTACTTATAAGCTGCTGAATCTGCCTGAAGGAAATCATCTTAGCAGCGCGATTGAGTTTTTTCTGTTTGAAACACCGAAAGTGCTTATGCTGCTGATACTTGTGGTTTTTGGAGTCGGTGTCATCCGGTCTTTTTTTACGCCGGAGAAAACACGTAAAATCCTTGCAGGGAAAAAGGAGTCGCTTGGAAATATCCTGGCAGCCCTTCTAGGCATTGTTACGCCGTTTTGTTCATGTTCCGCCGTCCCGCTCTTTATTGGTTTTGTGACCACCGGTGTTCCTTTGGGAGTGACCTTTTCTTTTTTGATATCGGCTCCAATGGTGAATGAAATCGCCCTGGTGCTTCTTTACGGGCTCTTCGGCTGGAAAATCGCCGCAATCTACCTTGGGACAGGCCTGCTTATTGCCATGATTGCCGGATGGGTTATCGGAAGGCTCCGTATGGAGCGTCACCTTGAAGATTGGGTACTAAAGATTCAGGCCGGCGGAAATGGAATGGTCGAGGAAAACCTGAACTGGACGACCCGTATACGGTACGGCATTGATGCAGTTAAGGAGATTGTCGGAAAGGTCTGGATTTATGTGATTTTGGGAATTGCGGTGGGCGCGGGTATTCACGGGTATGTCCCCGAAGGATTCATGGCCTCCATCATGGGAAAAGGCGCATGGTGGTCTGTTCCGATAGCCGTTCTAATCGGCATTCCGATGTATTCCAATGCAGCCGGTATCATACCCGTGGTTCATGCCCTGATTGAAAAAGGTGCGGCTCTCGGG
>RPRI01000221.1 GCA_003818505.1 Desulfobacteraceae bacterium | reverse complement strand
CTGATATTTCGGCGCGCTCTCTGCTCGCGAATCTTCGCGTAGACTTTCCTAATGTCCTGATTATTCACAACCGCCCGATCTATAATGGTCAAAAGGATGGGATCCTTTAACGTTGTCCACCATTTGGCAAGCTTTTGCGGTTCCTGAGCTTCTCCGGTTCCCACTCCTTTTAATTCATTGTGCCATTTCCCAGGGAGTCTGGTTTCCGGCAAAACATAATCAGGTCCGACTGTTATGCAACCTGACAGTATAAGGGATACAACCAAGCAGGATATCAATAGAAAAATTTCCCGTCTGTCCGCCCTTTTTAAACATTTTAACTGATACATCTTCAGGTATTTCATAAAATATTAAGATTCTATTTCTTTATAATGTTTAAGCTTTGAGTGCAGATGCTCCGTTTCATATCACCTGAATCCTTGAATCCTTTGAGACCTTTGCATAACCCTGGTTAAACACAGAATCAGGGGGTTGGCTTTAACCGTATCGCTGGAATTATTTCCATATCTACGACAATGGCAGAATATCCGAATCTATCAGGCCTTAACAGCTCCGGAGGATAAACGTCCACAAAGCCCTGTTTCTACTCCGTCTGAATAATTTTTTTTATCCGCCAAGGGGCGTCTCTAATATCATTGATGAATTTTCTTCGTATCGCATACGTCATCATACCCAAACAATCTGAACGGGTTCCAGTAAGAACCTTATTCTTACAATCACTTTACTGATTTGGAGATTAGCTTTTTTCCTGTTGGGTATTTATTCTTAACCGCATTCTTATTCAACATAATATTAACGGTTTCGGAAAAAGTCAAAAAACCGGTTGTTATTGTCATTTTCATAGAGTATAGCACCGCTGAATTTTACAACATTAACTCTAATAGACGCATCAATGGTATAATTTGTTTACATATGGGCACTAATTAATAAGCTGTTATGAACTTAATTAATTCAAAATTCCGGGAATACGGAGCCGATGCATCGCTTCTCTTTATTTCAATAATATGGGGTAGCACTTTTATAATAACAAAGCAGGCTATCGAAAATGTGCAGGTATTTTCATTCCTGACATTAAGATTTGCCCTTGCATCTTTATTATTATGGATAATATCTTCATCAAAAATAAAGAGGCTGTCGTTAAAGACCGTTTCAGACGGTTCGATACTCGGAGCGGTTCTCTTTCTTACATATGCATTTCAGACAGTTGGGCTGAAATATACCTCAGCTTCAGTAACAGCTTTTATAACAGGCCTTTATGTTGTTATTGTTCCGATTCTCTCACTTATAATTCTAAATAAAAAGCCCGGCTCACATCTTCTTGTCGGTGTTTTATTATCGTTTACAGGGCTCTCTTTAATTACATTGACAGGAAAAATAGCGTTATCGAGAGGAGAGGTTCTTGTGCTTGCAAACGCACTTTTTGCCTCCTTTCACATTGTTCTTACTGATCATTATTCGAGACGAAACGATATTTTTTTGCTGACAGCCGTGCAGATATCCGTGGTTCTATGTTTTTCGTTACTGACATCGCTCATATTTGAGAAGAATATTCTACCCGGCAGTTGCAGCAATCAATTGATTTTTGCACTCTTATTAACTGGGATTTTTGCAACGGTTGTTGCTTTTCTAATCCAAACCGGACTTCAAAAATATACGACACCGACAAAAGCCGCTGTGATATACGGAATGGAACCAGTATCTTCCGCATTTTTCAGTTATTTCATCGGCGCGGAGCTCCTGACCTTGAGGCAGTACACAGGGGCCATGATAATTATTTTTGCAATGATTTTTGTTGAAACAGGCTCTTATTATCGTTCGAGATCATATGGTGCGTAAACATTGATATTGAGAACTTTGAATGATTCGCTGTTTGAGTCCGGATATTAATATTGGAACCCCCTATATAATTTTTTTCTTGCATTTCCCTGAGTTGTAATATATTTTTTTCAGGTTAAATTAATAGCAATTATGAGTCTGCCTTATAACTAATTGTAACTATTATATAAGATGCAGACAAACCGGCATAAACAAATATGACTGCAGGAGGTGTTGGTATAGCTATACCCAGACAATCAGGAAAACCGGATAAAACGGACAAAACTAACATAAACCAGGACATTAGAGCAAAAGAGGTAAGGGTGATAGATCCGGAGGGGAATCAACTTGGCATTCTCCCAACATACAGAGCCCTAGCGGCTGCTTCCGATTTTGGGCTTGATCTGGTAGAAATTTCGCCGAATGCAAATCCGCCTGTATGCAAAATAATGGATTACGGGAGGTACAGGTATGAGCTAACCAAGAAAAAACAGGAGGCGAAGAAGAAGCAGAGTTCGTTTCAGGTTAAAGAGATCAAAGTGCGTCCAAAAACAAGCGATCATGACCTCAATGTTAAAATAGATCATATCAAAAAGTTTATTGAAAAAAAGGACAAGGTCAAAGTAACGGTGGTATTCAGAGGCCGAGAAATCACGCTGATGCAGCTCGGCAGGGAACTGCTGGATAAAGTTGTGCGTGAAACTTCAGAGACTGCGGTCGTGGAGCAAATGCCGAAATTTGAGGGCCGTACCATGATAATGGTTTTAGCCCCCAAATGATTTTTTATATTTGTTCGGATGTTCAGTTAAGATTCCCTGGTTTTTTGTTTACATAATGTTCTGCACATAGTTATCCGGCGTGAATAAGCATATTGCTCACGCTGATAATATTTTATACTTTATTTCATTAACTGCCAATAACCGGCGAGGTTTCCGGTTGAAAATAAATAAGGAGAAAGGCATGCCTAAAATAAAAACCAATCGTGGCGCTGCAAAGCGTTTTAAAAAAACAGGGTCCGGTAAATTTGTATATGGCAAGTCCCATGCAAGTCATATACTTACAAAAAAAACCACAAAACGTAAAAGATCATTACGCAAGCACCATATCATTGATAAAACAAATGAGAGAGAGCTTAGGCTGCTTCTTCCAAACGGGTAATCACAACTGGAAGTAATCATATCCAAAAAAAAGCCGCTTGATTTATATATTGAAGGAGAAATGAAATGCGCATTAAACGAGGTTTTAAAGCAAAACATAGACGGAAAAAGGTTTTAAAACTTGCCAAAGGTTTCCGTGGAGGTCATAGTAAATTATTCAGAACAGCCGCAGATACGGTCGACAGGGCTCTCGCATTTGCATACCGAGATCGCAGGGTCTGCAAGCGGGACTTCAGAAGATTATGGATTATCAGGATAAATGCAGCTGCAAGAATGAACAATCTTTCTTACAGCAAGCTTATGCACGGACTTAAACTCGCAAACATAGACCTTGACAGGAAAATCCTTGCAGACCTGGCAATTTCAGATCCCTCCGGATTTGCACGATTGGCCGGAATCGCTTCAACCCATGCTTGATATTGCATATTACGAATGTGACGTATCAAAAGGCGAAGGTCTTTTGATACGATTTTCACTCGTGTAATCCTTATCCCCATAAAAGCAAAACTAAACCAGTGGAAAAAACTATAGATCAGATATGTTCGGATGCTCTTAGAGAACTTGGAACAGCAAAAAGCAAAGAGAGCTTAAATGCGGTTTCCCTTAAATACCTGAGCAGGAAGGGTATTGTTACCCAGTTTTTAAGAAACATCTCACAACTTCCCCCCGAAGAAAGGCCGAATGCAGGTAAAAGAGCAAATGAGACAAAGAAAATCCTGGAAAAAGCCATTGAAGATGCAATAAACAGTCTTGGTGCCGAGACTCCTGATACAGACGACTCCATCGACGTATCTTTACCCGGAAGAGCCTCTTTGCCCGGTTCTATTCACCCCATTACACAGATTACAAGACAGATCTGCGATATATTCACCAGAATGGGTTTTGAAATTGCCGAAGGACCCGAAGTTGAGAGCGATTATTATAATTTTGAGGCCCTCAACATACCCAAATATCATCCCGCAAGAGATATGCAGGATACTTTTTATGTTTCGGATAACATTGTCCTCCGGACGCACACGTCACCTATCCAAGTGCGGGTCATGGAAAAACGCAAACCACCCGTGAAAGTAATTGCTCCCGGAAAGGTATACCGGAGCGATTCGGATATCACCCATACACCGATGTTTCACCAGATCGAAGGCCTTATGGTGGGCGAGAATATATCATTTGGAAACCTAAAAGGCATACTCACCAATTTCGTTCATCTCATGTTTGACGAAAAGACAAGCTTGAGATTCAGGCCAAGCTTTTTCCCCTTCACGGAGCCAAGTGCTGAGGTTGACATTCTTTGCGTCATGTGCAGGGGAAAAGGGTGCAGGGTTTGCTCGCAGACAGGATGGCTTGAGGTGCTTGGCGCGGGTATGGTTCATCCTGCCGTGTTTGAAAATGTCGGATACAACACATCCAGAATTACGGGCTTTGCATTCGGAATGGGAGTTGAACGCATCACAATGTTAAAATACGGTATAGACGACATCCGGAAATTCTTCGAAAACGATTTAAGGTTTTTAAGGCAGTTCTGATATGAAAGTTAGTTTAAGCTGGCTGAAAGATTATGTAAGCATCGAAACGGATATTCATGACTTGGCATCAGCCCTGACAATGGCAGGACTTGAAGTCGAATCTATCGCCAAACCGTTCGACTATCTTGAAAAAGTCGTTGTCGGGCGCATAATTGAAATAAAGCCTCATCCCAATGCCGGTAAGCTTAAGATTTGCCAGGTTGACGCAGGTGACCGGATTTTACAGGTTGTGTGCGGAGCCCCGAATGCAGAAGATAATTTGGTTGCGCCTCTTGCCCTGCCTGGAACTGTTCTTCCGGACGGACCGCTCCTTACAAAATGCGAAATACGCGGCGAAATTTCGGAAGGAATGCTTTGCAGCGAAAAAGAATTGGAGCTCGGGGAAGACGGAAGCGGAATAATGGTTCTTCCAGACAACCTCCGGGCAGGAAGCAACATCGCCTCTGCCATGAACCTTTCAGACTATGTGCTTGAAATCGGTCTTACTCCGAACCGGTCCGATTGTCTCAGTATAATCGGAATAGCAAGAGAAATTGCCGCGTTACAAAAATCCAGGATTAAATATCCTGATATAAGTCCGCCCGTTAAAAGCAAGGAAATTTTTGACTTTACATCGGTAACAATAGAAGCTCCGGAACATTGCCCGCGGTATACTGCCGGCCTTGTTAAGGACATAAACGTCGCCCCTTCCCCTTTCTGGCTCAGGAAAAGACTCTTATCCATCGGGCAAAGGCCGATAAATAATATTGTCGACATAACAAATTTCATCATGCTGGAATGCGGTCAGCCCCTTCATGCATTCGACTTCGATCTTCTGGAAGGAAGCAGGATCGTAGTCCGGACGGCAACAAAAGGAGAGACATTTACAACCATAGACAGGAAAGAACGTATTCTGGATCCTGATATGTTGATGATTTGCGACGGTAAAAAACCTGTTGCAATAGCAGGTGTCATGGGAGGACTAAATTCCGAAATAGTTAACTCCACTAAAAGAGTCCTTATTGAAAGCGCATATTTCAATCCGTTAAGCATACGTAAAACTTCAAAAAAGATAGGGCTTAGCACCGAAGCCTCTTATCGATTCGAGCGGGGAATCGATCCGGATGGAACGGTCAGGGCGCTTGTCAGAGCCGCATCATTAATGACTGATATGGGAAAAGGGAAGTCAATAAAAGGTATTATCGACCAATACCCGTTAATACAAAAGAAGGAAACTATAGAGCTTGGTATCAGCGCAACAGGAAAGGTGCTCGGAACGGAACTTGACAAAAACACAATAAGATCATTGTTAGAATCAATTGAATTTAAAGTAAAAAATAGTGGCCCAGATACTATCAAAGTAACCCCTCCCTCCTTCAGGGTTGATATCACAAGGCCTGTTGATTTGATGGAAGAAGCAGCGCGTCTTTATGGATATAACAGGATTCCGGCCTCCCTGCCTCTTATGCAGTCCGAAACCACCCAGCCCTTAAAAGCGCTTGTCATAAGAGAGAAAATAAAAGACATAATGACAGGGCTCTCCTTCACCGAGGCAGTTAATTACAGTTTCATAAGCGAATCATCGTGCGCACGACTGAACCTATCTTCAGATGATCCGAAAAGAAGACTTCTGCATCTCTTAAATCCTCTCACTGAAGAACAGAATGTGATGAGAACATCTCTTGTCCCGGGTCTTCTCGAAACAATGCATCGCAACCTGTCCCAACAGGTAAGAAATCTTAAATTTTTTGAAACAGGAAAGATCTTTTTGAGCAAAGGGAATGAGAGTCTTCCCGAAGAAATTGAAATGGCGGCGGGACTTATGACAGGCGGCCGGTATAGTCAGACATGGTACGAAAAGGATGCCGAATGTGATTTTTATGACATTAAGGGAGTTGTTGAAGGGCTTCTTGCCGGGCTGGATATAGAAAATATCCGATTCACAAAAATACCGGTTGAACTTTGCTGTTATACAAGATATGGATATACTGCTAAAATAATTGCAGGAAACGAGACCATCGGTATTGTCGGAGAGGTGCATCCTGAAGTTCATCACAATTTCGACTTGAAACAGAAAGCTTTTATCTTTGAGCTTAACTGCAGCACCCTTCTTGCCCTTTCGGACCAGGATATAACAGCCAGACTGTTGCCTAAATTTCCTGCTTCAACAAGGGATATTTCAATAATAACCGATAAAAGCATTGAAGCGATGTATATTCTTGAAAAGATCAACAGCATCGGCGAGAAGCTAATAGAAAACACGCACCTGTTCGATATCTTCGAAGGGGCTTCCGTTCCGGCCGGAAAAAGGAGTGTTTCGATTAGGATTACTTACAGATCATCTGAAAAAACTCTCGAAGACGGTGAGGTTAATAATATCCATAAAAGAATTACAGACAGGCTATCTATGGAATTTGGTGCATCGTTGCCGGCCTGACAAACAACTTTTCAAGACCGAGCCTTTAGGATGCAGAACTATTTCAATTCCGAAATAAAAATTCCCGATAAACTCTATTTCAAGATAGGAGAAGTCAGTGAAATAGCCGGGATACCTGCTTCCGTTATCAGGTTCTGGGAGACTGAATTTCCTAAAATAAATCCAAAGCGAACTTCTTCCGGGCAGCGGCACTACAAGAAAGGCGATGTGGAGTTGGTTTTAAGAATAAAACATCTTCTTTATGATAAAAAATTCACAATCCAAGGCGCAAGACAATTTCTCGGTTCAGAGAAATTCGAAAATAAGTCATCATCGTCTGTAATTGAAGATTTGCGCAGGCAATTGATCGATATACGAAATATTCTAAATGGATAGGGTGATTCGCAATTTTTTGCTTAGTTCGCCTTGGAAAACTTATACTACCCTTCTCAACCTTTAATTCTTTATAATTTATCAGTTCCCAATACTGATGCTTCCTTTCCGGTCGTGTGCAATCTGAAAGCCTTGAACCAAAGCAATTCACTTGGAGTTGGTCCCGCCTGTATAATTGATACAGAAACGCAAAAACAGTTGACATCAGTCATAAACTATCATACATAGGAGCATTCGGTAAGCGGGCATAACTCAGCTGGTAGAGTGCAAGCTTCCCAAGCTTGGAGTCGCGAGTTCGAATCTCGTTGCCCGCTCCATTTAAAGTCCGCCTTTTCCATATAAAAAAGGCTTTTT
>RPRI01000220.1 GCA_003818505.1 Desulfobacteraceae bacterium | reverse complement strand
GATTCGAGGGGTCAAGGGTTCAAGTGTTTGTTTTCCAATGATTTTATTAAAGCTTTCATCATCCTCTCAAACTCCCTGATATCCCTTTGAAACCCGAAACACTTTCAGTATCAAGATGGCTCAAGTCTCCGGATAATAGCATCTGAGTCTCAAGTTCACACGTTGATCCATAGGCAATATATAATGAACGTAAATATTCAGGGGGTTGTTTCCCTGCCATACCTTTCCGCGATATTACCGGGAATCGATAAAGCCGCTCTTCTCATTTGTGAAGTCAAAGAAAAATCCTCAATTTCTGGGAACATTTTCGTTATCTTATAAATTGCCGGGCACAGTTGATATGACTTTATGCCAAACCTTTAATTCTTTATAGTTCGTCAGCATTGAGCGCTGGTGGTTAGCGCTTCGGCTTCACTATGTGTCACTTCGTGTCACTCGAATCCTTGGACCCTTGATTCCTTGAACCCTCTCCAGATTACCAACTAATCTGGAGATGATCCAATTTTATTTTCTCCTTGTCATCATCCCCATACCCGACATGACAACCGATCAGATGTTATGCAAAAGTCTCAGGGTCATATTTGACCAGGCGGTCAAATATGACCCCGTTTAATTGTCTGTTAGTATCTGCCCTGTCAGTCTTTATTAAATCTGTTTATTTATATAAATCATGATGTTGCATAATAATTAGTTAAGTGATCCAACTCTGGCATGAAGTTTGAGTATCTAAAAGATGGTGAATCGAAACATCGAGCGCATTCCATGCAGCTTGCTGCGGGGAGATTCAATAATAATTCCAAATCAGAAAAGCAGACATTACAGGGAGGTGGCACAATGATTGTCGTTAGAATTGCTATGGATGTTATTCCGGACAAACAGAAAGAGATGGTGCAAACGCTTCTCTCGATGATTGGGTCAATGAAAAAGGCGGCGGGATGTCTGAGTTATAACCTTTTCAGCAATATCGAAGACAAAAACCTTCTGAATCTTCTCGGAGAGTGGCAAACACGAAAAGATTTAGATAATCATTTAATCTCTGAAATTTTCAGCATTTTCCTGGGGACAAAGAGCCTTTTAAAAAACCCCCATGGAATCTATGTATACACCGTCATTAAGTCAGAAGGAATGGAAGCCGTTAATACGATCCGACGGAAAGAACACGACAGCGCTATGGCGACTGTTCTATAGTTGATTCCGTAATATTAACATCCCGGCAGCCGGGCCGTGTGATTTCAGAAAGGATAAGTCATGGAAACCATCAATAAACCAAAAAATATTGAAAGTATTTTATCTGAGGCCGATGAACTGCTCAACCAGATGAACTCCTGGCTGATTGAAGACATGGAAGAAACTAAAAAAACCCAACTCGAAATCTATGCCAACGAATTAAAAAAACTAAGGCTTGAGGTTCAATACAAAACCGAGAAAGGCAAAACATCAGATTACGGCTCCTCCGGCGAAGGAATACACGAGGCAATAGAGGATATTATCAAGGCCATAAATGCTCTGACAAGCGATATGGTTTGATTGAGGCAGATAGGACATAAACGGAGCGAGCACTATAAAAGATTTTATCTGATTATGGCGAAGTTGTGAAAACAAAATAATTCATGAAGGAAGTATAAAGATGCAAAAATTAACCTTGAAAGGAGCGCTCATAGCCGTCTTAGCAGTATTTTCCCTAAGTCTGATGGTGGGGTGTTCCGGTATGGAAAGAAGATCTCCAAACAGATCCGGGTATTTGTACTATCATGCGCCACTGGTCAAAGCCGATCAGACCCTGGATGAAGCTCGCAGGGCCGGCAAAGACAAGGAATGTCCGGCAGAATTTAATGCTGCAAGAGATATGTTAGACAAGGCTTATGTTGTCTACTATGCATGCCGTACTCAGGAAGCGATCGGTATGGCTCAGGACGCGATCGACAAAATCAAGGCCCTTTGCCCGACGAAGGCAATATCTGAGGCAAAACCTGTGGAAATTATTCTTGTGGCTGAGCCTAAGGTTGAGGAAAAGGTAAGTGTCCTTGCTTCTGCTCCGGGGATTGATAAGAGGGCAATTATCCTTGCGCTTGAGGACGTGCATTTCGATTTCGACAAATCGACTCTTACAAAAGAAGCCCAGGTGATTCTGAAAAGGAGCATAAAGCTTCTGAAAGAGAACCCTAAAGCCAAGTTCCGTATTGCAGGGTATACCTCTGCTTCCGGCACTGAAGAGTACAACCAGAAGTTGAGCGAAAGAAGAGCAAAGACTGTTTACGACTACCTCACTAAAGAAGGAGTCGTTATCCCTGACAGGCTTTCCATAATCGGATATGGTGAAACAAAACCGTCGATGTATGAAGCGGCCCCTAAAGACCTTTACTCAGAAGCAGCAAAGGCAAATATGAGAGTTCTTTTTGAAGTCGTCGTGGAATAGGAGCATGCAGGCAAAGGGTTTGGAACCCGGAACATCATAAGAGTCAGGGGAAATAACAAGGTTTCTGGTTAAGCCAGCAGATACCGTACTTTGGCTTTGGGGTTTCTCCGGAATTCTGTCGAGTTGTTGTTTCACCCCTGCGGTATCGGGTAAAATCTCAGTGATGCCCAGGGAGGTGAAAATATGAAATAAATATATACGGGAAGAAAACCTTCTTGAAACATGGATGGAAAGAAAAATTCTATGAGACATTTTAAGGAGTCTCAACATGGTTCCGGCGTATGCGGGTGGGTCTCCTAGTCTGGATTTCGGGTCGTTTACGCAGATCAGGAAAGATTTTGAAGGATTAAATGAAAGCAGGTTTATTTTTGCAAATAGTTAACCTTATTCACCCGATTATGCTACGAGGAACGATATGAAGATTTTAAAGACTGTGATGATATTGATTGCGCTGCTTTTAGTGCCAGGTTATGCATTCTCTGCAAATCCCGGGTATATGCGTGTTAGCCTTATAGAAGGAGATGTTCAAATAAAGACGCCCGATGCGGATGACTGGGGTTTCGCGTCCGTTAACACCCCCATTGCAGAGGGTGATCAGCTTTGGGTTCCTCAGGACGGGAGGGTTGAACTCCAGCTGAACACAGGGACATATATCAGACTCGATGAGAATTCAGCTCTCCAGATACTGTCGATGGATGAGGATTCTTCGCAGTTTTATCTGTCGCAGGGATATGCCTATATTTTTTATGATACCCCGGTGAGTGGAGGGGTGATACAGATCGATACTCCCGATGCGTCTACCCGGGCCTTCGACAGGGCAATCTTCAGAATCGACATGTCTTAGCAATACACAGACGTGGCGGTCTACAAGGGATATGTTGAAACGGAGAACAATGTCGGAAATACAGAAATTGAAGCAGGTCAAATGGTCTCTCTCGGAGAGAACACGGACGGAGAGGTTTCTCCGATGGGACCTCCTGACGAATGGGAGAAGTGGAACAAAAAAAGAAACGACAGGGTCTATGCAGGAAGCGACGATGGCTCCCGCTGTCTGCCCTCGGGACTCAGGCCGTATTCATCCGACTTTGACAGTTACGGCAAGTGGGTAAATGTTCGTGGGTATGGTAATGTATGGACACCTACGGTCATAGTCGGTGCGAGCTGGTCTCCTTATAGGCATGGCAGATGGATATGGAGAGGCGGCGATTACATCTGGGTGGCGTCCGAGCCATGGGGATGGGCGCCCTACCATTACGGCAGATGGGATTTTCGAACAAACATAGGCTGGTTCTGGGTGCCTCCTATTGATAATGAGGTTTACTGGAGTCCGGGATATGTCGGATGGGTCAGGACTCCTGATTATGTGGCATGGGTTCCTCTGGCCCCCGGAGAGATCTATTACGGCCGTCACAGCGTAAACATAATCAATGTTGATATTACCCGGGTCAACATCACCAATGTTTACAAAAACGTAAATGTAAACAACGGGGTGACAGTTATAAGGCGGAACACATTTAATACTGGAAAACCAACAATTGCCGATGTTGATAAAAACATCATACGAAAGAAAATATTCGTAAAAAATAATTTCAGTGTCGGTACACCTGATATCAAACCTACGAAGGAGAGTTATTTTGCTTCGAACATACGGATTCAGTCGGCTAAACTTCCGCCGAAACGCGTCAGAGAACTGCGGGTGAAGGAATTAAAACACTCACGCCCGCTTATTAAAGATCGAGATAAATCTGTATTAAATCAAAGTGTTAAGCCAATTTCGCTCCCGGTGAATAGTGTCACAACGCCAAAAACTTCCCGTAAGGGAAGGCCAAGAATTGAACAGGTTAAACCTGAAGAGAGAACGATGCCTCCCATCTCACAAGACGACCGTGGAGCTGTGGAAGAGAGAAAACGGTCCAGACCTGAAGATCGCGAGATTAAATCTGATAAGAGTGAGAAGCCCTTTGCCCCTGAAGGCATCCCCACCGGCAGAGAGAAAAAGCAGCCGGTTAAGCCTGAGGAGAAGATGAAACTCAGCGTTCCTGTGGCCGGTCCTGCAGACAGAGGCGGGAAGCAGGAGGTTAAGTCCATAGAGAAAAGAAAAGCAATAGTGAATGAAGGTCGCTCAACCGTAAGAGGCGAAAAGCAGCAGATTAAGCCTGCAGAGAAAGTGACTCCTTCAGCCCCTGAAGGTATCCCCACCGGCAGAGAGAAAAAGCAGCCGGTTAAGCCTGAGGAGAGGGTGAAACCCAGCGGTCCTGTGGCCGATCCTTCAGACAGAGGCGGGAAGCAGGAGGTTAAAACCATAGAGAAAAGAAAAGCTATTGTGCATGAAGGCCTCTCCACCGGCAGAAGTGAAAAGCAACAGGTTAAGCCTGAGGAGAGAGCGATGCCAAGCGGCCCTGTAATCGGACCCACTGTCAGAGTTGAGAAGGAGAAGCAGCAGGTTGAGTCTGCGGAAAAAAGAAATGCCGTAATGCCTGAGCGCAGCCCTACACCAAGAGGCGAAAGACAGAATGTCAAGCCGGATAAAAATGGGAAAGGCGGGGAACCTGAATGCGGCCCCGGACAGAAAGACGAAAAGAATCCTGAAAAGTGTCCAAAGAAAAATTAAAAAAAGAGGTTCATCAAGCAGAATGGCGGAAATAGCCCGGCACTGCACGGAAGGAGATCAGCCATGAGTAAATACATGCAACTGACGGTTACCGTACGTCCTTATTATCATAAAGATCTGCAAGAAACTTATCCAAAACTGGCGCGCCATTTGGGATATGTGGATTCGAGTCTGCCGAACCGGAATCCCTCACTCTACGAATTGGTGGGACTGTTGGATAAGCTTCTTTATCAGCATGATGGAACGACACTCAGAGAGGTGTTTCTACGGCATAGTGAGAAGCTCCGGAACCAGTATAAAATTATTCAAGAGAATATAGCCGACTGGAAGCTCTCCGAGGCTGACAAACTTCTGTACAGCTTCGAGGATATATTTGACGAAATAGAGTCAGAATTGAAATAGTCATTCAGGAATGTCAAAGCATAATGAAATGAATCGGAATTGTGCTTATCGTTCGACGAGCGCCGCAGTCTCGTGTTCAATAAAAATCAGGTCGTGCGTTTTTTCGATCGCGAACGCAATGTGCCGGTTTACGTGGCATATAGTGATCGGATTAAGATAGAAATAAAACAGTACAAGGAGTTTATATCGTGTCGAGCCGCACCGCAACGATTATCGGGAAGATTTTCCATCCGTGGGGAGATCTCTGCAAGAATGTTCCCGCGCGAAAGAGCGTTGGCGGAGAAACGCCGCTGCGGTCGGAGTTGTTCAGCTCCTCTCAGATGGAGGAACACGGCAAAACCCTCGCAGGCATTCACACCCTGAGCGGGGATCGTGCTCCGGAGCGGCTGTTGACGAGGCTTGCCGAGAACGAGGATGTTCTCCTTGATGTCCGCGATCTGTTGATTGAAGTAGTGAAGAAAAACTTCAGGATAACTCCGGCGGGGGAATGGCTGCTCGACAACTTCTATCTTATCGAGGAACAGATTCGGACGGCAAAGAGGCTTCTTCCGAAAGGCTATGCCAGGGAGCTTCCCAACTTGAAAAACGGACCATCAAAGGGGCTTCCTCGTGTGTACGATATCGCGCAGGAAACGATTTCTCACTGCGATGGCCGGGTTGATCCGGAGAATCTCAGCAGCTTTGTTGCAGCCTATCAGACGGTAACGCCGTTGCGGCTTGGCGAATTATGGGCAATTCCTATAATGCTGCGCCTGGCATTAATCGAAAATCTCAGGCGGGTTGCGGCACGGATTGCCATTAACAGGATTGATCGAAATAAAGCCGAATATTGGGCTGACAAAATTACAGAAAAGGCGGGGAAAGATCCGAAAAGTTTGATTCTCATGATTGCCGACATGGCGCGATCAAACCCGCCGATGGTCAGCTCCTTTGTTGCGGAGCTTGCCCGTCGTCTTCAGGGACAGGGTGCCGCTCTTGCACTAACTCTTACCTGGATCGAACAGCAACTCTCAGCGTCCTATCTGACCATCGACCAGCTTGTTCAGTCGGAGAATCATCAGCAAGCGGCTGATCAGCTTTCCATAAGCAACAGCATTGGGAGTCTTCGTTTCCTGAGCGCCATGGATTGGCGCCAATTCGTCGACACAATGAGTGCCGTTGAACAAGCCCTGCGGGAGGATCCCGCCGGAATCTATGACAAGATGGATTTTACAACCCGCGATCAATATCGTCACATCATTGAAGATGTCGCAAAGAATAGCAAACTCTCCGAATGGGATGTTGCACGTGAAGTGATCGCGCTGGCCCGGCAAATTGCAGCCGGGAATAATGGCAGTGACAGGACAGCTCATGTTGGCTTTTACCTTATCGAAAAGGGACTGACGGAGCTCGAAGCGCGTGCGGGGGTCAGATCAACCGTCATGAACATGCTTCGAAGAACCGGTTGCCGGTTTCCTTTGCAGTTGTATCTGGGAACGATTTTCCTGTTTACAGCGCTCTTTGCAGCTGGGCTTCTTGCGGTTATCCGCTCAGATGGTATTGACGGCCCACTGCTCTGGTTCGTCTGCGTTCTCTCTCTTCTGTCTGTCAGCCAGCTCTCCATCTCTTTGGTCAATCTCTTTGCGACATGTCTTGCAAAACCCAATATGCTGCCGCGAATGGATTTATCGAAAGGAATTCCTCCCGAATTGTCCACGCTGGTTGTGGTTCCTACCATGCTTTCAAGCGCAGAGAACGTCGGACATCTTATGGATGATCTGGAAGTCAGGTTTCTGGCGAACCGGGACGAAAACCTGCGATTTGGCCTGCTTACCGACCTCCTGGACGCCACTGAAGAAAAACTCGCCGTGGATGAACCGATGTTATTGCTGGCCCGGCAAAGAATAGAATCCCTGAACGAGAGATACAGGGAGAAAGGGGATATTTTCTTCCTTTTTCATCGATCGCGTAAATGGAATCAGCAGGAACGGATCTGGATGGGCTACGAAAGAAAGCGGGGAAAGCTTGGTGAACTCAATTTGTTTCTCCGCGGCGGTTCCGGGAGCGGTTTTTCTCTCATTGTCGGAAATGCCGAAGTTTTATCTAATGTAAAATATGTCATCACCCTTGATACGGATACAGATCTACCGCGCGATTCGGCATGGCAACTTGTGGGGGCGATGGCACACCCCTTGAACCGTCCTCAGTATGATCCGGCCAAGGGACGAATCGTTTCCGGATACGGCATATTACAGCCGCGGGT
>RPRI01000219.1 GCA_003818505.1 Desulfobacteraceae bacterium | reverse complement strand
CGATAACAGCCAAAAAGGTTTTTGAAAAATTTCCTAAGCTTAAGAAAGAGCCTTTATGGGGTGGTGAGTTTTGGAGCGATGGGAAATATATCGGCACCGTAGGAGAAGCCACCTCAGAGAAAGTTATTCGCAGCTACATCCGAAATCAAAGCATAGATAAGAGTCAGGTTGATAGCCGGATACAGCAGTTAAAATTGTTCAATTTGTAACAATAGTGTTACAAGTGATATTAGATACCCCGCACGCTCTGCGGCGGGGAGCTTCATCTGTTTGTAATTTGCTCACTCACTCCGCTGCAAGCAGCGGTGATTGCGCTCGCTGTTTCGGTTCAAATTACCTGTTAGGCACATATTGCAGGTGTATAATAAAATGCGTTAAAACAACAAAAAGACAAGCGACAACCGGGGTCATAAACCACCCTGTCAGGATATGATAAAGGGTCTTGCGGTTGATAGTATCGACGCCTTTTATAAGCCCGATCCCCAGCACTCCTCCGATAACAGCCTGCGAAGTTGAAACCGGCACGCCAAGTATAGTAAAAAAGTGTACACTTAAGCCAAGTGAAAGGACAACTATAAGCGCCGAAAAAGGATCGAGCTTCACAAGATTCTTTCCTACTGTCTCCATTACAGGTCTGCTGTAAGTAAGAATACCAAGGGCTATGCTTACACCTCCGATCAGAGCGGCATTAAACACGCTTATCAGTCCTGCGCCGACAAAAACCGCGGTAACATTTGCGACATTATTTGCCCCAAGAGCGTATGCCCCATATGCTCCGGCAATTATCATACCCATTCGCATAATCGCATCGGATTCGAAAATATTAAGTTTAAGTCTGTTATAATAATGAGCCAGGATCTTGTACAGAATAATTGAAACCACAGCGGCCAAAACAGGGGTTCCGAACCAGCATGCCGCTACCTTCCCCATCCCGGCATAATTAAACTGCCCGTTTAATATTCCTATACCTATAATTGATCCTACAACCGCCTGGGATGTTGAGACCGGTAAGGCAAAAACCGTCATTATCGTTACCGTAATTGCGGCTGCCACAGAAGATATAACAGCCTCTTCTATGCTAAAAGTAGTAAGCCCTTTAAGAGTTTCAATTCCCGGCCGGCCTGATATTACAGACCCTAAAATAACAAATGCCGATGCAATTATAGCAGCTGTCCAGAATTTAACCATTCTTGAGGAAACAGCAGCGCCAAAAACATTGGCTGCGTGGTTAGCCCCCAGGGACCAGCCCATGAATATACCGCCGAGAAGAGGGTACATTAAACGCGCCTCTTGAGACTGATTATATTTATCAACTTTGAGACACTCTCCGCTTCGTCGGAAATGTTTCCTATTTTTTCAACGAGCTCTTTTAACTGAATCTTCTGAAAAGGATCTATATCCGAATCAAAAATAGCAGCTGTTATCCTTCGCTCGATATTATCACAGTGGCTTTCATTGGTGTCTATGCTTCCAAGCAGCATCCGGATCCCGCCTGTGTTTGTAAACAGTGCGATGGCCTGCCTTATAAGAAGCTCGCAGCATTCCATGCTGATTTTGACAAGTTCCTTTATTTCCGGGACAAGAAAAACCGGCACGCTAATTCTTTGAGTCTGAATATTGTAAAGAATATCCTTGAAGAGTCTGGGTATGGTATCTATATCGTTGAGAAGCTCCATCATATCGCCGCGCGAATCTGGAATCAGGGCCTTTCCGTACATGATATTATTTATCTCATCGCTTATATCGCTTGTCTTATTCTCATGCTTGTGAGTCTGTTTTATATAAAAATCAAAATTCTCACAGCTCATATCGGATAGAATGCAGGAGTTAATAGCATTGGAAAAGCTCTCCTGACTCAGCTTGAAAGTATCGAGATACTCATAAAGCAGAAGCTCAACCTGACGTTCTTTTTTAAAAACAAAGTTCAGCATGAAGACCACCTTAACAAAATTATGATATTAAGAGATTAAGTTTCATAACCGTTTTTTTTACTAAGCAGCCATAAATTACAGTTTCTATTAACATAAATATATATGGGTGGCAATACGATAAAAATAATAATAACTGCTCAGAAGTCAGAATAGTTAAAAATTTTTCATGGCACAATCAAACTGAAGACTTTACGTTTTCTCTTTCTTAATAATTAAGTATTTCCCAACTATTATTTTTTGTGATATTTATCCCAAAAAACCAGTTTGAGGAATGCTGCATACAACACTTTTTTTAAAAACCTTTGATAATAAATTTAAAAATGGATATATCATTTTTTAAATGAATATACTGGAAACTCAGGTACTGATAATCGGCGGAGGGATAACCGGAACGGGCATTGCGCGTGACCTCACTCTTCGCGGCATATCATGCATGGTGGTCGAAAAGAATGACATCAATGCCGGAGCTTCGGGAAGCAATCACGGACTGCTGCACAGCGGCGCCCGTTATGTTCTTCATGATGCCGGAACAGCAACGGAATGCATGGAAGAAAGCCGGATACTAAAACAGATTGCCCCGCAGTGTATTGAAAATACCGGCGGACTTTTCGTGGCGGTAAAAGGAGACGCTGAATCCTATATCGCCGATTTCCCGGCTTTGTGTGCGGCAGCCGGCATCTCGGTAAGACCTGTCGATACCATAGATGCGCTTGAAGCAGAGCCTGCCCTGAGCAGGAATATAATAGCAGCCTACGAAACGACAGACGCCGTGGTCGATCCTTTCAGGCTTTCACTTGAAAATATTTCTCATGCCGTCCAGCTTGGCGCAACCCTGATCTGTTATACAATTGTAACCGGATTTACAGTTTTTAAAAATCGAATCAGGTCCGCAGCCCTTTTGAATACCCAAACAGGTGAAACACTCGCCGTCAAAGCAGATCACTTTGTCAATGCTGCGGGAGCATGGACGGGTGAAATAGCCGGCCTTGCCGGGATAAGTCTGCCGATGGTTTACTCAAAAGGAACCCTTATTATTACACACCAGCGAATCGCCAGGAGGGTCATCAACAGATTACGTCCGCCGACCGACGGCGATATTCTTGCTCCCGGCGGCACCGTGTCAATTGCAGGCACAACATCAGTCCCGATTCATGATCTCGGCAGCCTGCATCCGACATCAGAAGAAGTGGATCTGGTTATTCGTGAAGCATCCTCTATGCTGCCTGAATTGAATAATACCGAATTTATCAGGGCTTTCTCCGGCGTAAGGCCTCTCCCCGGATCTCATGATAATGAAGATGGTCGCGCCATCAGCCGCGGATATGTTCTCATCGATCATGCCGCAGGCGGAGTCGAAAATTTTGTTACTATAACAGGCGGAAAGCTGACAACGTATCGCCTCATGGCAGAAAAGACGGTCGATCTGATTTGCAGCCACATGAACATTTCCCGATCATGCCGGACGCGAACTCTCCCGCTGCCTGCCCATGATGCCTGCCGCTGGAGCGAGCCTGGCCTTTCACCCAGATACTGGCTTAAAACAAGAAAGCCCGGCGACCTCCTGCTTTGCGAGTGTGAAATGGTGCCCGTAAGCGCTATCGACTGCATTTTGGAATCGATGGAACATCAATCTGTTCCGCCGGGACTCAGGTCTCTCGGGATCAGGAGCCGGATTGGAAAGGGACCGTGTCAGGGAGCATATTGCAGCATCCGGACGATTGCATATCTCTATGACAAGGGCGTGCTTAAAGGTGACAAGGGCCTTGTCGATATGATTGCCTTTCTTCGCGAACGGTGGAAAGGAATGCATCCTGTGCTCTGGGGAGAGCGACTCAAGCATGCGGAACTCCAGGAAGCCATTCACTGCGGGTTGTTTGAAACGGAGCTGCAGAAATGAAAAGAATTGCAAACGCCGGGACTTCCGATCCGGATACCTACGATCTGGCAGTCATCGGCACAGGTATGACAGGCATGGCGGCCGCCCTCATTGCAGCGGATCGCGGCCTTTCTGTAGTCCAGGCAGGTCTTACCGGTGAAATCCTTTTTTCAAGCGGATTTTTTGATTTCCTTGCAATACACCCCGTTCAGGAAAAACGATACTGGACAAATCCATGGGATGCGGTTCGATCTCTCGTTCAGAATAATCCCGGTCATCCGTATGCCCGGATATCCGATCAAATTATGCGCCGCGCATGGGATATGATGCTCTCTTTTTTAGAACATGAAGGACTGCCGTACTACCGGGTACCGGAAGAAAACACGCGTATGATCACAAGCCAGGGAACCATAAAGTCAACCTATTGCCTTCCGCAGACCATGCAGCCGGGGGCAAACGGCCTGAAACATAAGCTGCCCTGCCTTATAACTGATTTTCACGGGATGCGTGAATTCAGTGCAGTTCAAATCGCGGAAAACCTTCGCTCTCAATGGAAAGACATCCGGACGCTTCGGGTCAACTTTCCGGGAACAGACGGTCTGACTGAGCTTTACCCCGAGCAGATGGCACGGGCGCTCGAGTTGCCGGGGAATCGCGAAAAACTGGCGCTGTTGATCAAGCCGCATGTTAAAGAGGTTAAGCTTGTGGGGCTTCCAGCTGTTCTGGGAATTGAAAAAAGCCTTCAGTCAACAAACGATTTATCTGAAAGACTCGGCCTGCCGGTATTTGAAATTCCTACAATTCCGCCATCAGTGCCCGGGATTCGCCTCAAGGAAATATTTGAACGCGCTCTGCCTAAAATCGGGGTCAGACAATTTCTTCAGAAGCGGGTTTTGAGATTAACCCCTGAACAGGATGGAGGGTTCAGGCTCGATATCGGCTCGGTAAGCCCCGATCATATTATAAAAGCAGATGCGGTTATCCTTGCTACAGGACGCTTTTTCGGGGGCGGGCTTCATGCTGGGCGTAACGGCATCCGGGAAACAGTCATGGGCCTTGAAGTTGTTCAGCCGGCAGCCCGCGAAGAATGGCATCGGAACGATTTCTTTGACCCGGCCGGCCACCCTATCAACCACGCCGGGATTGAAACGGATGACCTGTTCCGCCCCCTCGATTCATCAGGACATCCGGCATATCCCAATCTTTTTGCCGCAGGATCGATTCTTGCCCATCAGGACTGGATAAGATCCAAATCAGGCGTAGGGATTGCCGTATGCTCGGCTGCTGCAGCAGTCGAATCCTGTATTCACCTTAAAGAAGGAAAAAGGTGATGCTTCCTTTTTCAGAATTTCCCGGAGAGCTTAAAAGTAACATCGGATATGTGCTGACCGATATCGATGATACGCTGACAAGTAACGGCAGGCTTCCGGCCCTGGTCTTCACGGCAATGGAAAATTTAAAAATGGCCGGGATAAGAATCGTACCCATCACAGGCCGCCCTGCAGGATGGTGCGATCATATCGCCCGCATGTGGCCGGTCGACGGGCTTGTCGGTGAAAACGGCGCATTCTATTACAGTTACGACTGGACCCGGAAAAAAATGCTCCGCAGGTACTGGAAGACGGAAAAAGACCGCAAAAAAGACCGCAAAAAACTTGATAAAATCAAACATGAAATACTGAAAAAAATTCCCGGATGCGCCGTGGCATCGGATCAGGCTTTCCGTGAAGCCGACCTTGCCATTGATTATTGCGAAGATGTCCCTCCCCTTACGATGGAAGATGCGGAAGAAATTGCAGAATTCTTCCATGTGTCCGGCGCTCGTGCGAAAATAAGCTCCATCCATGTCAACGGATGGTTTGGAGATTATGATAAACTGGCCATGACACGCCTGTTCTTTGAGGAAGTGTTTAATGAAAACCTTGAATCGGTCAAAGATCAGGTTATTTTTACAGGAGATTCGCCTAATGATTCACCAATGTTCGGATATTTTCCAAGTTCGGTCGGCGTGGCCAATGTGCTTCACTTTCGAGGTAAGATGACCCACGAGCCTGCCTGGGTCACGGAAAAAGAAGGGGGGCACGGTTTTGCCGAGATGGTGGAAACGCTTCTTTCCCGCCACCGCTCCGGGAAGCTTTCTAAAGGCTCAAACTCAGATCGGTGACTGGTTTGAGCGTCTGGATCCGGGCCCTTTAATCAGATATTATGCACGCTCTTTCATTCAGGCAGGACAAGGCATTTCTGGGGATTCAGGAACAGGTATATTTCATGCCCTTCTTCCTGCGGGAGTTGATGCGGAGCCTGCACTCTTATCGTTGTTCCTTTTATATCTACGAAAAGAAACAGAAAGTTTCCGAGATATGCCTTATTGGCGATGATGCCTTTAAAGAGATTCTCCCCAACCTGAGGCGGTTCCCCGAATACCTCAACATCCTCAGGGCGTATCGACGCATAGACTTTCTGGCCAGGTGTCGTCACATTACCGTCTGTTGACCTGCACAAAAGCTTATCGCTGAATTCCGTGCGTACACATACTTCATTTGTGTTGGGAAGAACCTGTACCACATCTCCCGGGATGAAATTCATGGCGCCGATAAAATCAGCTACAAACCTGCTGGCGGGCTTCTGGTATATTTCATGAGGAGATCCGATCTGCACAATGTTTCCTTTTTCCATAACGACGATACGATCCGAGATAACCATCGCCTCCGCCTGGTCGTGGGTTACATAGACCGAAGTGATACCCATGCGTTTAACCAGGCTTTTGATTTCAAACCTCATCTTTTCTCTTAGCTTGGCATCCAGGTTGCTCAGGGGTTCATCCAGAAGCAGTACCTTGGGATTTCTTATAAGCGCCCTCGCAAGAGCCACTCTCTGCTGCTGCCCGCCGCTCAACTGCCCCGGATACCTGTCTTGCAGGCCCTGCAAACCCACTAATTCCAAGACATCTTTGGCCTTTTCCTTTATGTCTTGCCTTGATATTTTTTGAAGTCTTAAGCCGTAAACAATATTGTTGTACACCTTCATGTGAGGCCATACGGCATAATTCTGGAACATCATGCCGATTCCCCTTTTTGCCGGCTGGACAAATCCTTCCGAAATCATCGGCTTTCCTGCGATAATAACATCGCCTTCCTCAGGCCTTTCCAGCCCTGCGATGCAGCGAAGGGTGGTTGTTTTACCGCATCCGCTTGGGCCCAGAAGCGTTAGAAGCTCCCCTTCATCCACCTCAAGGTTTATGTGGTTGACAGCCGTTGTTTTTTTATACTGCTTGAAAAGGTTTCGGATCTCTATGAATGCCATTAAACGTGTCTCCTTGATTCATCAATTTACAGACCTCTGCATAACTACTATATTTGTCCGGCATGGGTATGCGCTGATGCGTTATGCCTGATAAGATTATCTTCCCTCGCCGGGTCCCCATGCAGCCTTGAGTATTCCACCGCCTATTCTTGCAATTATCAGCAGAAGAATAAACGTGATCACTATCATGAGAAAAGCCATGGCCGCGGAGATTCCGAATTCCATGCCTCGGTGCCAGTTCAGGTAGATTCCGATGGGCAGAGTTTCCCACCCGCCCCTGTAAAGGAATATTGCGGTGGAAATCTCCTGAAACGCCATAATAAAAAACATCACTACGCCGACAAGAACTCCTTTGACCAACAGCGGGAGGGAAATGTTTATAAAAGTCCTGAATTTACCCACACCCGATACTTCCGAGGCCTCCTCAAGCGAAATATCCAGTTGCAGATAGGAAGCATGGGCTATCCGCAGAAAATATGGAAGCCGTCGCGAAAAGAGGGCAAGAGGCATTATGATCCAGTGGGTGGCAAGCGGTAAGCTGCCTTCCCAGAAAGCAAGAAGATAACTGACGCCTAT
>RPRI01000218.1 GCA_003818505.1 Desulfobacteraceae bacterium | reverse complement strand
TTACGTCCCTCGTGATCATATCGATCATCGGCGTCATGGCGGGCATGGGGCTGGTACAAATAGCAAATGCATACCTGCTGGCAAAAAAAAGCACCGTCGCAGCTCAACAGGCGCAGATCACCCTGACAAGACTGTCCAAAGAACTTGCCGCCATTGAAACTATTTCCTCGGCAACTGCGACCTCCATTACCTATTCGCGTGCAGGCTTATCGCATGCCCTCGCCTGGACGTCCGCCGATCAACCGCTCACCCTTGACGGTGATATACTGATTGACAAGGTTCAAGCATTCAGTCTGACCTACCACGATACCTACTCTGCGGCGGCTACAACATATTCTTCGGCTACCGCGGTGATTGAATTAACTTTTCAATTGAAGGGTTACAACGATATCCCGCTTATCTTTGTAAAACGGATGGCCATTTGATATGGAGAATGCATGAAAATCTTGAATCATAAAGGGAATGTCCTTCTCTTTGCCATCGTTACCTTCGCCCTCATTTCGGTACTGGGAACAGGAATCTATTTCATGACAATCAGCGGCATTTTCGGCGGTCTTGGCGCCAATCAGCAGAACAGGGCATATCAACTGGCAGCGTCCGGCCGGGACTACGCACTGGCGAAGAATTTGAACAATATGTCTCGTTATTTCACGATGAAAAACGGAGACAAATTCTATCTTGTGGTCTCTGGCGATACGATCACTTCCACCGGCATAGTCAACGAAAACACTCCCTATGAGGCCAAGCGCACGATCACGGCCACCATAACCGGGTTCGGCAGCAAGGCTGACATCAGTTTTGCCAAAGACATTACTGATTTTAAAGCAGATGCCGGAAAAGAGAGAGAGTCAGCCCCCGGTTTTGTCTCTGTTGATACGACGACTTCTCAAATATCATTGGGCCAATTTATGGCGTCACAATTCGGTGCCGTCTGGTACAGCGGAACCTCCGCCTCCGTGAATTGTCAGGATGGGGAATGCGATTTCGGAACCGGATTCAATGCTTTTTTTGTCTTTAGAATTCAAAAAAACGCTTCATATACTTTAGGTGATGGATTTACCTTCGCGCTTTTCAATGGTCAAGATAATGATCTGTATTCCGTAGGTGGACACGGAGGAATGGGGGAGTTGATGGCATACGCCGGGAGTTCCTATGTCAGCGGTTTAACGTATCTGGATAATAGAGGTGGTCAAGGCATACGTCCGCCGAAAATTGCCGTGGAATTCGATCCATATTCAAATACCGGATGTCCACCTTCACCATGCTTATCCGACAGCAGGTGTGACGATAGTGATGGCGGTGATCATATGGCCCATGTCTTTTGGGGTGATAACACAACATCGTGTAGTGGATTTGGGGATACATCAGGACAAAAATCTTATGACGATAATAAGCATGGATCAGGAAGCGATGGTGTGAGTGAACCTCAAAATGCATTGACTACGGATACTAATAATTATTTCGAAGGAGATTTATGGGGGAGCAGTTGGTTGGAAAGAACGGTTGCTTATGCTTTTCGTATTGAAGTCAGGAGAAGCGATCCTGGCACAGGAAACTATAATTACGAGTTGAAATCCTGGATCAAAGAATGTCCCGATTTCGCATGTACGGCACACAGTGAGGGAACCTTTGGAAATACAAAAGTGGTATATACAGCTGATATTCCGACAATCAGGAGAACTGTAGCAGACGGCAATCAGATCGTGTTGGACAGTACAGATCATGGAAAGTTCGATAAATTTATTTTTGGGTGGACCGCTGCTACCGGTGGAGCAACGCAAAATGTAATATTGAAAGATTTCAAAATGTATTTTGCAAGAGAGCCTGTCTACGGCGCATGGAACAATTTTGGGAGTACAAGCTATTTTAAAATTAATGGGGTGGGAGTATGCACCGGTATTGTTCAAGATTCATTGATCGGTAATATTGGACCTTCGGAAAGCATCAATGGATTCACAGACGCCGCCTGCACCGTAGCCACGTCGCCATCATCTATTTCATACGACCAGGCGGTGAGTGCCGACACTAACAAAAACTATACAGTTAACTTCAACGGTACAGACAAATAAAAAACTTCCCGGGGTCTGGTTTTGAACCGAAACAGCGGTCGCATTTGCACCCTCTGTTTTTCTTGACATCCGGAATTCCATACTTTACAGATATTTCCGAAAGGGAATATATCATAAGGAGGATGACGATATGCAATCGGTTATTACATCGAAGTACCAAACGACCATTCCCAAGGCCATTCGCGAGAATATGGGTCTTTCCATTAAGGATGCCTTGGATTGGAAGGTGAAGAGAGGCAAAATCATCATTTCGCCGGCGAAGCTGAATTTTCTGAAATATCGGAACACAATTAAGATGGGACCGGGAGACATTGCAGGTGACATTGAAGTTGCCCGGAATCTCCGTGTGAAGAAATATCTGTGAAGAAATATATCATCGATACCAACGCCTTGATTTCCTTCGTAACAGATCGTAATCCGGATCAGCAGAAGAAAATTGCCCCTCTTTTCGAATCGGCTGCACACATGAAGGCTTTGATCCTATGTCATCAGTATGTCTTAACCGAATTTATTTATGTGATGGACAGAGTCTACCATGTGCCAAAAGATGAGATCGGCAGGATGATTGCCGATTTTGCAGATATGCCGGGTGTCGAGGTTCTTCATGAAATCGATTTTAAATCAGTACTGTCCTGCTGGCCCGATCCGATACCCGATTTCGGCGATGCTGTCATTGCTACGATCTGTAAAATTACAAGAAGATCCACAATCGTCACATTCGATCAAAAATTTGTCAAAAATCTGAAATCACTTGGTTTGAATATTTTTGGGTGATGTGAGGCATAATAAATAAAAATTTGGAGGTTGTTGAACTAATGAATCCTATTGCACAGCAGCTTAATGAGGCTATCGAAAAGGGAAATCCGAACCTGCTTAATATGTTGTCTGTTATGGGAAAGAATCTTTTTTTCCCGAAAGGCATATTGAGCCAGAGCGCTGAGGCAAAACAGAAAGCGCACAAGCTTAATGCCACTATCGGAATAGCGAAAGAGAACGGCAAAACAATGCATTTCTCTTCAGTGATGTCGATGCTCGAGGGCATTGAGCCGGAAGAGTCTTTAACCTATGCTCCTTCCTTTGGAATTCCGGAACTGCGGAAAACATGGCAGAACGCTATTTTTGAAAAGAACCCTTCCCTTTCAGGCAAAAAAATAAGCCTGCCTGTCGTTACCTGCGGCATAACTCATGCTGTGAGCATGGTTGCTGATATATGGGCCGATCCAGGCGATGTGGTAATATTGCCTGACATGATCTGGGGAAATTACAACATGATCTTAAATGTCAGAAAAGGCGTAAGGATAAGCCAGCACGCCACTTTTAATGAAAACGGAGGTTATAATCTTGCCGCATTTGAAAATTTGATTAATACCGAAGCTGAGAAAAGCGGTAAAATAATTGTTCTCCTTAATTTCCCGCATAATCCGACAGGTTATACGTTAACTAAAAAAGAAGGTGACGGTATTGGAGATATTCTTTCCAATGCCGCCTCTAAAGGAACAAAGATAATTGCCGTATGTGACGATTCATATTTCGGGCTTTTTTATGATGAAGAAACAATGAAAGAATCGGTTTTTACCAGGCTGTGCGACAGGTCCCCCAATTTGCTTGCAGTAAAGGTTGACGGCGCCACGAAGGAAAATTTCGTATGGGGATTGAGGGTCGGTTTTATTACCTACGGGTGCCAAACAGACGGAGATCCGGCGCCGGTATATGATGCCCTCGAAAAAAAGACCGCCGGATGCATAAGGGGCAATATTTCAAATGCTTCACACCTGAGCCAGTCAATTGTTTTAAAATCCATGAAGGATAAAAGGTATCCGGATGAGAAAAATGAAAAATCCGAAATATTAAAGAAAAGGGCAATCAGGGTAAAAGAAGTTCTTTCGGATCCGAAATACAAAAAGGCCTGGGATGTTTATCCGTTTAACTCAGGATATTTCATGTGTATAAAGCTTAAAGGCCTGGATGCGGAAACATTAAGGCTGCATCTGCTTGATAAATATGGTGTCGGCCTGATTTCCACAGGAAAAAGCGATCTCAGGGTTGCTTTTTCCTGCCTCGATGAAAAGGACATACAGGAGCTTTTTGATATTGTTCTGCAGGGAACAGAAGATTTAAAAAGATAGGATTCAAGGGGCCAAGGGTTCAAGGTTTCGAGTGAAAGGCAAAGCCTGTCAAAACCTCAGAAAACAAACACTTGAACCCTTGAATCCTCGAATCCTTGACCCCTTTGTTCCAACTGACTGGGAAATGGTTTTGTGAAGATTCTTTTTGTCTGCAGCGCGAATATCTGCCGAAGTTTTATGGCAGAGCGCATATTCAGGAAAATGTCAGAGAAGAGCGGCCGCAGCGATATTTCCGTGTCATCGGCATCCATGCTTGACATGAAGGGCGCGCCACCCGATCCAAGGGCTGCCGATTTTCTGGCAGAAAAAGGGTTTGATGACCGTGGTCATAAATCAAGACTGTTGACGGAAGAGATGGCCGCTGAAACGGATATGATCCTTGTGATGGAGCAGCAGCACAGGGATATGATCATTGAAAAATATCCGGATGCGGCAGGAAAGGTATTTCTTCTAAAACCATTTTATAACGGTTGTACCCAGACGGACAGCGATAATATGAATGATATCAGTGATCCGTACAAGTTGTCGGGTTATCACTACAGACTTTGTTTTGCAGAAATATACATGGCAATTGAAGGATTAATAAAATGTATTTAGAGTACTGGGGTCTTATAAGACTTCCTTTTGAAAATGTTCCGGATCCTGATTTTATATATTATTCGCCTGAACATCTGGAAGCATTGTCGAGGTTGCTCTACGCGGCAAAAGGAAATAAAGGGATAGTTTTGATTACCGGGGAGATTGGGAGCGGAAAAACGACATTGAGCAGGGTGATGATACAACAGCTTCCCAAGAATAAGTATGACATAGGGTTGATGGTGAATACGACCCTTGCTCCATTGGATTTTTTAAGAGAGGTTCTCCGCAGTTTTGGTTTTAACCCAGGCGATGATTTATCAAAATCCAGCCTCTTGAATTTATTTCATGAAAAGATGCTGGAAAATTTAAAGCAGGATAAAGGAACCCTGCTGATAATAGATGAAGCGCAGTTAATTTCGAAAGAAACCTTCGAAGAGCTTCGGCTGCTGTTGAATTTCCAGTTGAATAACAGATTCATGCTGACCGTTATCATGCTCGGTCAGCCTGAACTAAGGAATATCATCAAGGATATTGAACAGTTGGATCAAAGGGTTGCCATTAGGTATCACTTGAATCCATTAAATTTTTATGAAACCCTGAAATATATGGGAGTTCGTCTTACAAAGGCCGGTTTAACCAGAAACATCATTACCAAACAGGCGGCAAAAGACATATATGCTTATTCAAAAGGCACGCCACGGCTGATAAACAGTATTTGCGATACGAGTCTCATGGTGGGATTTATTTCAAAGGCAAAAATTATTGATTCCGGGATTGTCAGAGAGGCTGTAAAGGATGTAGCCGGATAAGTAATAGATTAGAGTTTAAAGACGTACGACAGGACCTCCCTGACTCGGTTGATATAATACCTGTAATTCATATCGGACCCTGAGATATAACTTCTCTGGGCCAGGATATCTTTCGGTGGGAATAGCGTCCTTCCCAAGAACTTCAGCTTTTTCAAGAGACCCTTGTTCATAGACAGATGTATCAGATAACTCATGCCTGGGGTACGTTTGTTTTCCTCAGTTTTGCGCATGAAGATTTTTTCAGGAAAGCTGAATCTTTCAGGTTTCAGTTTCAGCAGGACATCTTCCGGTATTTTGGCTTCAATAAAAAAACGCGAAAAATAGAGGGTTGTATAGACCATTTTGTTCAGGTTGAATTTCATGGTATCCTGAACCAGAAGATTCCAGTCCAGCCTCTTCCCGTAATAATTGATGCTTCTGTCAATATCACAGAAATAGCTCAGCTTACTTAGTGAGTGGGTCACCCGGAGGGCGTGCTCTGCCAGATGTATGATGAGGTGATGCGGAGACATCACACATGTTTCGGTATTCGCGATATTTGTCCTTACGGCATCACGCCAGATATCCTCCATTTTGATTTTGCGCATGTAAGATTCGTTTGGAATCGTTGAATTTACGAAGTGCCAGTGGATATGTAAAGAGGGGGAATTTCCAAGGGGGTTTCTGTAGTCGAGCGATGCCAGGTAAGTGGAAGATAAATCAACATCGTCAACTGACCGGTCGGTCGGGTAATAACCCAGGTCATTTAACTGCTCATTTATCCGATAAAGGTCTTCTTTTTTTACCAGCAGGTCAACGTCCGACATTGAACGCAAGGCAAGATTCTCATACACTGTTTCGGCCAGCGCCGCCCCTTTCAGAACTATTACCTTAAGCCCGGCTTTATTAAATACTTCAAGGATATTTCCTAATGCGTTTAAGGTTAAAATGTTTTTTTTTGCAGTAAGATAATAATCTTTTTTTAATTCATCCGTCACATAGTCAGGGATATCGTTCTTATTGATAATTATTCGTGGAAGCATTTGAAATACTATAGGTGAAACGCCCTCTTCCCTCGCCTTTTCCAAAAAACAGTCCCAGTCTATCTTGTCTATTTTTATCTCAGTTAATTTATTTCTCTCCCTGTCGCCGATTTTCGTCCGACAGCAAAGGAGCATCAACTTATCTTCCAGCTGCCAGCTCATGCAGACTCCATGCCGAAGGCGCGGGCCCTAGCATGCGCTGTCCGGCAGAAGTATTCGCACCATTCATCCATCCGGCCGCATTCCAGATAGGCGTGGGCGGGGCACCACTGGCACAGGTTCATCAGGGGACAGAGACTGCATTTTTCCAGAAAACCACTGCTGGTTGTCGTCTGCGCGAGTGTGCGTGGAGTGAAATCGAACCATGCCTCGGCAAGGGAGCCCTGGCGCAAGTCAAAGAGGCAGTCGGGATGCCGGAGCGAAGGGCAGGGATGGAAGAGGCCGTTATAGCTGACGGCGAAGCTGTTGCTTCCAGCGCTGCACTGGAAGAGTCGATCGGTCAGCTCTTGTGAGGAGATAGCTATTTCCCGCGTGGAGCATTTCTTTTCCAGCGCCACCGACCGTTTTGGGTCTGCTTCATCAAGCGCGAGGATTTCCTCGGCGGATAATCGTTCCGCACGTATGTCGTCGTTTCTTTCCGCATTTCCGTCATAACGAAGGTGGAGCATGGGGTCGAAGCGGAAGAAGTTTTTTGTTCTTTTACGGCAAAAACTGGCGATAGCGGGCAATTCATGCACATTGGAACGGAGCGCCATCGTCTTCAAGTCCACCTTGACGCCCCCCTCAAGCAGCAGGGTCAGACCGCGGCTGAAGGCGGCGTATGAACCGGGTATGCGCGTTATCTTTTCATATGTCTCTTCGCTGATGCCATAAACGGTTATCTCTATGTCACGCGGCGGATAATGTTTAAACAGCTCCACGTGCTTCTCCGTAATCAGGCAGGCATTGGTAAAAACCGAAACTAGCAGCCCCTTCTTTTTCAGCATCCGATAAAGATCGAAAAAATCTTTCCGGAGCAAGGGCTCGCCGCCGGTGATCAGACACCAGAGGGTACCGAGAGAAACGGCCTGGTCCGTAATATGGCTGATTTCATCCAGCGTCAGTTCATCAT
>RPRI01000217.1 GCA_003818505.1 Desulfobacteraceae bacterium | reverse complement strand
TTAATGCTGAAACACAGAACAACATACAGGGTGATTTACGGCGATACGGACAACATGGGCTATGCCTATAATGCGAATTACCTTCGCTGGTTTGAAATGGGGCGGGGGGAGATGTTCAGGGCGCTGGGGTTGACTTACAAGATGATAGAAGCGGAAGGGTATTTCCTGCCAGTTTCGGAAGTTTCGTGCAAATTCCTCTCCCCGGTCAGATATGACGATCTCCTGATAATAGAGACAACCCTTGACACGGGCGTTAAAGGCGGCATGAAGTTTGACTATTGCATATATGACGAAGATGGTTTGACGGTCCGCGCAAAAGGAAGCACCAGGCATGCCTTTGTCGACCGGAGCGGGAAGGTTGTGCGTCCGCCGGGTTTTATTGCTGATGTTGTTAAGAAGAACAGCTGAAACGGATATTATTATGGATGTGGATATCTCAAAATTCAAAGACTGCAGGGTGCTTGTCATAGGCGATCTCATGATAGATGAGTACCTCTGGGGGGATGTGGACAGGATATCTCCCGAAGCGCCCGTTCAAGTTGTTGCCGTGAAAAAAGAGGAGTCGACCCTCGGTGGTTCGGGAAATGTCGTGAACAATCTTGCAGCCCTCGGTGCAAAAGTCTTTGCAGTCGGAGTCATCGGCGCCGGCGGGAACGGGGATTTTCTGCTTGAAAGGTTCGGCGAACTCGGAGTCGATACCGAAGGTATTGTCCGGGAGCGCGGACGTCCCACCACGAAAAAAACGAGGATTATCGCAGCTCATCAGCATGTTCTCAGAATTGACCGTGAAACGAGAAAGGAAATTTCGGGTGAAACCCTTGATAAGATAGCCGGTTTCATCAGAAAAAAAATTGCCGGTGCGGATGTAGTTATTGTGTCGGATTACGGGAAGGGGCTTATCACCAAATCCCTTATGGCTGTAGTCGTAAAATATGCAAAAAAATACGGCAAAATAACGATTGCAGATCCCAAAGGCCTTGATTATTCGAAGTACTCGGGCGTTACGCTGATTACGCCGAACAGGAAAGAGGCGGCCCTTGCAGCCGGAGTGGAGATAACAAACAACCAATCCCTTATAGAGGCAGGAACAAAGATCATCGAAAGTCATTATGTTGAGAAACTCCTGGTGACCTGCGGAAAAGACGGAATGACGCTTTTTGAAAAAGGTAAAAAACCTTGTAAGATCAGAGCCGAAGCGAGACAGGTATTTGATGTGTCAGGCGCAGGCGACACCGTGGTGGCTGTACTGGCTCTTGCCGTGGCATCCGGCGCTTCTTTTAAAACAGGCGCGGCGGTCGCAAATAGCGCGGCAGGTATTGTGGTGGGCAAGGTCGGAACAGCCACGGTTTCAGCAAAAGAACTTGCAGCAGCGCTTGTGCCTCAGGCCGATGACCACAGGATCAAGCATAAAAGCCTTTCCGAACTTCCCGATCTTATCCGGGAACTGCGGAAGAAAGATAAAAAAATTGTTTTGACCAACGGATGTTTCGATCTTCTTCATGCAGGGCATGTGATGCTTTTTTCCGCCTCAAAAAAGCAGGGGGATGTTCTGATAGTTGCAATCGATGATGACGAATCGGTGAGAAGACTCAAAGGAAGAGGGAGGCCGGTGATCAGGGCAGGAGAAAGGGTCAGGATATTAAGCGCCCTTGACAGCGTCGATTATGTTGTTGTTTTTCAGACGGCGAAACTTTCGGACCTCATTGAAACCGTGCGCCCTGATGTTCTCACCAAAGGGAGCAATTATTCGTCCGAAGAAGTCTACGGCCGCGAAATTGTCGAGAAGCATGGCGGGCGGGTTGCGCTTATCCCCGTAAACAAGAAGGTTTCAGCAACAAGGATTATAGATTCCATAATAAAGAGCGGTTCCGGCTGATGCTTTATTTCAGGGAAAGCCCCGAAGGAATAATTTTTAAAATTTACGTTCAACCGCGTTCTTCAAAAAACAAGATTGCAGGGCTTTTGGGGGATGCGCTGAAGATAAAACTTACCGCTCCTCCCGTTGACGGAGCCGCAAACGACATGTGCGTCAGGTATCTTGCGAAATGTCTTTCGGTTTCAGGATCACGCCTTGAAATTGTATCAGGTCACACCGGAAAGACAAAATATATACTTCTTAAATATGGCGGTAATAGATTGCCGGGCATGCCTGAAGAGTTGAAATCAAAAGTAGAATCACTGATTCCAATAAAATAAGGGGCATCTTTAATATTATTATCCGTGAATCAGGGCTATAACAACAAGGAAAACCTGTCAGAACTTCAGAAAACAAACACTTGAACACTTGAACCCTTGAATCCCTGGCTCCTTTTTTATAACTATTCATCTTCCCCGTACCGGCTCTGCAACTTTACAATCCTTGCATCAACCGCAATCCCTTCACTTATTGCCAGTCCTTTTGTTTCAAACTGGCGCGTGATTTCGTTATTGAGATTATCCATGGCCTTTTTGGACAATCTTTTTCTGAAGCGTGAAAAGGTTGAATGGGCCGGGGAGGGGTCCGTAAAAGGTATCCCGAGGAATTTTTTAAAGGAGATCCTGTCATTTACGTAGCATTCAAGTTCAGGGTCCGAATTTATCCTGAACCATTTCTGCAGGAGAAGACATTTGAAGAGAATCAAGGGAGGGTAAGCTCCGGCGCCCTTGGCGCTCTTCCCGGTATTGTAATAGCCGGCGAGCATTTCTTCTATGGAGTCCCAGTCGAGCGAGTCGTTTATTTTGGAGAGGTTATCAAGGCAGCGGTTTTTATTCATCGAACTCCTGAGAAGAAATTCGGCAAAATTCAAGTCACGGCTTGCTTTTTTAAAACCCATATTATCCTCCGACAGGAAAAAGAAGTTTTGAAAGTTATGCCACGGACACCTGTCTTTATTTCATATGGCTCAAATAATTGCCGATGTCAATATAATACAAGTATTTAAGATATTTAATCGGTAAACTGGAAATAGGGGGATTGAAAGATTTTAAGGCTTAGAGAAACGGTGAGTGACAAAGGTTGAACACACAAAGCGAATACCGGATCACGGGTATTTAATATCATGGTCCGGAAGAGATACCGGGAGCAAAAGACAGGGTCCGGCGACATGGAGCATGATGTCGCGGAATTCTCTATAATTTGATTAAAAATAATAAAACAATCAGCTTGACTTATTCGGGACAATTGACTAATAATGCCATTCTCCAAATGACATTGATGCGGGGTGGAGCAGCCTGGTAGCTCGTCGGGCTCATAACCCGAAGGTCGTTGGTTCAAATCCAGCCCCCGCTACCAAATAAATCAAGGGGTTAGGTGAAAATCTAACCCCTTTCCGCGGGAATCGAAACGCCAACTTGCCACATGCCTTCAAGACAAGATGTTTTCGCTATGACATCAAGCAGGATGTTGGTAATTGCCCCTTGAAAACAGTCATCGCACCTGATCGTTAAACATAGGGTATCCATGAGGGGATAATTTTGACGCGCAACATTCTCGAATTTAATCCCCAATGTTAAGTTTTTGATAACGTGCGGTTGTTTCTACGACAACGATGGAATGTTCCGTGTTTCTCCTCCTTTTGAGTTGAAAAAGCTGGGGACCATCTTCAAGTATAAGGTGTTGAAGATGCTCCTGAACAAAGGAAAGATCACGAAGGTGATGATCGCCATGCTCTCCACATGGAAATATTCCGGCTTCCACGTCTTCTACGGCAACCGCATCGCCCCCCTGTTTTTCGATGCACAATATCCCTTGACAATCAAAAACATCCCCCATATATTTTCATCAACCGAAAGAAATACCTTATCAATTCCATCGCAATACCTTATCAATAAGATTGGCAGTTGCTGCTCAAAAAGCGGCCGTATTCAGTTGTCCAATCCAGGAACCAACAGGAGGTCCATCATGAACACACCCAACGGTTTTCATTTTCGATGGCGCCAGCTGCTGATCATGGCCGTGGCTCTTTCTCTTTTAATGGCCCAGGCTGTGGCCAGCCAGATGATGAGTGTGCAGGTGAAAAGCGGCCAGGCGCGCAAATCCCCTACGTTCCTGGGACCCGTTATTGCCGATTTCGCTTACGGTGATCGCGTGCAGATTCTCACGCAGCAGGGCGCCTGGTATCAGGTGGCTCTGCCGTCAGGCAAAGGTCAGGGCTGGATGCACATGTCGGCCCTGACTGAAAAGAAGATTGTCCTCAAGGCTGGCGCCAAGGATGTCTCTCAAGCAGCCTCCAGCGACGAGCTGGCTCTCGCCGGCAAGGGATTCAACAAGCAGGTGGAAAATCAATATCGAACGCGTAACCCGAATCTGGATTTCAGGCAGATTGACCAGATGGAAGCGCTCACTGTTTCCCAGGCCGAGATACAGGGTTTTATCCAGGATGGCCGGTTGACGGCGAAAGGCGGTGCGCAATGAACCAGATATCCCGCAGGGAATTTCTCATGCTCAGTGGTCGGTTGACCATATTGGGATTGGGTGCGGCTGCTGCCGGGCGACTATTAGCCGGCTGCGCGACCTTGGACAGCATGGCGCAATCCGGCATCACGATTCCTGTGGCCGGCGTCAACGTCAATACCGCCTCAATTGCCAGCAGTGTCAAGGCGGTGAGCAAAACCTTCGAAGACATCACGCCCGAGCAGGAGTATTACATTGGGCGCACCATCGGCGCACAGATACTGAACAAGTATCGACCTTACAGCAAAAAAGCCGCCAACCGTTACATCAATGTCATGGGGCAGACACTGGCCCAGGCTTCTGACCGGCCGGAGACATTTGGCGGATATCATTTTCTGATCCAGGATTCGGACGAGATCAACGCCCTAGCCGCGCCTGGCGGACTCATCTTCATCACCCGCGGCATGCTGCGCTGTTGCCCCCATGAAGACGCCGTGGCCGCGGTATTGGCCCATGAGATAGGCCATGTGCAGCACCAGCATGGCTTGCAGGCCATCAAGAAATCCAGACTGACTGACGCCCTGACCACGTTGGCGGTGGAAGGCACCAAGACCTTTGGCAATGAGCAACTGGCCAGCCTGACCACGGCATTTGAAGATTCCATCACCGACATCACCAGCACCCTGATCAACAGCGGTTACTCACGGGCGTTTGAACAAACCGCCGATGTCGCAGCAATCAGCATTTTACAGCGGGTGGGATATAATCCCAACGGGCTGGTGGACATGCTCAAACAGATGGACCGTCAGCTCAAGCCCGGACGTCTCGATTTTGCCAAAACCCACCCTGATCCCCAAACCCGCATTTCACAGATCACATCACAGATAGGTGTCTACCAACCGGTGAATCTGATCAAAAACCGTCAGAGTCGCTTTGAAGCCGCATTAAAGGGAGTCTGAAAAGTGCAGATGTCAGCCGAGACCCGTAAAAAACTCCGGCAAGGTCTGTGTGTCGGCCTTGCCGGCGCCCTGCTGGCCCTTTTTCTCTGGTTCTTCAAAGGGCTGGACACCTGGGAATACAAAACCTGGGACTGGCGCGTGCAACTGCTGGCCCGGCCTGGAATAGCCACCGACAATATCCGCATCATCCTCCTGGACCAGGATAGCCTGGATTGGGCCAAGGAAGTCAACAGCCTGTCCTGGCCCTGGCCGCGCGAACTTTACGCCGCCCTGATCCAATACTGTAAACGCTCCGGTGCCAAAGCGCTGGCTTTTGACGTGCTCTTAACCGAGCCGTCAGCGTATGGTGTGGCTGACGACGAGGCTCTGGGTGCTGCCATCGCCGATTTCAATGCCTTTGCCGCCGGCTCAGTCTTTTTAGGGGAGCATACCGGCAGTCGCAATCACTGGCCAAAAGACGTGACCGCATCGAATTTGATCGTTCAAGGTGTCGAAGAATGGCTGGCCACAGCGCCGGACCAAAAGATGGTGCTACCCCGGGCCACCCTGCCCATTGCCGAGGTCAGTCAGAACGTCGATGTGCTCTGCGATGTCCAGCTGTCGCCGGATAAAGATGGCATCTATCGCAGGGCCGAGCTTTTTCACCGCTTCGACGGCCATAATTTGCCCATCGTTGGTCTGGGAGCATTCCTCGCGGCTCATAGAGATACAGATGCGCAGATTGCTCCCGGCCACCTGCGCATCGCGGATCATTGGATTCCCATCGATTCGTCAGGCCGCAGCATCCTGCGCTTTCGCGGCCCATCCGGCACGCACCGCATGATCAGTGCGGCGTCCGTGATTCAGTCGGAAATCCGGATCCTTCAAGGCGAAGCGCCCACCATCAAAGATTTATCTCTATTCAAGGACAAATATGTCTTTTTCGGCTTTTCCGCCCCCGGCCTGCTGGATCTTCGCCCCACACCGGTCAGCGGTATCTATCCTGGCGTGGAGATTCACGCAACGATTCTTGATAACCTGCTCGCGAATGATTTCATCGCCTCGGTTCCGTCCGGCATAACCATATGTCTCATACTTGCGCTCGCGATGGGCTTCGGCCTTTTCATCACTTTTTTCAACAGCTTTTTCAAAAGCATCATCGCCATCGTCTTTGCTCTGGGGCTGCCGACGATCCTTGCGCTCATCGCCTATGAAGTGGGATATTGGCTGCCATTGGCCGTGCAGTTGACCGCCGCCGTCCTTACTCTTATCTCCGGACTTATCGTCAATTATGCCACTGAAGGCCGGCAGAAACGTTTCATCAAGAATGCTTTCAAGCAGTATTTAAGCCCTGCGGTGATCGATCAACTGATTCAGCACCCGGAACGACTTAAACTGGGCGGCGAACGCCGCGTACTTTCCATCTTCTTTTCCGATCTACAGGGATTTACCACGATTTCCGAAGGGCTTTCTCCGGAAGACCTGACCGCGCTGTTGAATGAATATCTAACCGCCATGACCGACATCATTCATGAAGAAGGCGGCACGGTGGATAAATATGAAGGGGATGCCATCATCGCCTTCTGGAACGCCCCGCTCGGGTTGCCGGACCACGGCTGCCGGGCGGTCACCGCCGCACTGCGCTGTCAGGCCAGGCTTGCTGAACTGCGGCCGGCCATCAAAGCGCGTATCGGCAAGGAGCTTCTGATGCGTATCGGTCTCAACACCGGCGCCGCAGTGGTGGGGAATATGGGATCTTATACTCGGTTTGACTATACGATGCTGGGCGATTCGGTCAATCTGGCCGCCCGGCTGGAAGGGGTTAACAAGGAATTCGGAACCTACACAATGATTTCGGAAACAACTCGAAAGGAACTTACGGAAGGGTTTGTCGCGCGGGAGCTGGGCCGGGTGGCGGTGGTAGGCCGCAAGGTGCCGGTCACCATCTATGAGCCCATGTGGCCGGCTGACGCCAAAGCGCGTGAATCGATTCTGACCCGGTTTGCCGCAGGATTGAAGTATTATTATGCTGGTGACATCCCATCAGCCGCTGAGGTCTTCGCTGCTATCGCGAACCAAGATGCCCCAGCGTCACACTATCTGACCAAATGCCGGTCTCTACCCGAATCCCTGCCGGCGGACTGGCAGGGCATATGGATCATGACCAGCAAATAGTGGATAGGCGGGTACCGCATCCTCTGTTATGGCTAGTTGAAAAAGGAATTCAGCCGCTTGATCTGACTCAATCTTAACCGAATCATTCAATATTATAAATAAGGATCATCTCCAGATTAGTTGGTAATCTGGAGAGGGTTCAAGGGGTCAAGGGTCCAAGGATTCGAGTGACACGAAGTGACACGTAGTGAAGCCGAAGCGCTAACCACCAGCGCTCAATGCTGACGAACTATAAAGAATTAAAGGTTTGGCA
>RPRI01000216.1 GCA_003818505.1 Desulfobacteraceae bacterium | reverse complement strand
GCTGTCAGCTCTGAAAGAGAGGCCTTCTGGCTTGTTAAGGCATCACCTGTCAAAATCAAAACGATTCTCTGGATAAAGTTCTTCATATACTTTTTCCCGCTGCTCATTCTTTCTGAAATCCTGATAGTTGCAACGAACATAATTTTACAGGTTGAAACTTTCATGATGGTTCTCTCATTTATAACAGTACTTCTTATGGTGCCGGGAATCGTGTCAATAGGAATAGGTTTTGGAGCCGCATATCCTGATTTTAAATCTGAAAACCCCGCCCAGTCGGTAACTAGTTTCGGGGGCCTTTTGTTCATGATGATTTGCGCAGGGTACATAATGGCCGTAATAATTCTTGAAGCAGGGCCGGTTTACAGTATATTCATGGCTGCAGTACATCAAAGATCAATGACAACATTAGAATGGACAAGGACAATCATATCTTTTTCAATGGTAGTTGTTATCAGTATACTCGCAATATTTCTCCCCATGCGATTCGGAGAAAAAGGGCTGTCAAAGGTTTTGCCTTAAATGGAACTATCTTCACATATTGCAGGATCAGGGTTAAAAGAGTACCGCAAAGAAGTCAGCTGGCGCGAGACCATGAACTATGCTGCAGCAGTCGGCGATAATAACCCCTGCTATTTTGATGATGAACGTATGGATGGCATTATTGCTCCTCCCATGTTCTGTGTCGCAGTTACATGGCCCGTAACGGAAAAACTTGAGGAATTCCTGGAACCCGGTCTGCTTCCCGCTGAAATATCCGCCACTAAGGTTCACTACACCGAGCATGTCGAATTTTACCGTCCGGTCAGACCGGGAGATATGCTTACCGTAAAAGGTAAAATAGCTGCGATTCTGCCTCACAGGGCTGGAACGCACGTCATAATACGTTATGATGTGTCCGATAACACAGGAAAACCGGTTTTTACCGAACATATCGGGGCTCTTTTGCGCAATGTAAAATGCACTGATCCGGGTCGGGGCGGCGAAAACCTTCCGACTGTACCTGCCTGTGAGAGTAAAGGCCCGCCTGTATGGGAGACGACCGTTCCGGTTGATCTGATGCGCACTTTTATTTACGACGGATGCACAAACATCTATTTTCCGATACATACCTCGAAGCAGTTTGCAAAAATGGTGGGATTGCCCGGGATAATATTACAGGGAACGGCCACGCTTGCCTTTGCGGTAAAGGAGCTGATAAACCGGGAGGCCGGAGGAGATCCGCAGAGGCTTAAAATTCTTTCCTGCAGGTTTACCGGCATGGTATTTCCCGGAACGAATATAAAAATACAGCTTATCGGAAAAAAAGACAGGAAAAAGGACAAGGATCTGCATTTTATAGTCATTAATAAGGAAGAACAAAAAGTCATCCGCAACGGTTATGCGATGATTACATAGCTGGAAGGCTGGAGCCCTGCATAACATCAGGTCAAGAATCTGACAAGGGTATGCGCTAATTCGCATAACCTTATCAGACCCAAACTGGAATTATTGAAAAATCTCAGAGTAATTCTATCGAATCTCTCTATAGTAAGTGAAGTTTACATATAAATTATCTATTGGACACTCTCTTGCGTGGTGTGATAACCGCAAATTTATATTTGTTATTATTCATAAAGTTGTTGATGTTAATAAACACGCAAAGGAGAATTTATGAGACTCGATATTATAAGACGCATGTTCACTTTGGCCGGTATTCTTATTATATTATTTTCAGTCGTTTCTTCAACCGCTGCGGCCGGGGCAATCGATCTTTTCACATATGAAAAGGGGGAAATCAAAATATCGGGAGGCACCGCTCATATACAGGTCATGAAAGACGCGGCTAAACTGATCATGGAACATAACCGGGACATAAAGATCAGCATAGCAGGCGGCGGATCCGGTGTCGGCATCAAGCAGGCGGGCGAAGGACTTGTCGATATAGGCAATTCGGGACGCAAGCCTAAGGATGATGAAATTCAAAAATACGGCCTTAAATTATTTCAATGGGCGATAGATGGAGTTGGTGTTGTTGTCAATCCACAGAATCCTTTGAAAGCGTTAAGCAAACCCAGGCTTATTGATATTTTTGCAGGGAAAATCATAAACTGGAAAGAACTTGGCGGAGCTGACAAACAGATCAATGTTTATACGCGTGACAATTCAAGCGGGACACGTGAAGTTTTCTGGGAAAAAGGTCTCGATAAAGGAGCAATCACGGATAAGGCAAACGTAGTAGTTTCAAACGGAGCCATGAAAACAGCGATTGCGAATGACCCTTATAGTATCGGCTATGTATCGGTAGGCCATATGGACAAAAGCACTGTGCCTGTAATGTTGGACGGAGTCGAACCTACTATCGATAACGTGAAAAACGGGTCATACAAAATCGCCCGCGGCCTTTTCAGCAACACAAAAGGGGAACCTAATGGGCTTGTTAAAAAATTCATCGATTTTCTTTTCAGCCCGGAGGGACAGGAACTGGTTGCAAAGAACGGATTCATCCCAATTAAATAGTTTCCATCCGTAAATGGCCCTTTTGGGCGATCTCTGTGTCAATCTGCGGGATTTCTTGTGCGACATACTATGCGTATGTCTCCGCGCAATACCTTGATTTTCTTGAGCTTGCACAAAATTGCCAATTTCCGAATTGGAAACCCAAATGTGTCTGAATATTGTTTTTGGATGGTTGCATAATAGAAGGTTTCCTGTCAGATGTTATTTAAAGGTATTAAATAATGAATAGAGCAACCCTTGCGGAAGCGGGTTTTCTGGGAGCGGCGGTATTGAGCGCCTCTCTTACAGCGCTTATTCTCATGTTTATGCTTTTCCTTGGTTTCCCCTTGTTAAGGGGAGGGCATTTTTTTACACTGCTCACGACTTCCTGGAATCCGGACAAGGGGCTTTTCGGTATTTATCCGATGCTCACGGGAACTCTGTCGATAGTCTTTTTAAGTCTTTTATGGGCTTTCCCCTTAAGTCTTGGAACATCGGCATTAATGTCTGTGATCGCTCCTCCGGTCTTTTCAAAATTCTGTAAAAAAACGGTTCAGATGCTGACCGGGATTCCTACGGTTATCTATGGATTTGTCGGAGTATTTCTGCTGGTGCCGTTTATACGGGAAGTGTTCGCATCCGGCTCCGGAATGAGCATTCTTTCGGCCTCCCTGATGCTTTCAATGGTCATTTCACCAACCATGATACTCATTTATACAGATGCTTTTGAAAGCGTTCCTGCATCATATACCGCGGCAGCCGATGCTCTTGGCGCAACTCCGGTTCAGAAACTTATATACGTGATTCTCCCGTATTCCCGTGACGGTATATTCTCAGGTATAGTTCTGTCTGCAGGAAGAGCAATGGGAGACACTATAATAGCTCTGATGATTGCCGGGAATGCCGTGGCTGTTCCGGGATCTGTTCTCGACTCGGCGCGGGCGCTGACATCCCATATAGCGCTTGTCATTGCGGCTGATTTTGACAGCATTGAGTTCAAGACAATTTTTGCCGCTGGACTCGTGCTTTACGCTTTCGCCGCGTTTATCATATTTATTGCCCGGATAATCGGCAGAACGGGTATGAAAAAAATATGAGAGCGCGCTTTACAGAAATATTTGTAACAAGCTTCACATGGGTTAGCGGCCTTCTGTTTTTATCGGCTGCCTTTACGGTTATCGGTTTTCTGCTTGTCAAAGGAATCCCGGCATTAAGTGTTTCACTGCTTTTCGGAGAGACAGCGCCTGTAGACGTGTTTCTTCTTCGCCGCCAGGTATTGACCGGTCTTTTTCCGGCAATTGCCGGGACATGCCTCCTCGTTATTCTGGCGGTCGGGATGGCAACTCCTGTAGGCCTTGCCGCAGGAATCTATCTCGCGGAATACGGACGGGGAAGTTTGAAAAATTTTTTCAGCCTCTTTTACGACATACTGGCGGGAGTGCCTTCAATTGTGATCGGCCTGTTTGGATTTTCCATTGCGATCATTCTCCATCGTTACGTAAATGATATTTATCCATGCCTTCTGATTTCAGCGCTGGCATTGGCTTTACTTGTGCTTCCCTATCTTATACGTACAACACAGTTTGCAATGGAAAGCATTCCTTCCAAAATCAGGCTGACCGCGCCTGCTCTCGGAGCCACAAAATTACAAAACATAGTATATGTCCTATTTCCGAGGTCTCTTCCGGGGATTTCAAGCGGCATAATTCTTGCCATAGGCAGATGCGCGGAAGACACTGCTGTCATAATGCTGACCGGTGTTGTTGCATCCGCCGGAATCCCCGGATCACTGCTGTCTGCCTACGAGGCCCTCCCCTTTTACATTTATTACATATCGTCACAGTATAGGGATGCCGCGGAGCTCCAGACCGGATATGGAGCCGCGGTAATATTGCTTGTTATATGTGCCTGCCTGTTTCTTGTTGCTTTTTACCTTAAAAACAGACTTATCGAGCGGATGTTTTACAGTAGATGAAAGAAATAATATCAAGCAATATTAAAATAAAAACCGTAAATCTTTCCTTTAATTACGGGCGATTGTCGGTGTTAAAAGATATTTCGGTGGAATTTCCGGAATGCTCTATATCTGCGATTGTTGGTCCGTCCGGAAAAGGCAAATCAACTTTCCTTATGATCTTCAACAGGCTGTGGGAGACTATACCGGGCGCCAGAATGGAGGGCGAGGCGTTCATCCGCTTAAAAAACAAATGGATTAATATTTATGACCGTTCTGTTTCTCTTCCGGATCTGCGGAGGTCTGTTGGTACGGTTTTTCAGACGCCCAACCCGCTGCCGATGAGCATTTTTAAAAACATATCTTTCCCTCTGAAACTCTCCGGCGTAAAGGAGAAACAGATAGTAGATAAAAAAGTTGAATCGGCACTTAAGCAGGCTTTTTTATGGGAAGAAGTTAAAGACCGCCTTAATGAGGACGCAAGATCGCTTTCCGGCGGCCAGCAGCAGCGTCTTTGCATAGCCCGCTCTTTAATCCTTGACCCTGAAATACTGCTTTTAGACGAGCCGACATCCTTTCTTGATGCCGAATCAGGACGGATAATAGAAGACCTGCTGCTGAGCATAAAAGAGCGCTGCACAATTCTGCTTATATCCCATTACATGGATCAAATCAGGCGAATTGCGGACCAGGTAGAAACATTTGAATAATTAATTTTATTATTAAGGAGCCAGAATGAAAAGGCATATACCGCTCTTATTCTGAATTCTGACTCCTGGATTCTGACTTCTGCGCAGTTTCCGCTTCTATTCTGGCTCCTGGCTCCTGAATATTTGCTGATTTATTTTCGATCAAAGGATAAGCCGCTGCGGATCACATTTTTCTCTTAAAACCTTAAGCTCATATCCGGTCGGCGGTTCCACTTCCTTTGCCCGTGATACATCAATTTCAAAGCCCATGTTGTCGAGAATCTTCTGGGAGGTTATTCCCGGGAAAAAACCGGTAAGATACATCTCTTTTGTTGTTTCATCAAAGCCCATTGAAGCCATGTTGGTTATAACAGATACAGGTCCGCCTGCGGGAAGCCCGGCTTTTTTCCGGCCGTCGGGGCCGTCCAGCCAGCCGGGACTTGTAATATAATCCAGTTTTTCAACAAATTTGCGCTTTTCATGCTGCATGAAGGTTATTGTTCTTCCCACAAACGAGGCAACATCGCAGGCGCCGCCGCTTCCTGAAAATCTGACCTTCGGTTTAAAATAATCTCCGATTGCCGTCGAATTCAGATTGCCGTATTTATCAATCTGTGCTGCGCCCATAATGCCGACAACATGAGGCCCTGTAATTCGGTTCTGCATAGCGGCAAAAGCGTCGGCCAGGTTGCCGTTCACCGATGTCCAGAACATAACCCGGGAATCCGACACGGCAAGAGGAACTTCTTCAAGAAGAGAATCTATTGCACCTGTTTCAAAAAAGATAACACTGTTCGGGGCTGATATGTTTTTGGCAGCCATGGCTGCAACCATGGAAATGCCGGTGCCGCAAAAAACGATGTCACCATCCCTGATTTCACGGGCAGCCGCAATTGTCATAAGCTCTTTCAGGGTATAATCGGGCATCGTCATCTCCTGTCCAGTCCCACTGCGTAGCCGGTTCTCAGGTCAGCTCTGATCTTTTCAAGACGATCTTTTCCCATCTTATTAAGCAGGGCCTCATGGTCTTTTAATCCATAGATAAAGTCCTCGATGTAGATTTTGTAGAGTCCGTCATCCTCGGCAAATCTGCGGTATTCATTAAGATAATTGGGATCATAATCGTAATAGCGGTAACAGGCAGTGGGATAAGCGCCATAGGGCACATGCACCACGGCATTAACACAAAAAGATGGTATCTGGTTCTGATCCGGATTTGCTTTAAGAAAATCAGGTTCCACCAATTCCTCGCAGGTTACGATAACATGCTTTGCCGATTTGACCTGCTCGATATCCGAAAAAGTGAGGCCCTCCATCCTTACCGTACCCTCCCTATCCGCCTTTTGTGCATGAATTATTGTAACATCACAGTTAATGGCCGGAACAAGTACAAGTTTGGGGGCATCTCCCCATGAACCGAACGGATTATCGATCACCATAAGCTTCTGATCCGGAATCCTCGTATCCAATTTACGCATTTTTGATGAAAATCCCCATTTCGAAACAATATCGGTGCCCAGTGAAGAGCGCGTCGGCAAAAAGGGAACTCCCATCGCGCCGGCAAGAAACCGGAGTGTCATCTGATAATTGGAATAATCCTCAACTTCAATTGAGCCTTTATGGACGGCCTTTTTAAACCGGATACAGGTCGGGGCAAAACGTCCGTTCCCGGCGTAGGCTATTTCAAGCCGGGAGATACAGCCTGCGCCGATAAGCTCATCAACCCCCTGCCCGTTTGAATGGGCGTAAAGGTGAAGATTGTCTATTCTCTGCCTTATGATTTCATAGACTGCCGCCATCGGATTCCGGCTGGCTGTAAATCCGCCGATAGAGATGTGGCAGCCGGGAGAAACATATTTCTTTACGGCCTCTTTAAGGCCCGCCTCTTTATTTTTGCTTATATTCATATCTGATATTCATATCTGATATTCATATCCGGGGTTTCATTTTAAGTCTGCTCAGGATATGGCTTTAAACCGCTTCTGTTTTTAACTGGAGCCTTTGTTTCAGATAAACCACGGCAACAAGTGCAAGTCCTGCCGCGTCCGCCAAGTAAGCCGGGTAGACCAGCATAAGCGCGCCTGCCACGAGGATTATCCTTTCCAACGAGTTTGTTTTTTTAAGGAGCCATCCTGAAGCCGCCGCTGACAGCGCAAAAATACCGGCAAAGGAACTCAATATGACCCAGGCGCCTTCCGGCAGGCTGTTTCCCTTTAAAAGCAATGCCAGTCCCGATGGATGAAGGATAAACATGAATGGAACAATAAAAGCCGCTGCCGTATATTTCCAGGCATACATCGTTGTTTTGTATGGATTTCCTCCTGTCAGTGCAGCGGCAGCAAAGCACGAAAGCGCTGTCGGAGGAGAGACTTCAGAGAGCACCGCATAATAGAAGACGAACATATGTGCGGCGAAATCCGGTACCCCAAGCTGAATGAGCGCGGGTGCAGCGATGACCACGGCAATGATGTAGGAGGCAGTCACCGGAACAGCCAGTCCGATTACCCAGACAATCAGGGCAGTATAGAGCGCTGTGAAAAAAACGTTTCCACCTGCATAGGCGATAACAATTGAACTGAACTTTAACCCCAGGCCCGTCAGGGTTACTACTCCCACAATGATTCCTGCAGCTGCGCAGGTGGCGGCAACCGGAAGAACCCCTAAAGCTCCTCTCT
>RPRI01000215.1 GCA_003818505.1 Desulfobacteraceae bacterium | reverse complement strand
GAACCTCGCCGGAAGTAAAATCAGTAACACAGGAGAGGTATGCCCGTGTTTTGGCAAAGATTGTAACTTGTTGATTTTGAATGCTTTAAAAAACCACTTGACATGAGGACTATAGAATGTCCCCTATTCGCCCCTAAAATCATGGGCGTTCCCATGAGCCCATATGAAAGGGATGAATGAAAATGCGACAGAATAAAAGGTGGTTTACACGGTTTAGTGTACGACAAGGTGTTCAAGCTATACTATCCAGCGAACAAAACGGCATAATTCAAGGTTCGCCCATTGATATTAGTTCTGCAGGTGCATATATTGCTGGTATTTCTACGAACGTTGGGAATGCAAAAATTCATTTTCAAATACCTGATGCCTTATCATGCAATCCATTGGAAATCGCAAGAGATTGCTATGTGTACCCAAACCGCAGTGGCAGAAGCGGGGGATGCGCAATTAAATTTTATACACCCCTAACCAACAGAGAACTTGCTGAATTGGCAGAAGTACCTCATGTTTGTGGCTCTCTAGAACTTGCAATGGAAGACTATAAACTGGTTAATGAAGAAGTTTCAGGTATTCAAAGCTGCCGGACTCAAATGTTCATAGGATCAATAGCAGCAATGAGTGCATGGATTATAGCTACAGTTGGGATTGGCTTAGTCAACAAAGTTCAACCTTCACTCTGGGTTTTAATTGGTTCATCATTCCCATACTTTATTCTGACAATTTCAATTCTTGGCACAATAGAAAAAACAAATGCTGTCAATTTAAGAAGAGGGTTTCTTGCTGCTTTAGTAGAATACCTCCGTAGTGATGCACTGCCCCCTAACTATATAGGTTGGGCACAACTGAAGTTGAATAGATCAGAATGTAGAAGTCGTTTTTCAAATGACCTTTGTCCCAGCAAAGGTAATGCGTGCTGGGCCGGAGCAATTACCTTTAGTGAAAATCTGACAAAGGGGCATCATATTATAAGGGGGACAAATAGGGGACGTTCATCAATATATAAGTTGACAGCGGAATTGAAGGCTGATAGGTGGTGAATATGCCGAGAAAATCCAGGATAGATGCCGCAGGCGCAGTTCACCATGTGATCGCGCGGGGAATAAACAAAGCCGATATATTTTTAGACGATGCGGATTACAAAAGCTTTTTAAACAGGCTTGGGGCTATATTAAACAGCACAAAGACCTCCTGTTATGCATGGGCATTGATGTCGAATCATTTTCATCTGCTGCTCCGTACCGGGAACACACCGGTCTCTGATGTCATGCGCAGACTTCTTACCGGTTATGCCGTCAACTTCAACCGAAAGCACAAACGCTTCGGCCATCTTTTTCAGAACAGGTATAAATCGATTCTGTGTCAGGAAGATCTCTATTTAAAAGAACTGGTGCGCTACATTCACCTGAATCCGCTGCGGGCCGATATAGTGTCGGATTACCGGTCATTGGGCCGCTATTGTTATTGCGGCCACGGAGTCATATTGGGGCATTTTAAAAATGATTGGCAGGATACGGAATACGTACTGAAACTGTTTGGCAAGGATACAAGATCAGGCAGGAGAGGTTATTCCGAATTTGTACGGAAAGCTGCTGATCAGGGCAGTCGACCAGAGCTTGCTGGAGGAGGTCTTTTACGAAGTCAGGGAGGATGGACCGGCGTTAAGGCTCTAAGGAGAAGCGGAGATTATCAGAAAGGCGATGAGAGGATATTGGGAGACGGCGACTTTGTGATGTCTGTATTATCCAGGGCGAATGAGTCAATGGCCCGCAAATATGATTTTAAAGCCAGGGGATATGATTTAAAGGATTTGATTGAAAGGGTCGTGGAGGTTTCGGGGATAACATCCGATGAGATTATCCGTACCGGAAGAAAGCGCAGTGTATCCGGCGCACGGGATCTGCTCTGCTACTGGGCTGTCGAATATCTGAATGTAAAGCAGCGGGAGCTGGCCGGGTTATTGAGTATAACTCAAGCGGCGGTGAGCATGTCTGCCGGGCGAGGCTGTATAATGGCAGAAGAACTGGAGTTGAATCTTGAAACCTAAACAACTTATATATTGATGAACGTCCCCTAAATACGCCTAAACAACTTATATATTGATGAACGTATAGTCCCCTAAATACGGATATACACCGGACAAACAGCAGAAAGCAGTTGATACAGCGCTCAAACAGGCTGAAGTTTTGGCGGATTATTGGGCGGAACAATAAAGTACCGGCAGATATAAAAAGATAAGGATAACTGAATATGATAAACAGAATTTTTCTGGCAGGAGACCATGTATGTCCCTGGTGGTTTGCCTATACTTTCGACAATCCACTCAGGCGGTTGGTGCATAATCCGGAGAAGATGCTCCGAAAATTCATGAAGCAAGGGGATACTGTCGTCGATATAGGGTGCGGGATGGGCTTTTTTTCAATCGGGATGGCAAAGCTGGTCGGAGAAAAGGGGCGGGTTATTTCTGTTGATTTGCAGGAAAAAATGCTCGAGAGGGTTCGCTTCCGGGCACAGCAAAAAGATCTCTTGTCCAGGATCACTCTTCATAAATGCAGTTCTGACAAATTAGGGGTAAATGAACAGGCGGATTTCGCGCTCGGGTTCTGGATGGTCCATGAAGTTCGAGATAAAGATGGGTTTTTTAATGAGATGATCTCCTTTTTAAAACCGGGAGCACATTTTCTTCTTGTTGAGCCCAGAATGCATGTAACGGAAACTTATTTCAGAAAGATTACGGATATTGCGATAAAAGCCGGGCTGGAGAAATGTTCGGAAGAGAAAATCGGGTTAAGCAGGTCGATGCTTTTTGAAAAGGCATGAGGCGTGAGGCGAAAGGCAAAAGAAAGCGTGAGGCGAAGGGCGTGAGGCGTATGTCGAAAGGTGAAAAGCTCTTCAGGAAAGCCAGTTGCAGAACTCACGTCAGAGCTTGCCTCCGTCAGCCCCTATAATCAGGTCGATATCCTTTTTAAATTTTGATTTGTAATAATTTACAGTGGATTCCCTTGACATTATCATGTCTATTTGTCTTGTGTGTATTGTAAGATAGCCGAGAGCGTTCAGTCTCTTTTTCATGAAGTCGCTCTCTCTGTTGTCAATCCTTGAAAAGAGGCTGTCTTTTTTTACGGTTACCTTAAATCCGTACTCTTCAAGTATTTCAGCAAGAAAGAGAACTCTTTTTAATCTTCTATTGTGATCTGCAGCTCCTCCCTTGTACTGAAAGCTGATGTAGTTTTCTCCCGTTCTGTCGCATACGATACTTTCGATTATTGAGAAGTGAAAACCAAGCCTTGAATTCAGGCTGCAGAAATATTTCGAAATTATGAAGTAGTTGCGTTCGGCATATCTGGAGCGCAAGCCCGTGCTCAACTCAGGGTTTCGCGTAGCCTCGAACATGACGTTCATAAACCCCCTGCCGTCGACAGGAGGCGGTCCGTCCCACGGAATTGCGGTAATTCCATCCCATATTGCAAGCATTGGAATCGATACTATGTTGTCAAGGTTAACGTATCTCCCCTCCACTTCTTCCTTGAAACCGTCGTCTAAGTTCAACACCCACCACTGCATCGGGATATTATAAACAAGCTGTTTTCCGGACCGTTCGGAAAAATTGTGCTCCTTCCCGAAATTAAACATCTCCTGCACCGATTTTTCATGAATAAAACGGGTGATATCATGAAAAGTTTTGCAGCCTGAAGGCTTAAACTCTCTGGAATCCGGATCCAGAAGATTTAATGTAACTATATGTCCGCTGATCTCTTTCAGGATACCGTAAACAGGGCTGTCTTTCATGAGATTTCCCGTTTTTTTCAGATCAAAGGCGATGGATTCCATTTTTCCTTTATGAACAGCAAGTCCGCTTGCGTCCACTGTGACGAGGTCGTCTTCCTTCAGTGCGTCATAAATTTTTGGAAGACCGAAAAGAGCAGGGACGCCAAATTCCCGCGCAACATTTGCAAGATGTCCCGCAAAACCACCCTGCTCGGTAATAACGGCTGATGCCCTGCTGATAAGAGGCGCCCACATTGGGAGAGCCTGCCTTGCCACAAGAACGGAGCCTTCAGGAAATCTTAAAATATCGATGGCCCTGTCCACATGAAAAATTTTACCGCAGGCCGCTCCGGGGCTTGCCGTGACTCCGCCTCTTGCAAGCGCGGTCGTATCATTTTTCATGATATCAGCAGGTATGCTTTTTCTGCCGGTGTCGACTATTTGCAGAGGACGGCATTGAAGCATATAACAAATTCCGTCATCGGTAATTGCCCATTCAATATCCTGAGGAATACCATAATGCTTTTCAATTTTAACCGCCAGCCCGGCAAGGGCGTTAGCCTGTTCGGGGCTCAAAGACGGCTGATCCTGTAAGGCTCCTGTTACCTCCATGCGGCAAACGCCTTCCTGCGGAAAACAAAGGAATATTTTGTTTTTAATATTAATTTCTTTATGTACGATGGACATGGGTGCATCCCTTGATACGACAAAAACATCGCAGTCTACACTCCCGTCCACAACCGACTTCGGGAGACCCCAGGCCGAGTTGATGAAGATAAAATCATTACTGAGATCAACAGGGCTTTTTGAATACATAACCCCGCCTGCAACGGCATCCACCATCTCCATGCATCCTACAGACATATGTACATCTTCATCCCTGAACCCTCTTTCAAATCTGTATGTTATTGCCGGAAGTGAATATTTTCCCGCAACTACATTTTTATAAGCTTCAAGAATGTTATCAGAACTTACGTTCAATTCAGAATGATACAACCCTGCAAAAGAACTTCCTGCGGTATCCTCTCCTATGGCGCTGCTTCTTAAAGCAAACCGGATCTTTTTCCCGGAATCCCGCTCGAGTTTTGCATATGATTCTGATATTGCATTTTCAAGCTCTTCAGGTACGCTCGCCCTGATAATTGTCTGCCGGATTTTTGCGCTTAAGGTGTAAAGCTGCTCAATATCCCCGGTGTCGGCGGTTTGAAAAAGCCGGTCTATTTCGGTTTGAAGGTCATTTCGTGAAAAAAAAATTCTGTATGCTGCAGATGTAATAATAAACCCGGCCGGAACATTTAAATTCAGCCTGTTTTTCATCTCTCCGATGTTTGCCATCTTGCTTCCGATGATATCGGACATCTCTTTATTGACGGAATCTATCGGTATCACGAGAGGTCCAGCTGTCTCCGGTTTTTTAAACGAAAGGATTTTATCTATCTGTTGTTGAATATCGTTGAATCGCAAAGAAAGCTCGCTGTATTTTCCGGGGGCAAGCACTTCAAGGTTTTTTATCATTTTATAGACATTTACAGATACTGCGGTAGAATCGGCTTTTACATGGGACATGCCGAAAAGGCGGGTGCCGTCGAGGAGCTTTTCTATATCCGCCATAATGTCCAGAGCCTTGTTGTTGGAATTCAGGAGTAGTTTGAAGCTGTGATACCTGGCCTTGAAATCAGTGCGGAGATTTTCCGGATCGTAAGATGCTTCCGGAGATCTTCTTTTCAGGAGATAATTTATAATTTCCGAAAAGCTTGTCATGTTTGGCGCCTTCGTAAAAAATCATTCTCACACAAAGTTAACTGAAGGCTCAAAGAAAAAACCGAACCGAAACAGCGAGCGCATTCATCGCAGCTTGCAGCGGGGTTAGCGGGCAAATTAAAAAATAGACGCTATTCCCTACGGTCGAAGATTCACCGCCCGCTCTGCAGCGGGGATCTTCAATGTTTTCAATAGGCCATTCTTCGTGTCTTTATGGCTTCGTGTGAAAATCGACTTTTTACAAGTCAGTCATATCTATTTGAAAATTAAGGGCTACGGGAAAGTTTTTATCTTTCCTATAGCCCTTATTGACTGAAAGAATCAAGAATCATTAATGCGAAAGCTTCAGCCCCCATCCTTCGAACATGAAGAGGATGGCAAAGCCGTACCACAACGTATAAATGACGTAGAACACGAGAGAAAAAACAACTATACCAAGCTTTTCGGTGATCTTTTTCGGAATGATTTTGTAGTAATTATAAGAACATTCGACTCCCTTTTTCGAAATCGAGCTGAGAAGCTTCATCTCCCTGAATTTCCCCTGTTTGCCGAATTCTTTGTCCATGACCTTAATTGCCTGCCACCAGTTGAACAAAACTTCTTTTTCAGGATAACCGTATTTTCCGGATACAATGCCGCCGTTATTATTAAACATGTTATCAGAATCCTCAAGGCAGTTTTCCAGAATTTTAATAAAATCTCCGTTGATCTTTATTCCGGAGCCCGATACTTCGGCGGAAGCTCCGCTCTTTGTAAAAAGAAGAGCTGTTTTCTCAGCCTGCTGCTGATCTTTCATGGTGATTGTTATTGAAACCGGTTCTGCTTTAAAATCAGCAACATCTTTTTTAAGTTTCGGAATATAATATGCCGAACCTTTGGAAATGGTATTATATAACGAGTCGAGATAATCCAGGGCATTTTTCCCTTCAAAAACAGGAGAAAACATTATACCCAGAACCGCGAAAAATCCGACCAGCAATGCAAAGCCGCCGAAAAATTCCTTTTTATCCGATATCATGATATTACCTCCTCTCCCTTAAGCTTTTTTATATTCATAAGGAAGGTGCTGATTACCCAAATCGCAAAGATGCTTATTACTATGAAGAAAGACCAGATTCCGATCAGGTCAAGCCATTTGCCGGTCTCCTTGGAGAGTGGAATGAGATCGATGCTGGCAAGCTTTGACGGAAGGGCAAAGAACCTGTTGGTAAACCCGGCAAGTACCGCCATTGCGTAGAAGCCTCTTATTGTTATGCCTTTTACTACTTTTGTCGCCATCGCTCCCACCTGTATTCCCATCAGTGAACCTAGAAGCATTCCCATCGCAAGTGTGTAAAAAATAAAACCATAAATTGCATACTGGGATATTGCTGCGTAACCGGCGGTAAAAACAATCTGGAAAATATCTGTGCCGACGGTGGTAAGGGAAGAAACGCCGAGAACATATACGAATACCGGAAAGGTTACGAATCCGCCCCCAACGCCCATAATGGAGGCGCAAAAGCCGACAAGCGCTCCGCTTAAAACAAGAAAAAGAGCCGATATCTTACGACCTCCGGGCACAAGCCCCTGATCAAAGGTGATCATTGGCGGGATATTCATTGACTGAAGCTTTTTGGGGAGATTTCCAAGGTCAGCCCCTTCCGATTTTCCTCCATGGGCTCCTCCTCCGGCATCAGGCAATTTTCTGGCTTTGAGAAAATCATAAAGAGAGTAAGCGCCCAGAAAGCCAAGCATGATAACATATATTACGGTTATGAATGTATCGCTTAATAGAGGATTTATATCATAGATGACACGGTTTATCACCCCTCCGGTTGTTGCTCCTACCATGGCGCCGATTAAAAATATAAGAGCCAGCGCCACTGAAATATTTCCGAGTTTTCTGTGAATAACGGAACCCATGATAGCTTTTGCAAAAATATGAAAAAGATCTGTTCCGACGGCCAGAATGCCTTTTATTCCGGCGCTCATGAGAGCTGGGGCAATTATGAAGCCTCCGCCTGCTCCGATGCAACCTGTTATAAGTCCGGCGCCTATACCGATAAGAATGGAGGCAATGAAAATACCCGGCGTAAAAAAGGCGGGACTGTAAGCTGATTTGCCTCCCAGAAATTCAGGAAGAGTTACCCCGAGCTGATCCGCAAAGGCGAATCCTCCCAGTATTATCGGGATGACAGACAGGCCCAGAACCGCCAGTCTTTTCTTGCTCCCCAGAATGGTGTTTGAAACATCAATTTCCCACTGTGCGTGGGCTCTTGCGCCCAGCATCATGAAATTCCCCCACTGCCTGAAAAAG
>RPRI01000214.1 GCA_003818505.1 Desulfobacteraceae bacterium | reverse complement strand
TGCAGCAATTAAGCAGGATGTTGACCCTGAAGAAGGGCATCTGGCAAAACACCCCAATTTTTTTCTCATCGATCCTAACGGCGTTATTTTTCTGTCCGGAAGAAAAGATATGAACTTCAAGAGCCTCTGGCCGCTTAGCCGTGAAACTCAGCTTGCCATTATTAAATCAAAACAGTTCGGAGAAAAGGAATTTGAAGCACTCCTTCCCGTTGAATTTTCGGACATGATGGAAATAGTGTTCGAAGGTAAAAAGCAGATTGCAGCACGCAAGCCCATCAATTCTGAAGGATGGTCTATCGTACTTATGGCTACAACGGAAAGAGTAATATTATACCGGCTGGCCGGTATTATTATAACAATATTGGCATGTATTTTAATAATTACGCCGTTTATAATCTATTACAGGTCATTAATATCTGCTGAAGCAATCCGTAACAGTGAAGTTTTGCTGCGCAATATCATCGATTCGTCAAAAGACTACATCTTCGTTAAGGATCTCAATCTCCGGACAATTCTGTGCAACGTGGTATTCGCCGCCGCACAGGGAAAGCTTCCCGAAGATCTTATAGGGAAGACGGATATCGAGAACGGATGGGATCCTGAATTTATCAAAGGGAATGCTGAAAAAGAGATAAGCGGTATCGAGAAAGACGACCTTGCCGTGATCCGTGGTGAATCTCTCCATGTAATGTATGAACCCGGCAATGTGAACGGAAAAACTCGTTTCTTCAACACGATAAAACTTCCACTCAGAGACCAGGATGGCAATATTATGGGGTTGCTTGGCGTCAGCCGTGATGTCACCGAACATAAGCTGATTGTTGATACTCTTCGTGAAAGCGAACTAAAATACAGCCAGACTTTTAAAACCAGTCCCGATGCTGTAACGATAAACCGTCTTGAAGACGGCCTTTATGTTGATATCAACGAAGGATTTACACGAATAACGGGTTATTCCCGTGAAGAAGTTATAGGGAGAACTTCCATGGAAATCAACATATGGAATGAAGCTTCCGACCGGCAAAACCTGGTCCGGAATTTAAAGGAAAAGGATTATTGCGAAAATCTTGAAGCCATTTTCAGAAAAAAGGACGGCAGCCTGATTAATGGATTGATATCTGCAAGGTTCATTTCCTTAAAAGAGATCCCGCACATAATCAGTATTTCACGCGACATCACCGAATTAAGGAAGCTGGAGGCGAAGAAAGCGGAACTTGATATCCAGAACCGGCAACTCCAGAAGGCCGACAGTCTTGGCCGCATGGCCGGGGCGATAGCCCACAATTTCAACAACCAGCTCGGAGTTGTATTGGGTAATCTCGAGCTTGCCATAAACAATTTGTCCGGAACCGCTGGACCGGTCAATCTCCTGAACGAAGCCATGAAATCCGCCTGGAAGGCAGCAGATACTAGCGGTCTGATGCTGACCTACCTTGGGCATACTGAAGATAAAAGTGAGCCACTGGATCTTTCACTTATCTGCCGGCAGAAATTTGACATAATACGGCATTTAATGCCGAAAGAATTGGATTTGGAGACCGATCTGCCATCCCGGGGGCCTGTTATAGAGGCAAATGAAAAGCAGATACTGCAGGCTATTACCAATCTGGTTGCCAATGCGTGGGAGGCTTTGGAAGACAGACGAGGCATTATTAAGCTTAGAGTAAAAACGGTTTCTCCTGCCGGGATATCGGCATTGAACCGCTTTCCTGTTAACTGGCAAGCACAGGAGAATGACTATGCCTGTATCGAAGTTTCGGATAAAGGTTGTGGTATAGACGGCAATGATATCGAAAAGATTTTTGACCCGTTTTATTCGAGTAAATTTACAGGCCGGGGGCTGGGTCTTCCCGTTGTTCTTGGCATTGCGCGCGCGCACTCAGGAGTCATTACCGTGGAAAGCAATCCGGACGAAGGGAGCGCCTTCAGATTGTTTTTTCCGGTCTCTTTCAAAGAAGTCCAAAGGCGGGAGGAGATGCCTGTTTTACCGGTTACGGCAAAGGCAGCCGAAACCGATGATTACACGAAAGATGGGAAAGGCAAAACTGTGTTGCTGGTGGACGACGAGGCTGCAATGCGCAAGATGGCCGGAATTATGCTCACCCACATGGGATATACTGTTATTGAGGCAAAAAACGGAGTTGACGCTTTGGATGCCTTGCGGCAGCACAGGGATATAATCCGCTGCGTTCTCTGTGATTTGACCATGCCAGGAATGGACGGGTGGGAAACTAAGGCCGCCCTGAATAAAATTGCTCCGTCTGTTCCGGTAGTCATTACAAGCGGATACGATCAGGATCTTGCAATGGCAGGCCGCAGTCCTGGATTTCCTCAGCATTTTCTGAGCAAACCTTATCAGCTCAAAGAGCTTGACGACGCAATATGCCGAGCTATGTCGGGACAGGAGGCTGAAATGCCGAATATAGAAAGCCGAACAACCGAATATCGGAAAGCGAAGTCCGATGTACAATATTCGAATTTCGGATTTTAATTCGATATTCGATATTCTGTTTTTTTTTGCAAGGGACAAGAATAAATCCATGAAAAATATCAAGCGAAGACCTGTCGTCGCTATCAATGAGGATGTAACTCAAATTGAAAAGCTGACTCTTGAATTGCAGAGAAGCGAGGAGCGGTATCGCCGGATCTTAAGCGCAGTGACCGATTATATCTTTACAGTGTACGTCGAAAACGCCAGGGTAGTCAAAACTGTACATGGTCCGGCTTGTATTTCCATAACCGGATACTCAGAAGAGGAATATTACGCCGATCCTAATCTCTGGCATACCATGATACTCGAGGAGGATCGTGACCGTGTAAAAACACATGCCTCTCTCATACTTTCCGGTAAAGACCCCGGTACCATAGAGCATCGTATCCGTTGTAAAAACGGCAAAATTCGCTGGATATCCAATACCCCGGTTCTTCAGCGTGATTCATCGGGAGCGCTCATTTCATATGACGGACTGATTAAGGATATCACCGGGCGGGTGAAGGCGGAAGAGGAAATTCGCCTCAACACATCCCGGCTGCAGAGCCTTGTAAATATTCTTCAGCACAGGTTTGATTCTATTCAGGATTTCCTCGATTATACCCTTGATAAAGCAATCATGCTTACCGGGAGCAAAATCGGTTACATCTATTTTTACCACGAAGATCGCAGGGAATTTGTTCTCAACACATGGTCAAAGGATGTGATGAAAGAATGCACTATAACGAAACCACAGACATGTTATGAATTAGATAAAACAGGCATTTGGGGAGAGGCTGTCAGGCAGAGGAAAGAGATCATCGTCAATAATTATCAAGCCGTGCATCCATTAAAAAAGGGATATCCCGAAGGGCATGCCATGCTTTATAAATATTTGACAGTCCCGGTTTTCAACGACGATAAGATCGTAGCGGTGGTCGGAGTTGCTAATAAATCAGCCGATTACAACGAGACCGATGTTCTACAGCTAACGCTTCTGATGGATGCCGTATGGAAAGTTGTTGAGCAGAATAAGGCAGTTGAGTTACACCGGGCATTATCCTCACGCCATGAAGCCCTTCTATCAGCAATTCCTGACATGATCATGGAAGTTGATATCAACAAAATTTACACGTGGACGAATCAGACAGGCATCGAGTTCTTCGGAGAGGATGTAATCGGAAAAGAAGCTGCCTTCTACTTTGAAGGTGAACAGGAAACCTATCAATCAGTTAAACCGCTTTTCAACGGAAATCATAATATTATTTATGTCGAAAGCTGGCAGCGACGAAAAGATGGACAAAAACGACTGCTTGCATGGTTGTGCAAGGTTCTCAAGGATGAAAGAGGTAATGTAACAGGAGCTATCTCATCGGCACATGACATTACAGATCAAAAACGGGCTGAAGCGGAAAAATCGAAGCTTGAGGAACAATACAGACAGGCGCAGAAGATGGAGGCGATAGGCCAGCTCGCCGGTGGTGTAGCTCACGATTTCAACAACATGCTTAATATTATTTTAGGTTATTCCCAGATTGCACTGATGAAGATCGATCAATCCAGCCCTCTTCAGGCCGACATCAGAGAAATCATGAATGCAGCTAAACGATCCACCGACCTCGTGCGGCAGCTTCTGGCTTTTGCCCGGAAGCAAACCATCGCTCCGAAGGTGCTGGACTTTAACGATGCCATTTCGAGCATGCTCAAGATGCTTCGAAAACTGATCGGTGAAGATATCGACTTGCTCTGGAAACCTGCGGCAAACCTGTGGCCGGTGAAGATGGACCCAACCCAGATCGACCAGATTCTGACTAACCTGGCTGTAAATGCCCGTGATTCAATTTCCGGAGTAGGCAAAATTACCATCGAGACCGGCTCTGTAGAGTTTGACGATTCGTATTGTGCCATGCACACAGGTTTCATTGCCGGAAAATATGTTCTGCTTGCAGTCAGCGACAATGGCTGCGGTATGGACAAAGAGACTCTGGAGAAGGTCTTTGACCCATTTTTTACCACCAAGAAGTTCGGAGAAGGCACCGGCATGGGTCTTGCCACGGTTTACGGCATAGTCAAGCAGAACAACGGATTCATTAATGTTTACAGCGAGTCCGGAAAGGGGACTACATTCAGGATATATCTGCCGCTGCATGAAGATAAGGATGCTGCCATAGACAAACCCAAAGAGCACACTAAACCTCTGACAGGCACTGAAACTGTTCTTATTGTCGAGGACGAGAAGGTGCTACTCAAGCTGGGCAAAGTAATGCTGGAAGAGCTGGGTTACAATGTGCTGGCCGCTTCTGCGCCGGGTGAAGCGATCCGAATGGTAGAGGAGCATACCGGCGACATTCACCTTGTGCTCACAGACGTTGTGATGCCGGAGATGAGCGGACGCGATCTGCAGCGACGGATCAGCGAACTTCGCCCCCCGGATCTCAGGTTTCTCTTCATGTCCGGCTACACCGCAAATGTGATTGCACACCGAGGTATTCTCGATAAGGGTGTCAACATGCTTCAGAAGCCGTTTTCCATGAATGATCTGGCATCAAAGGTTAGGGAAGCTCTGGAAAAGGAACAGGAGACAGGGATCAGTTGTCAGGGATCGGGGGTTGGGTATCGGGGATCAGGGTTCAGCTGTCAGCCGGCAACCGGCAACTGACTTGAAGTAGCTGCTTGATTACAAACAGTAACATCCGGAATAGAAAAGTAAAAAATGTGATAGCTGAAATAAGGACAGATTAACCCATGACCGGACAGTCGACTGCCGATCAATCGTTTTCTCAGGAATCAACGAGAAAATATTCGCCTATTGAAAAGCTCGCTTTTATTTCACTGCCGTTATTTCTTCTGCTTTCGGTTTTCATCTTGATGTTGTCGCCCGCCACCATATTTGAACCTCCACTGCTGCTTCCAATTCTTAACATGATATTCCTGACAATAGTTCCGTTGTTTGCCGTAATTGCCATGCTGCAGGATTTTGTCAGGAATGGACCGGGCAGAAACCTCTTTTTTGCCTGCGCCCTGCTTATTTTCGGACTTACCAGCATGGTCGCTGGTTTTGCCATCAGTCTCCCTACAAGTCCTAATCCTACTGTGACGATTCACAACATCGGAGCCTTTCTGACCGCTCTCCTTTTATGCGCTGCGCCATCTGTACAGGACTTACCCGGACAGTGGAAAACATACGCAAGGCGAAAGGGCGTGGCTACTTTGGCTGTCCTTACGATTGTATCACTGACCTGTGTTTTATCTGTTCTTTCCGTGATGGATGTCCTGCCTCCTTTTTTTGTCAGGGGTAAAGGCCCCACTACTCTTCGAGTCACAGTGCTCTTTGCGGCAGTAGGGCTTATGTTCTGGGCTTCGGCTTTGGCATATAGGGCATTCAGGAAAGAACGAAGCTTCTTCTTTTACTGGAAATCGATTGGATTGGCAATCATCGGGACAGGACTTCTGGTTGTCTTGTTCCAGCGAGGAGTGGGAAGCCCCGAGGGATGGCTCGGAAGAACCGCCCAGTACATCGGATGTTTATACCTACTTTATTCCACGCATGTCTCTTTTTATGAGCAATCGCTGCTCGACAGTGAAAAACGTTATCATTTGCTTGCCGAATCAACCTCAGATGTTGTCTGGCAATTGGACCTGCTCACTAACCGATACACCTATATCAGCCCGTCCATCTATCGCTTGCGCGGCTACACGCCCGAAGAAGCCATGTCTCAACCGTTGGAGTTTGGCCTGACATCCGCATCGCTCCAGGATGTACAGGGCCTGATCAGGCAAGCCACCGAGGAATTCGCCCAAGGAAGAACGGACACAATAACGCCCGTCAGAGAAGTTGAACAGACGTGCAAGGACGGTTCCACGGTCTGGACAGAAGTATCCACAACCTTCGTCCTCGATTCCGATCATCGTCCAATAGCTATCAACGGCATTTCGCGCAGCATAACAGAGCGCAAGCTGGCGGATGAGGATAGACGCAGACTTGAACGGGAGCTGCAACAATTGCAAAAAACCGAAAGCCTTACCCGCATGGCCGGGGCGATCGCCCACCACTTCAATAACCAGCTCGGTGTGGTGATCGGGAACCTCGAGCTTGCCATGATGAATAAGCTGTCCGGGTCTTCCGGTCAGGACAAGACCCTCGCCGAAGCCATGAAGTCCGCAATCAAGGCGGCTGAAATGAGCGGCTTTATGCTTACCTATCTCGGACAGACACATGACAAACAGGTTACTTTTGATCTTTCCGGGACCTGCAACTCCAGCCTGAGCATGCTCCGTGCAGCCATACCGAAAGATGTGGTTCTTAAGACCGATTTGCCCTCTCCGGGTCCGACTGTCAGGGCGAACGAGAAACAGATACAACAGGTTCTGACCAACCTGGTTACCAATGCATGGGAGGCAATGGGAGACGGTCGGGGCGCCATTAACTTGACCGTCAAAACAGTTTCTCCGGCTGATATACCCGCATCGCACCGCTTCCCCGTCGAATGGAAGCCACAGGAGAATGACTATGCCTGTCTGGAAGTGGCTGATACCGGCTGCGGGATCGCGGACAATGATATCGAGAAGCTTTTCGACCCGTTTTATTCGAGCAAGTTCACCGGCCGGGGTCTGGGTTTGCCAGTAATTCTGGGGATTTTAAGGGCACACCTCGGAGCCGTTACCGTTGAGAGTGAACCCGGGAAAGGGAGCCTTTTCAGGGTCTTTTTACCTGTCTCTGCCGAAGAAGTCTCACGGCAGCCGGAGAAAGCTGCCGAAGCCCCGAAGATGGAAGGAGGCGGAACGGTACTGCTGGTGGAAGACGAGCAGGCGTTGCTCAAAATGGCCGGGATTATGATCACGAACATGGGATATACGGTGCTTCAAGCAAAGGACGGAGTTGAAGCTGTGGAGATGTTTCAGCAGCACAAGGACAAGATCCAATGTGTGCTTTGCGACCTGACCATGCCGCGCATGGATGGCTGGGGGACACTCGCAGCCCTTCGAAAACTTTCACCGGGTATCCCGGTAGTCCTTGCCAGCGGCTACAACGAGAATCAGGTTATGGCAGGCGACCATCTCGAATTGCCCCAGGCATTCTTAGGCAAGCCTTATATGAGTAAGGAGCTTAGAGATGCGATACACCTTGCAATGGCAAAGAAAGCTGAAATAGGCTGAAGGAAATGAGGTCGGAGGTCGGGGAATCAGGGGTCAGGGGAGACCTTTGAAGAATGTCCAATTTTGGCCAAGTACAAGGAAGGCGATAATTTCAAACGCAGGAATACATTGAGTATTTCGAGTATTGAAATTTGAGCATGACGCAGTAATCGGGCAAAAGGGGGCGTTATGCAAAGGTCTCGAATAACGTTTGGAGCAAGGCAAGTCTTGACTTGTGGGGGCAAAATGGAAATTTTGACGATGAAAGCAGTCTG
>RPRI01000213.1 GCA_003818505.1 Desulfobacteraceae bacterium | reverse complement strand
CCAGGATACTGCACCGGATAATCCCGACGCGTTCCCCACACACGTGGGGATGAACCGGTATAGTTGGCGATAGCTCTTCACCTTCACCTGCGTTCCCCACACACGTGGGGATGAACCGCCCGGTTGGGGGAATTATAAGGGACGTATGCAATTATTGATTCGTGAGAAGTAACTCTGTTTTTTGTAATAATGACAGCTCACGCAAATTTATTATGCTGTATTTACAAGCCATTCGAAACGGCCATATTGCGGCAATCTGCTTAAAAGTGAATTACTTCTCAGGAATCATTATTAAACTTGCGATCAGAAGATTCACGATAATGCTGAAATTATAGATTTGGGGGGCAAGCTCTTTACTTCTGAAGTTACTATGCTCCCGTAATAAAACATCCCGGCAGAGCCCGGTTGCGGGATCTTTTCAGGCTTATTATGGCAGCAGACTGTAAATCATAACAACTGAACTGTCGATTAACAAAAAAAAGTGCGCATCAATCGGATGCGCCCTGTTCTTTCTACAATAAAAGGTTATTAACATATACGCATAATCATTGGTACATTGCGGAGCGGACCATCTGTGCAAAGCTGACGTTTCCAAAAGTCACAAATTTGACTATCTTGTCTTTTTCATTTCCAAGGGCTTTTACAATGGCTTTTTCCGGGTATCCTTTCCTGCAAAGATCCTGAACTTTTCCATAAAGTTCTTCTAAAAATGAAAGTTTGTTGGCCAGTTTCTTCTTCCCGTTTTTAGGTACCGGATTATGAGCGCAGAAAAGGGCGTCGAAATCATATCCGAGGATCATTCTTATTGAATCTATCTGATCTTTGAATCTTTCGTCGGAACGGAAATATTTTATTCTCTCTCCAAGATAAAGATCACCCGAGAAAAGCCAGCCGTGATTTTCTTCCAGATAAACAGTATGGTCCCTGCTGTGTCCCGGAGTGTGAACCGGCTTCAGTCTGTACTTTCCGGTTTCGATCAGGGTCGGGAGAGGCGAAACGGATGCCTGTTGGGATTTCCCCCATGTGTAGGTCTGGTAAGGGTGAATTTTAAATGTTTTTTCCATTTTATCGGCGGTTATGCTGTGTCCGTATACCTTTATATTAAAACATTTGCTTATAGCCGAGGCATTCCCGCTGTGATCTTCATGGTGGTGCGTAAGCAGAACTTTTTCGATTTTTTTTTCTTTCAGTGCGCCGATTATGTATTTTTGCATATTTCTCTGGGCCGTATCAATGACAAGGCCGTCAAGATAATAGAGAAAAACGGACATAAGTGGCTTGCCCAAAGGGCCGAAACCGAACTTGTATGCTTCGACTTCTCCGAACAGGTGTTTTTCTTTTATGTTCATGAATTGTCACTCGTATATTTTTTCATCGGCGGCATCAGCTCCGGGTGCGTCATTTTCACAGTCTCTTGCAAAGCCTGCTTTTTGTTTCTGTGAATATTCTCTGTACCATTCGTTTGCTGTTATAAGCGACATTACTTCATTAGTTCCTGTCCATATTGAAGCAAGTCCCAAATCCCTCGCTATTCGTTCAACCGGATAAATATTGGTATAGCCGATGCCTCCCATGACCTGCATTGAATTATGCGCAACCTTCTGGCAGGATTCTGTTACGAATTTCTTTGTTTCGGAAACCATCCTTCGGATGAGGTGTGATTCCTGATTCGTGTCAACGGCACGGCATGTGGTATAAACCATAGATCTTGAGGCATCAAGAAGCATGGCAGCTTCCGCAATCTGGAAACTTACGCCCTGGAACTGATTTATGACCGTTCCGAAAGCCCTGCGCCTTGTAGAATAGCCTGTTGCGATTTCAAGGGCGGGTCTTGCCGCTCCTATCGTCATTGACGCTGTTCCAAGTCTCTCAGGTATCATCATAGTGTTGAACACGGCATATGCCCCGTTTAATTTCCCGACAATATTTTCTTTCGGAACCTTCACATCTTTAAAAACCAGCCTTCCTGCCCCTCCGCCCCTGCAGCCCATAAGGCCGTAAAGATACTTTGTTTCGACTCCGGGGCCGCGGTCGACTATAAAGCATGTGAGGGATTCACGAGGCTTTGCGTCAGGGTTTGTTTTGGCATAAACAAGGAAATAGTCGGCTCCCTCGGCGCCTACTATAAAGCGTTTCTGCCCGTTGATGAGAAAATAATCGCCTTTATCTTCAGCGGTAGTTGTTGTTCCGAAAAAATCTGAGCCGCCCCTCGGTTCCGTGAGACATTCTGCTGCAAACAATTCTCCTTTCAACAGGGGCGTCACATATTTTTCTTTCTGTTTATCGGTGCCGTGTCTTATGATTGCGTCGCAGACAAGTTCGGCTCCCACTCCGAAAACGCAGGCAAAAATATATCCGAGAGTTCCGATCTCTTCCATTACCATCGCTGTTATCGCCCAGTCCATTTGCCTTCCGCCCCATTTTATCGGATAACGGCAGCCCATGAGATTCCGTTTCCCGGCTTCAGTCAGAAACTCTTTTGGAAACCGGATTTTGTCCGCATCCATATCGAGAATAAAGCTACGCGGTATAGATTTTACAAAACACCGTATTTCTTCTCTGAATTTTAATGCTTCTTCTGATAACAGATAGTCAAACATGGTGTTTCCCCCTTCTTCAGAATTGGAAACTCAACTGTGTTGAGATTTTGTTTATGGATTGACACTAATTAAGATAACAAACGTTTTCAAGATAATTAATAAGAAATGCGGACTGAGGGGTTAGATACCGAATCGCAAAAAGACAGAATACCTTACATTGAAATCCGTCTCTGGCTGGCTGCGGTCTGCTGCATGGAGCTTCAACAAAAATGTTATGTAGTCAAAGTCTCTTAGTCAAGGAGTTCACGGATTTTTGAAGACACTCTATTAATGTCAAAAGGTTTTTGTATAAAGCTGTTGTGTCCGTTGTTTAAAATCTGGGAGGCTTCTTCTGAAAGGCTGTACCCGCTGGAAAGAAGCACCTTGAGATCAGGCTTAATTTTCTTAAGAAGGTCAAACGTTTCGCTCCCATTCATTCCCGGCATTACCATGTCGAGAATAACCAAATGAATATCATCCTTTTTTTCCGTGAATAGTCTAACCGCTTCGATTCCGTCCATGGCAGAAATTACCTTATATCCCAATCTGTTAAGCATCTCGGTGCTAATTTTAAGAATATCTTCTTCGTCATCGACAAGAAGCAGTGTTTCATTTCCTATCAACAGCTTTTCGGTAGTAATGATTTCTCTTTTTGTTATTTTTTCCGAGGCTGGCAAGTGTATGATGAAATCACTGCCACGGCCTACTTCACTCTCAACATTGAGAAATCCATTATGAGATTTAATAATGCCGTAGGCAGAGGCAAGCCCAAGGCCGGTTCCACGCCCCATCTCCTTTGTTGTAAAAAATGGGTCGAAAATTCTCCCTTTTATTTTCTCATCAATGCCAACGCCCGTGTCTTTCACGATTATCCTGACGTACTTGCCTGATTTGAAATATTTGTATTGTGTTTCATTTTCATCGATTATAACATTTTTAGTTTCAATATATATATGACCACCTCCGGGCATGGCTTGCGCGGCATTAAGGTAAAGGTTCAGAAGTACCTGCTCAATTTGTCCCTCGTCAACTTCGACCATCCAGATCTTGGATGCAAGCATTGTAGAAATAGATATTTCTTTCTTTGTACGACCAAACATCTGAGAGCTTGTTTTGATTAGTTCATTCATGTCGGTAGGTTTTACTTTGTATTTACCTCCCCGTGCAAATCCAAGCAATTGTTTGGTAAGGTCAGATCCGCGAACAACAAATTTCTCGATATTTTTCAGTTTTTCGTAATGGTCATGACTTTCATTTGTATTCAACAGCATCAGAGAAGTATATCCCTGAATGCCCATAAGCAGGTTATTGAAATCGTGGGCCAGCCCACCGGCAAGAGTCCCGACTGCTTCCATCTTCTGAGCCTGTCGCAGCTGGCGCTCAAGGTCTGCTCTTTTTGCTTCCGCAAGTTTTCTTTCTTCTATCTCCTGCCTTAAATTTTTATTCATCCCCCTTAATTCTAACTCTGATTTCTTAAGATCTGTAACATCTTGAAAGATTCCCACGACTCCGATTACATTTCCTTCAGAATCTGTATCTGGAGCGCCACTCATATAAAATAACCGTTCGGAACCATCTTTGTGTAATATGGAAACGTGTAAATCGGTAATTGTTTGCCTCTTATCCCTTATATAGCTAAAAGCAGGGATAAATCTTTTCGTATCTTCTTTTTTTATAAAATCTGTAAAAAACTTTCCTATAACGTCTTCTTTTTTATAACCCAGAATTTTCCCCCAGGCCGGATTTACATAGGAAAACATTCCATCAACATTGAGTGTATAAATTATGTCAGGGGCGTTTTCGCTTAGAGCTCTGAATCTTTGCTCCCTTTCACGGATTAACTCGTAAGATCTGGCGTTATTTATACTGATTCCAAGTTGAGGCGCTATTCCTAAAAAAAGATTGATATCACTCTGATTCAGCGGTCGTTTCGAGTGATGGTTGTCAACAGCCAAAATACCCTCAGATGTGCCTTCATATATTATTGGAACACAAATAAATGACTTTACTCCCATTCTCACCGCGAATTCCCGACTTCTTTCCGATACAATTTTCTCGAACTCTTTGAGATCGTTAATTAAAAAAGGTTTTTGCTCTTTAAAGGAAACTATAAAGGGTCCTCTGGATTTAGGATTGTCTAAATGAAACTCCGTGTTTTTTAACAATACTTCTTCATCCTGGTTGTAACCATAGCCGACTCTGTAAACCAGGCGGGTCCTCTCCTTGTTAGATAGCATGATTAAACCACGATCAAAATCTAATCGCTTTTCAAATGTTTCCATTGTGAATTTAAGTAGTTTGCCAATGTTAAGTATATTGGAGGATGCTTGGCTAATCTCCTGAACAAGCATGGAATTGTTATATCTTGCATTGATCTCGTTAAGAAGGCTGTTCGCTGTATCACCATGGTTTTTAAAAGTTGCCGCTAGCTCATCTTTTTCCAGATGAACCTGATATAAAGAGATGCTAATGACAACCAGCAACATTGACAAGACAGCAATTATGCCGTAGCTATTCGGAAGAGCAAAAAAAAGGAATAGGCAGATAATTAGACATAGCAGGTAGCTGTAATTGGCAATCCTTTTCCAGATAAACGAAGGCATGGTCTTCCATGTGATATTGTAAATACAACGATCACCTGAAATGTGCATGCAGGTGGTATGCTCAATTCTGGCCAGTTCGTTTGTGAATAGCTTGGCAATACCCTCAAATGTTCCTAACCTGTTTTCACACTGGTAAGGCTTTTCTTTAACACCGGGATTCTGAATGGCAGTAACTTCAGCCTGATTGGGTCCAACCTTTCTGGTTTCCACGGTTGAACCTCTGCTCATATGGGGATAAAGTTTTGCGAGAACAGTATAGACAGCGGCTGGGGTCATGTACCCTAGTAGATATTGCGAAACACCACCTGCCGCTTTGGTAAAAGATGTGTATTGTCCGGCCTTTCTGGCAATATCAGGATCGCCTGCCGTTTTAACTAGGATTTCATAAAACCGGTCAACCTGTGTTTGGGTTAGCCAATGCCCTTCATCTTCAAGCTGATAAGTCGTGATTCCGGCATAATTCAGAATTGGCGCCATATCAATCCGGGGATGATATTGGCTCATATATTCAGCAAAGCTTTTTATTATTCTTGTATTATATAGGGGGGTGTCTTCCATTTATCTCCATTTTATCTGCTCTGCTATCAGACGTACTGCATTCTGAAATGCTTTTGGATGTAATCCATGAATTGATTCGAGTAGCGCAAATTAAGGATCCAAAGCTGGTATTGCTTTTTATAAGAAATATCGTCTAGTTTGACATAGGCGGCAGGATAAATGAGGAGAGTAACTTTGTCAAGGTTATAGACGCTACCCAATTTTGATACAGCGAGTGAAAGCAGTTCCGAAGGCAACCCCGAAGGATCAGTAATAAGAACTTTTATGCAATTTAAGAGGTTTGACATATTTATTGCCAGATCCGACTGATCAACAATAAAAACAGCCTTTAGATGATCCTGATGAATCAGAGAATAAATCCGCCACCTTCTTAAAAAACCGAGGCGTTCAGAAACTTTTTCCAGAGAGTTATTATCTGGTTCAGACTCTCCAAAACGCAGAATATTAAGTAAAAGGCCACCGGAGTTGTGCTTATAGAATTGTGCCAGCTCCCATAGATCGACGGAGATGCTCTCTCTCAAAAGCCACCCCTGGGGAAGGCATTTTTCAGGGAATGTAACAGGCAGTGACAGATAAGAAAAAAGATCGAGTGAACAGGCCTGAGGATTGTTAATGTCCCGTGCAAAACCTCCAAAGGCACGGTCTGGAAATTTATTTTCAGGACGGAAATAACAGATAACATAATCCATATTTGAAGAATATAATTGATACATGCCATTTAAAAAAATCATCATTTGCCGCAATACTACAAAACCGGGAAGCTTGTTGTTTCCCATTGACCTTGCAGCATGATGATGAATGAGCCATGTCCGTTCATAGGCTCTGATCATAGACATATGTCCGTAAATCCGCCCGTTTTTTTCGTAGGTAATATGCCTGGCAATTTCAGGATTTTCCTGATAGAGCTTACGGTATGTCTTGATAAAATTCTCACGATGAGCCATGCAAAAACGGTATTTTTCGGGATAAATGAATCCCGTCTGAAAAAAGAATTCCCAGAGCGCATCCGTATCAACTTCCGAGGAGACAGAAATTCGAGGGTCCGAATTGATGCTGAGAATATGGTTTATCCGACTGTATGAATGGATATCCATATCCAGAATGGCGATGCCATAACGTACATTATTTTCTACCTTCCGCCGATAGATGATCTGTGCTGCACAACTTGCAATTGAGAGACCGGCATGAATAATGGAAAGATCCTGTATCATCATGCCCGGCATCAACAGATCATCATCAGGTCTGTCTCTTATGGAGAACCCCGTTGTTGAAATATCGAAAATATCTCTATGAATTTTCTTCTTAAGGAAAGGATGTTCAAATACAGCGGCCAGTGGTGGTGAAATTTGTCGCCGGGGATTACGGATTTTTTTTGCCAGAAAACGGCTGATATGATTGTTTTCAGCACCAAATACGATTTCTTTTGATATATTGTGATCATCCTGCCGGCGTATGCATTTACAGAGCTCGGTATAGATTATTTTGTCATTGGAGATCAGGCGAACCGATGCGGGAACAGCGGGATTAAAGCAGTTGTTATGTTTAAATGCTTCCGAGTTTGCCTTGATCCTGAATGCTTCAGAACTGAAGTCAATCAATTCACCCCTCGCAACAAAATCGCTTTGTATCAATTCAGCAAAGATACCCCTGCATGGATATCTTTGTGCCTTGCGTTGATTTAGGACAAAACTTTTCTCAGGCAACTGGATTGTGAAGCTGTTTTTAAAGTTGGTCAACATATTGATTGGTGCGACAATCATAGACTGATTATTTATTAAGACTATATAAAGGGGATGGTACGATTCCAGTTTGTATTGAAAGTAGGATTCGTCCCACTGGCAGGTCAGTTTATTGTCAAAACAGGGTTCGGGATACGCTTTCGCGAGAAGCTTGTCCTGATAGGCCGGGTGCTGCAGAAGAACAAAAACAGGGCTGTCTGTGAAATGAATATAATTGACGGTATTGATCAGCTCCCTCTGATCCATAGTCTTTGCCTCATCGAATGTTTTTATCAGGGCTTCATTCTGAAAAAAACGCGGAGGATCGGATGTATTAGGCTCAAAGAGTTTCTCCCCTTTTTCATGATTCATTCTAAGAATTCTCCGCCATCTTTGAATCTGCTGTATATCCGATCATTTAATAAGAACTCAATATTAATTAACT
>RPRI01000212.1 GCA_003818505.1 Desulfobacteraceae bacterium | reverse complement strand
TCTATGTCAATCTACGGGATTTCTTGTGCGACATACATTGCGTATGTCTCCGCGCAATCCCTTGATTTCCTTGAGCTTGCCCAAAATTGCCGATTTCCGAATTGGAAACGCGATAGTGTCTATCATTAGTTTCCGGATGGACACTAATTAACAAGGAAATAAAACTTATTGAGGTAACATATGCAGGCACACACGAAAAAGCACCCTACAGAGACCGTTGAATTAAAATTCATCGGTCTTATTGTGAACATGGCACAGGCTATTAAAACCCTTAAGCCTCTGGGCTTTGTAGATGTGTCGGATTCGGTACCCTGGCGTGATGCTTATCCGGAATATTCGGAAGCGCAGCTCATAGGCAAGGCATTGATCGGGGCAAGATCACGGGAAGGTTTGACACAAACCCAGCTTGCCGAACTGACCGGGATCCCCCAGCGGCATATTTCTGAAATGGAAAACGGAAAGCGTCCCATCGGAAAGGAAATGGCGAAGCGTTTGGGGAAGGCGCTCAATATAGGATATAAAACGTTTCTGTGAGTTTGAATATCAGGACAAAAAAAGAGGGGTTAACCATAATCTGGTCAACCCCTCTTTATATTGGTGGGCCGTGTTGGAATCGAACCAACAACCTACTGATTAAGAGGGGCCCAAACCGAGCTTCCTAACCTCCTCAAATCTTGATATTTATTTGATATAATTATAAATACAATTTACATATTTTGTCAAGATTTTTATTATTTTAGCAAATTTTGGAAAAAAGTCCCACAAAAGTTCACACATTAAATTCCTCTGCGATAAAATACATATAATCGAATTCTATTGTATTAAAAATCAATTTTCAGTAAACAAATTCCAAGAGAATTAACATTAACCACTGGTTTTGATTACATCTTTAATATTCAACTGCATTTATATAAATAATGTTGGGTGTAACTAGAAGAAAGGTGATAGCCGCATGAATCAACTATTAACACTTGTTTTTACCGCAGTCATTGTTGTCCTCATAGTAATCCTTAGCAAAGTAATCAGCAAAAAAAACAAAGCAGATAGAACTGCTGCGGAACTAAAGATCAAACTTGATCAAAGCAATACATCTGTGTTGGAGTTAGTAGCCAAGATAAAAACACTCGAAGCAGAAAATGCACAATTGTCAAAGTGGAAAGTTGTTGAAGATGCTGTTGGGAAGGCAAAAGAGATTCTGGCCACAGCCAAGGCAAAGATTGAAAAGGCTGTTGCCCATACGAAGCAACTTGAAGAAAAAGCATCAAATGAAGCTGTGCAGATTGTCGGAACAGCAAAAAATGAAGCAGCTTCTGTGACATCCGAAGCAAGGCAAAAGGCAAAAGAACTTAAAGAAGACGCGGCAAAGGTTCTTGATTCAGCTACAGTTCAAGCTGGTAAGATCATTGATACGGCTAATAAGAAAGCGGAGGAAATAGCTGGTTCTGCGTATGAAGCAATGAAGAATGCGGATCAATTTGAGAAAACAGCGAAGGCAATGAAGAATATCATCGAAGGATACGGCGATGAATACCTTGTGCCAAGTCACAGCATACTTGATGACTTGGCCAAAGAGTTTGGGTTCACAGAGGCTGGAACTGAGCTCAAGAATGCCCGTGAGCGTACAAGACTGATGATTCGCAATAATACTGCGGCAGCCTGTGAATATGTTGAAGTAAAGAGGAAGGATACGGCAATCAACTTCGTTATTGATGCGTTCAACGGCAAAGTTGATTCAATATTGTCGCGTGTCAAGAATGACAATGCAGGAAAGCTGGAGCAGGAAATTAAGGATGCGTTTACCCTTGTTAATCATAATGGAAAGGCCTTCCGGGAAGCCAAAATATTACCTGAGTATCTATCTTCGCGAATTAATGAGCTGAAATGGGCGGCAGTAGTCCAACAACTCAAGTTGAAAGAAAGAGAAGAACAGAGACGTATTAAGGATCAGATACGGGAAGAAGAAAAGGCAAGACGAGATTATGAGCGTGCAATTCGAGAAGCAGCTAAAGAAGAAGACTTGCTCAGGAAGGCGATGGAAAAAGCTCAAGCTCAAATTGCTCAAGCAAGCGAAGAGCAAAAGGCGAAATATGAGAAGCAACTTGTTGACTTAGCTGAAAAGCTGAAGATCGCTGAGGAAAAAAATCAGAGAGCTTTGTCTATGGCCCAGCAGACGAAGAGAGGTCATGTCTACATCATATCAAATATTGGCTCATTCGGGGAGCACGTCTACAAGATTGGTTTAACCAGAAGGCTCGATCCATTGGATCGAATTAGAGAACTGGGTGATTCCAGTGTACCTTTTGAATTTGACGTCCACGCAATGATTTTTAGCGAGAATGCACCGGCTTTGGAAAACCAACTCCACAAACATTTTATCATGATGCAGATTAATAAAATGAATTACAGAAAAGAATTTTTTAGGGTTGACCTTGGTCACATTAGAGAAGAAATAGAAAAATTTGGTATAACATCAACAAAATGGACAATGACTGCCTTGGCTAGAGAATACCACGAAAGCATGGCAATAGAAAAAGCTATAAGTGAAGACCCTGCGAAAAGAGATGCATGGATCAAAGGGCAGTTGCTTTTAGAGCCCGTAGCACCTCTGGTTGACAGTGACATTGTCGAGGATACTGTCCAAGCGTAATGTTTAGAGGAAGGAATTAAAATGTATGATAAAAATTACGAACCTATTGAAACATATTATAGGGGTTATAGATTCAGAAGCCGCCTTGAAGCACGCTGGGCAGTATTTTTTGAACATATGGGGATTACCTTCCAATATGAACCAGAGGGTTATAAACTACCATCAGGTTGGTATTTGCCCGATTTTTGGCTACCCCAAGTCAAAATGTGGGCTGAAGTAAAACCAAATGAATTTACAAGGCATGAATATTCTCTTGCTTTTGATCTTTCTAAATTAACAGGGTTTTCCTTTTTAATGCTAGATGGCCCACCTGATTTTAGACCTTATAAATCTGTTTCAGTTGCAGAAGGAATAGAAGAGAATGGTAAATTAATTTGGGATGACATAGATGTCTCCTATTGTCTTGTTTCTTTCTATTTAGAAGAAGGCAGATTTTATTATCTTGATCAGGGAGAACAAAAGTTAGATGATTATGGTAATGATTACAAAGAAGCTGTCTATGCGGCCAGAGAACAGAAATTTGATAGCCCCAAAAATCTTCGATAGCTGAATTAACTCAATGAGGCTTACATGAATAAAATCACATTTGTTATATTTTTCATTGTTATAGGTGGTTTTATCTATCAAATAATGCAGCGGAAAACAGAATTTGTTATTAAAATCACATATCGTCTTGTAAAAGTTGAAAAAGGTTCACCACCGAATAGATTCGTTAATGAATGTAAGGCCGGTTTTTTCGCCGGATTGAAGGGGCTGAACCTGGACATCGAACCATTACGATATAAGGCCGGAAGACCAGGAGGCCGATAAATGCCAACAAACAGAGCGAAACGAATGAGGCATTTTAAGCAGCGCGATATTTCACCGGCCATGAAGTATTTTCTCGAATCCGGTAATTACTGTTTGAAACGGCTTTTTCCCGAAGATCACATTGACCGTTTTGAAATTTTCAGGTTGGCAAATCCATCACCTAATATGCTTCAGGAATTTCGGAAAGCATGGGAATTACACCGGGCCGAGATTATGGCGGATTGGACAAAGCAAAAACGCCGGGGTTTACCCTGGGCAGCAAAGCTATTTGACAATGCTTAACCCGCGCGAAATGCCGGTTTTACAGGGGTTGACATAAGATAGTAATTAAGAAGTATTTGACATTAACCGCGAGTTATCGCGTAAAAACATAATGCAATGAAGTATAAATAATAAAAAAGGAGAATAAATAAAATGGAATTTGAAATTACAACAAAAGAAATCAACGAAAGCGCCGCGCTTTTCAAATCGTATGAAGAAGCAATTGCGGTCAACAATATTCAGGAAGTCGAAAAGATAGATAACGAAATATGGCCCTTGTCACAAGAGCGTGAACGACTCCTGGTGATTGGAAACCATAAAGGCGCAAACGATGTTAAGAACAAAATGATCTTCTGCGATGCAGGAAAATCAACTTGGGTGTTAATTTGTCAGTCCGTAGAGAACTTGCGTGAAATGCGGTTGTCAAATTTAACGAGCCGCACCTTAAGATCCTGAAAGATCGGTTGCAGAGGTTATGGGGGGGGTGTCGAAAAGCAAAAAACTATTGAGGTGGTGCATCGCAAACTGTCTATCACGTTTCATAAAATCGTTTCATTCGAAAGCAACATTATTGACATTTTAAAGGCTCAATTATTAATTTCAGAAAAAAACGAGCGCATTCAAAGCCGCATTTTACCTTTGTCAGAGGCGGTACGAAGGATAGAAGGGCTTCTGGAAAAAATTCCAAGGGTATTCGGCATTGAAAACTTCAAGCTTACCGAAATCGAATTTTTAAACCTTAAGGATCTTTTCACAAATAATTCACTTGATTTGAAAAAAGATCAGCAAATATTGATTCTTTCGACGAAAACACTGCGAGCGCGGCTTGACAGTTTTCAACTATTATTAAAGCCAAGAAGAACCGTATTTAAGGCGGCTTAACAAGATTAAAGGAGATGATAAAAATGGAAGAACGTTATGAAAAAGCTATAAAAGGCAGTCGGGAAACCCGAGAATATTATAGTTTTCTAAACGCGTGGAAAGCGGCGGGCTCTCCCAGGGAGTTTAAATGGAGTCATAGAAGCGGCCGCATTATGGCCACGGCTGCGCTGAGAGAAAAACTCTATGATCGCTTGAACCCTGAAGCAGCGAAGGACCGCAGGGCAAGAGATGAAAAATGCTACAAGAAAAGGCTAAACCGGCTTAATTACTCATAACAAACTATCGCGTCGATGGTGGTTTTGTCTGATATTTTCAACTATCGGCAAAATAATATTCAGAGGTTTTATGCAATGTCCGAAATGTTAAAAAAAGAAGAAATTCAACCAAAGTTATTATGGTGAACATTTGCGGCCATTACTTCCTGAAAATTATGAAAATAAAGAAGTTCTTTCGCCTGAAATGAAGTTGTGGCTTGCGGTTTTAATGCTTTCTGTAAAAGACCTAATAAAGTTTCCAGGAAATAGATCGGCTGCTTCATGACTTTTTCAATCATCTGGCTGATTTTTACGGAATCGAACCGGATCAGTTAAGAGAAAAAATCCGAAAGGAGATTAAAAGCAAGCGCAGGGCTTCACTTTTAGAACCGGAAATGATAGACTTTATCGAATAAAAAGGAGAAAAAACCATGAAACAATTTGAACGTGAACAGTTTGAAAAATTGGAAAATCAATGGCCGTTGGAAAATAAAGGATGTTGTTGATTTATCTTTTTCAATAGAATATTCTATAATTACAACAGATTTGAAAAGACGATAGAGATTCACTACAAAAAGAAAATCTCAAATTCTTTTATTACGGAGAGTCGATCAAATGAGAGATTTCGTTGCAATTGACTTTGAGACTGCAAATCCTCAAAGAGTGAGTGCTTGTGCTATCGGCTACGCAAAGATGTCTGATTGTAAACTTATTGAAGCCAAGGGTTATTTGATCAAACCAGTTGGCGGCCATGCAACCTTTCAATCAAAAATACACGGAATTACAGAAGAACACACATTTAATAAGCCGGTATTTGGTGAACTCTTCCCAGAAATAAAAGATATTTTTCATTACCCCTTGGTTGCGCATAGTTTGTTTGATAAACAAGTTTTAAAAGCGCTTTCCGATAAATTTAATTTAGGTTTAAATTTCAGCTACATTGATTCATGCGCCATAGCCAAAGAAAAATTACCCGCACTAAAAGACTGCAAATTAAAAACATTGGTTAAACACTTCGATCTTCCAGCATTTAAGCATCATGATGCCAAAGAAGATGCTATAGCTTGCGCCAATGTTTTCCTTAAGCTTCAGGATCACACAACGGAGATAATGCTCAGCGCCAAAGATGAATTATCCGAACTTAAGGGAATGTTAAAGGGCATACTTGCAGATGAACAGGTGAACTATAAAGAAGCTTATGAACTCCTATATTGGCTTGAAGATCATCCCGAAACTGGTGGGCAACAACAAAACCTATGTTTCAAAATTAAGGAAGTCCTTGATGATAAACGTCTTGATTGTACTGAAGCCACAGAGATTAAGTTCTTCCTTGAACAAGTACTGGGGGAATTGAAATAAAAGGAGGTTTATTTCATGCGATACAAACTTCTTCTTTTTTTGCTGATTACCTTCTGTGGCTGTGCCCATCCATATATCGGGCAGAACGTTACTCCGTCAGTACAGAACGGCTGGCGCTGGATTTATTCTGATAAAGAATCATGCGAAATCAAAACCGAGCATATCAACTTTATGTTTACTGTTGAACGTGATGCAGCAACAGGAGAATATCTTATAAACGGATACATGGAACCCGCAGGCATTAAATCTTTTTCTAATTTTCATACGGCAAAAAGCAATTTTAATTTTGTGTTTGCTGATAATGGTGTCATTACAGATGTGGTTTCATTTATGCCTATGGGCTTCAGCACGGTTAAAAATAGAACGCCTATAAAGTTAAGAATCAAAACCAAGCCATTTAATGCAATAACGGTTCAATATGAATTTTATGTATCGTAAGGGTTTGTATGTCAGTCTGTCAATTAAAAGAGTTACCTGAACTTAAGAAAATAAAGTTGCTATAGGGCAGCTTGCGGGGCGGACGGTTAAAGAGGCGGTAGCGAAAGTACGGCCTCTTTTATTTCCGGGAATCCTGAAACACTTGAAGCGATCCGGACGGGCTTAATTCTGGATGTTGAAAAACTTTTAATATTTTTCAATTGTTTTTCGATAAGTATAAAAATCAAACTGGTAAAAGACTGGTAAAAAACGACATGACAAAGAAAAAGGGGTTAACCTTGACTTGGCTAACCCCTTGATTTATTTGGTGGGCCGTGTTGGAATCGAACCAACAACCTACTGATTAAGAATTTTTAGGGGACGTTCATCAATATATAAATATAGTCTCAACAAACTGAAATAATATCAAAATATTGCAATCAATGACCAGGTTTAAAGAACATTACTTACAAATGACTGCTGCGGGGTAGTTCATTTCCGATCCGAAAGGTTCAATTTGATACTTCGAGGATCACGAGCGCAATGAAAAAGTCCAAAAACAACAATTTCATATTTTTCTATTCGAAAGTATATTGCATATGGAAATCGCCTTAGCAGGCGCCGCCGGAAGTCGCCATATACCTTTTGATAAAGTAGTGCATTACGGATAAGTTCATTGGCGCAGGCATAAAACACACGCAGAAATTCCTCTCCAAGTCCTCTGGCTTTTTCCTCATACCATAAGTAGCCGCCAATTACATCTTCCTCGACTTCGGGAAGAAATCGTAAATCAAATATCATTTCCGCTGTTCTATCCTTCCTTCAAGTTCTTTAAGAGATAAAAGATTACCGGGCTTAGATTTATAGCGTCGAAATCTTCTATCCAGCTCCTTCTTATGGCTCTCAGGAACAGGAACACTCATCTCATCAACAGTAATTCTATCCCAGATATCCTCGACCAATAGGATCTTTTCTGAGGTACTCAGATTGCTAATTTCAGGAATATCGGCAATGCACATTTTGATTCTCCTGCTTTAAGGATATATAACTTATTTATATTACATTATGATGCGTCCGTAATTAGTCGAGCTTTGATGAAGATATAGATTCAGCCGGAATGCTTTATGGTATGCCTGCACACAGATCCAATAAACAAAGAAAAATCGCATATGTACAAGCACAAGCTATAACTACTTGAATTTGCTTGGTGGGCCGTGTTGGAATCGAACCAACAACCTACTGATTAAGAGTCAGGTGCTCTGCCTGGTTGAGCTAACGGCCCCGATATTCTTTGTTCATTAAAAAAGCGGGTATGCTCGTACCAGCT
>RPRI01000211.1 GCA_003818505.1 Desulfobacteraceae bacterium | reverse complement strand
TTTTAACCACAGGAATACATTTAGTATGTCGAGGATAGCGCGAAAGCTTCACTTCGTGCCTAAATTTGAGCATGACACAGTAATCGGGCAAAAGAGGGTGTTATACAAAGGTCTCTTTTAAGGAGATGATTTGATGGAAGAAAGTAAGGATGTGAGTCTGGATGGTATCAGGAAACTGCTGAAAGAGCTGCTGGTCGAAAATCTGTCGTTGGAAGATATTCAACCGGAGGATATTAAGGATGATGAGATACTATTTGGAGACGGGCTCGGGTTAGATTCGCTCGATGCGGTGGAAATTGTTGTGCTTCTTCAGAGAAATTTCGGCCTTGAAGTTAAAGACATGAAACAGGGAAGAGAAATCTTCTATTCCATAGACACACTCGCAAGATACGTACATGGAAACATGAAAAAATAGTAACTACTCAGGAGTCAGAAGTCAGGAGCCAGAATCCAGAATAGAAGCAGTGTATGCCTCCAGCAAATTACCGACCGTTCAAAAGTTTGAAGCACCTAAAGTTGGAAGTGAGCTAAAGTTAAGGGAAAAAACTTCAAATTTTAGTTCATTTTAGCCACTTTTGGGGTTTCATTTTTATTCTGGCTTCTGAATTCTGACTCCTGTATTCTAATACAGATATACTGCATCAATTATGAATATAGTGATATCGGGAATAGGAGCTGTTTCGGCTGCAGGGACCAATCTTGCTGAAAATATTGATTCTCTGAGATACGGAAAGCGGAATGCCGGCCCTGTTTCTATTTTTCCAAGCCGCCTGCCCTATCCCGTTTTCGAAGTAAAATCTTTGCCTGAAAAATGGAACAGTACAGGGATGCGCACCTTGTCACTTGCTCTTGCCGCAGTGGAAGAAGCCTTAAACGATGCCGGGCTTCCGACACAGCTATCAGGATTCAAAACCGGCGTATGCCTCGGTACAACGGTAGCCAGCCAGCTTAATGACATCGATTTTTATGATTCTTTCCGGAAATCGGGCAGTGCGGATTTAAAGCCGATTGATCGTTATTTAAAAGGAAACCTCGCGGAAGCGGTCTCACATTCTGTAAAAGCCTCCGGGCCGGCCATTACTGTCGTAAATGCATGTTCCTCCGGAACCGATGCCATCGGAATCGCTGTCTCATTTCTCAAAAACGGCATCTGTAATATTGCAATTGCCGGAGGAGCTGATGAACTCAACCGGGTTCCCCTTTGCGGATTCGGTTCTCTCGGGATTCTGAGCAATTCTCTGTGCGCTCCTTTCGACAGGAACAGGACCGGACTCAACCTGGGTGAAGGAGCCGGAATACTTGTTCTTGAAAGAGAGGATTTTTATATCGGAAGAGGGAAAAAACCTCTCTTATACCTGTCAGGATACGGTTCAGCCGCCGATGCATATCATCTGACAGCTCCGAGGCCGGATGGCAAAGGTCTCGAGTCGGCTGTCCGGAGCGCATTGTCCGATTCGGGCATATCTCCGGAAGATGTCTGTTTCATAAATGCCCATGGAACCGGAACCATCGACAACGACAAGGCCGAAGGTGCCGTTTTATCCAGGGTTTTCGGAGAAAATATCAGATTTTTTTCAACAAAAGGATATACGGGACATACTCTGGGCGCAGCAGGGGGTCTTGAGGCCGCATACACTGCCGAGGCACTGAAAGAGGGGTGGATACCGGCAAGCGCCGGATTTGCATGCAAAGATGATGAAATTCCCATAAGCCCTGTTTCAGAAAATACTGAAATAAACGGCTCCTTTGCGGTCTCTACCTCACTTGCCTTCGGGGGGAACAATGCCGCAATAGTTATCGGAAGGGCATAAGATTTTTTATGAGGGGTCAAGGTTTAGAGTGAAAAGAAGGGTGAAGAACCTTATATGTTTATATCCGGTATAGGAATTGTTTTTACGCGGGGACGGGGAATCAATTCTTTTGAAAAAGCCCTGAAAGAGGGTTGGAGAGAGCCTTCAAGGACAGGCCTGCTTCCGGCATACCGCGTGAATCAGGAAATACTTGCTGATCCATCTCTGACAAAAAAAATCAGACGGGCCGATAAATTCACGAGAATGGCTCTCTTTTCGGCTTACGATGCTTACATGAACAGCGGCATCATTGTGGAAAATAATGAAAAACTTGGAATAATTCTTTCAACTGCCTTCGGTCCGCATTCGACAACTTTCAGTTTTATTGACGATATGCTCGATTACGGCGACGCGAATGCATCTCCGACGAAATTTTCCAACTCCGTTCACAATGCCGCCGCTTCATATGTATCGTCTGTTCTCGGGGCCCGGGGGCCGACTGTAACGCTTGCACAGTTTTCGTTTCCGTTCCAGAAGGCTCTTCTTCTGGCCGGTTTATGGTTAAATGAGGGACGTTGCGAACATGTATTGTGCGGATGCGTGGATGAACTGAATATGGTTATGGAATATGTCTGCAAAATGAAGCTGAAAAGCGCCGAAGACGGAATAATAAAACCATTCACATTTTCGGCTTCACCTTCTTCCGTTCCCGGTGAAGGAGGAGCCTTTTTCATGCTTTCAAAAGATAAATGCGTAAACAACTACGGCAAAGTGGCAGGAATATCTTTTTCCGGTCAGATGCACGGCAAACCTGATATTACAGTAATAGATGCGGACGGAATGACCGGAGATGAAACCGGATACGGGGAAATGGCAAATTCAGGTCAAACAATGGCCGGATATTCACCACTCTTCGGAAGCATGCTGACAGGAAGCGCATTCAGTTTTGCAGCCGCTTCCCTCATGTTGAAAAATCAGATTGCATACGAATGTCCTGTTCCGGATAATTCATCAGGAATCAAATTATGTACCGCAACATCGGAAGCAGACATAGACCAGATAAACTGTGTTAAAATTTGTAGTTCTGAAATAATATCTACTATAAAAATCCAAAAATAAGGAGTCAGCCATGAAAATCATAAACAAATATTCAATAAGTCTTGTTCTCATATTTGTTTTAGCTTTAGCCTGTTCTCCCCTCTATGCAGAAAGCTTTTCCGGTAAAGCATATTATACGAGGACAAACATATGGTATGAGAATCCAAACAAAATCTTATCCACGAATTATCACAGGGGAGCCATTCTCCCGATCGGGACAACAGTCAAAATTCACTCAATTAAGGGCGAAAAGATTCAGTTTACACCCGATGGAAGCGCGCAGATGTTTACGATCATAAACAACAGGAAGACAAGCACGATAAGCACAGAAGAACTTTTCAACCGGTATTTTTCCGTCGAGGCGGTTCAGGTCGGAGTCGGCGAGTATCAGGTAACCGAAGCTGAACGTGAAAACATTAAAACCGGTACAATAGCTTTAGGGATGAGCAAGAAGGCGGTTCTTATGGCGTACTGTTATCCGCCCACTCACAAGACACCCCTTTTGACGAGCAACATCTGGCATTACTGGTACTCGCGCCCGAGTGAAGTAAATGTATATTTCAAAGATGACAAGGTTTTTCAAATCGAGAGGATTGACCCGGCTCCGGTCTTAAGGTTTTCTAAATCAAACGTCGATTCGGAAGGCGGCATAAAATCGGGGAATAAAATTAAAGAATAATATTTGTGACTACTCAGGAGATAGGTACCAGAAACACGGCTTTAAGGTCAAGGTTACTTTTCGCACTTTTTAACCAAAGGGGGTTAATAGGGTATGAGACCACATCACAAAAAAGCTTGGACTTGCGCCATAATGGTCTTATTTATTCTGTTTTTTTATACCTATTCTTTTGCACAAACCGAAAATATTAAAGGTGTTAAATTTAAGGATGGAAGCATCATATACGGAAGCGTTATTGAAATGAACGCTAATGATATCCGCATTGAAACGAAAGACGGCAAAATAATATCCCGTAAGTTTGACGACGTGACCAAACTCCTTAAAGATACTGGCGTTGGTACGGAACAGGAAGTTAAACAGGCATCCGAAGCAGAGAAATTTTTACAAACGGAAGCACAAAAGATAAAATATGCACAGGAAAGCCCAGAGATTACGAAAAAAGTTGTTATACCTGATGGAACAGAACTATGCGTGGTGACTATAAATACTATATCAAGTGGAAAAGTAGTTACAGGTACAGTCCTTAGGTTTGAAGTGTGCAAGGATGTTATAGTTGACGGTGTAATTGTTATTCAAAAAGGCGCGGTTGTTCTAGGTTCTGTGTCTGATGCAAAAAGAGCGGGGAGAATAGGAAGAAAAGGGAGCCTAAATATCAGCGTTGAGTCCACCTCAACTATTGATAATCAGCCAATCAAATTACGCTCTTTTAAAAGTCAAGAAGGTGATGACAGAGCAGGGGCTGTCATTGCAACAAGTATTATTTTTGGCCCTTTTGGCCTCCTCAAACGTGGGACAAATGCTGAAATTATAAAGGGCACTACAATTCAAGCATATACGGATGAATACAAAATTGTTCATGTTAGCGATAAAACATCTGCCGTTAAACAAGATATAACTATAAAAGCAGGTGATAAACATGATTTATATAATGAGTTGCTTAAGCTAAAAGACTTAAAGGATAAAGGTATCTTGACTGAAGAAGAATTTAAAATTCAAAAAGAAAAGACACTGGAAAGATATTAATGGATGCATAACTACCACCAGATTAACTTGAACGATTGCCACAAAACGATCCCGGCCACCGCAGTGGCTTATTTCCCCATTCTGTAGGCTGCCTGGACTGCCTGTTCCATGCGGGCGATTTCATCTTTCGACAGGTAATGAAAGTAGCTTGAACGTCTCCGCTCTGAAAGTTTTCCGTTGTTTTCCAGACAGAACCGGATAAAGAGATCCGTATGCCGGTCCGGCATGTCGAGGATCTCACAGATAGACTCTTTGGCCTTGTCGTAGTTCGCCAGGAAGGCCAGCTCGCCGGCAAGTTCCGTATCGATGGTCTGTGCGATGAACTTAAAGAGCGCTTCGGCCTGGTGTGTCATATCAATGTAGCGGTACCAACGTGCTGTATCATTGTGAACGGTCATATGGCCGTCTTCATCGAGCGAGTACTCCACGAGGGTCATGAGCGGTCGGGAAAACGCCTCCAGGGAAGCATCGTAATCGGCAAGATTTTTCAGAATGGATGCCGATAGGGGGAACATGATCCCCTTGGGCGTAAATTCGCGGCGGGCAAGAATATTGTGGATCAGAAACCGATGGATTCGGCCATTGCCGTCCTCGAACGGATGCAGAAAAACAAATCCATAGGACACGGCGGCGGCGTGAACCACAGCGCAGACGGCCCCCTCCTCCATTTGTTTGTGTGAGGCGACCAAACCTTCCATCATATCGGGCAGGTCATCCGGCTTCGGACACACAAAATGTATCTTTTCCTTCTGCCAGGCGACTGTTTCACCGACATAGTTCTGACTAGATCGGTAGCCGGCTTCGGAGAATCGCGGATCGGCAATGCGGTTCTGAAGGTCAATCAAATTATCTTTTTCACAGAAGTCTTCGCGTTCTGCCAGTTGAAGCAATGCGGCAAAGCGTTCGGACCTTGTTAAATTGGGTTTGATGTGTTCGATTTCAAATGATGATTTCGTTTCTTTAGAGTACAGATAGCTCAATGCCCTCTTCAGCAATTCAGGCGAGTAACCGGAAACGACTTTTCGGCAGCGATCCGGAAGATCTGATTTCTCGAATTCTTTAAGGATATCGGTGCGGCGGATTATCGGGCAGAATCTGTGATCGCCAGGCAAGTTGTCGTTGATTCGCTGACGGCGCACCTGTCTGGCCGGGGAGACTGTGTAGTATTCATCAGGATTGAGCAGATCGATGTAGTTTCCCTGCTTCAAGTCATCAATCGGGATGATCGTTCCGGTAAGATACTCATACAGAAACCACAACCGCCGCGCATACTTGCCGATAGGTTTGGATCGGACATAACGCAGGAAGTCTTCAAGCACGACTATCTGAAACAGGGCGGCAAGGATCGCGAGATTCACGCCGTCATACTTAAGCGCGAACTCGAGATGATCGCCCAGCGAGTTTCCCGGCCAGTACTTGGGCGGATAGACCTCCTCGATAACGCTTCCGGTCGAGTTGATCCGGTGGATTCCACTGGTTGTGATCAGGGATCTGTGCCAGTTCGGGATAACCTCCACAGCATACAGATCAATCAGAGCCGCATATCCTGCTGGCCTGATCGTTGCTTTTTCCTGAACGTTTTCAGACATGACATTCTCCATAAAAACGATTACGATTCAAGAAATATACTTATATTTAGCATTAAGTCAAGAAAATTAATTATAAATAACCGTTGTGCCTTGCCTGAACAGGAAAAAAATTATAAACCCGGAAAAATAATTATGATGATTCTTATTTCAAAAAATATTAACCGAAACAGCGAGCATAAACGCGGCAACGAGCATCAATATCTCGAACTGACAGAAACAGATGATGAGACGGTCTATTTTGATGCCCGGAATGAGGGAGGCTTCTGATTCTTTTCAGATCTTGACGGTCTTGGAATTATACGATTGAGAGAAAGCAGTTACTATCGACCGAAATTGCGACTTGGTGAATCCATGCCTGCCATGCAAGAGTTGTTTCACGTATGAGCCGAAACTCTTGCACTATTTTTGCACTTGTATTACTTACTCTGGTACTCAATTTTCCAAATCAAGCGTCGATTCGGAAGGTGGTATAAAATCGGGGAATAACAATAAGGAATAGAATGGATAAGGAAAGTTATAAAGTTATTGAAGAATCGCTTATACGGGAAGTTGCGGCAATATTGTCGGTAGAACCGGGCTCAATCGAACCGGAAATTCCACTTCACGAGATGGGAATCGACTCCCTCGGCTTTGTCGAGCTTCTTGTTGTGATAGAAAAAAAATATAAAATCAAACTGATGGAATCGGGGCTTACCAGAGATGATTTCAGGACGATAAGATCTCTTTCATCAAAAATCGGGGCTATGGAATAGAGTTGATGATTGCTTTCCCGTATTCCAGAAATAAACGCTATTTAACCGGAATCGACTGGTTTGTTCATGTCTTGAACCACATGACCATGAAGGAAACCGGAGCCGGATTCATGTCCCAGGTTGTTATAGAGGTTACAGGCGATGTTAACATTTTTGAGATCGGGAATGCCCTGAAAACTTATATAAAAAAACGCCCCATAGTAAACGGCTATTTTTCAAGAGACATTAACCTCGCTCCTTATTGGAAAATTCCCCCGGCTATTAAGTCTGAAATATCTATTGATACCATGAAGTTAACGGGAAATGAACCTTTTGATGTTATTATCAAAAATCTTGAAAGGGGAATAAATACTCTTTTTAGTAATAAAAGAGACCACATCGCTTTTCATATTCTTACGGGCGGCGGCAGAAGCTATATCGCCATGACCTTCGATCATCTTCTTTTCGATGCAAGAAGCGCCGATTCTTTTCTCAATAACTTCCATAAAGAATGGGAAAACGGCCAAGATTCGGACAATATGACGATTACCGAGCCCGCCCATCTTTCGATGTGGATGGATAAATTTAAGGCGGGAAAACGTGTAAACAGGGCGTTTATAAAAATAGCCGAGAAGGCGCCTCCCCGAACCTTTCCTCTCTCTTCAGGTAAAAAAGGGTTCAAATTCAGGGTTCTTTCTTTCGGCAGGAAGGAAACGGAAGCAATTGTTGAAAATGCTTTTAATGAAGCGGGATATCTGATGCTTATGCCTTATGCGCTTGCAGCGTCTGTTTGCGCTTTGCACGGAATCTTAACAAGCCGCGGAATATCATCCGGCAATTATGTGATTCCCGTCTCAATCGACACACGAAAACAGGAAGAAGTAAACAAGCATCGTTTTTTCAATCATGTATCGTTTTTCATTTTTAAAGCTCTGTCATCCGATGCCGGAAATTTCAGGAGCTTACTTAAATCTATAAAAGATCAGATGTATGACCAGGTCCGGTCGGACCTGCCCGGAGACATATGCAAAGCAAGCCTGCTGATGCGGATCGCCCCGGCCTCTCTTCTCAGCCGCCTGTTGAAATTATATTTCAAGGGGGAAATA
>RPRI01000210.1 GCA_003818505.1 Desulfobacteraceae bacterium | reverse complement strand
TTCTCATGGCTTTCCCAGAAATTATCTTTCGATATCAGAAATTCTATCTCTTTTAATCTTTTTTCCTTGTTATCGAAGTCAAAGATAGTCTTTCAGTTCTGCTAATTTCTGGCCCATTTCCTTAATGTTTTGTTTTAAATCTATAGACATGGTGTGTTCCTCCATATATTTTTTTATAATTATCATAAAAAAGGGTTCGATGGGTCAAGTGAAAGTTGAAAAACCGCCTTTTTCACTTTCGCCTTCAGCCTGAACTTTAAAATATCACTTCTTACGACTTTTTACAAGAAATACCAGTATCACTAAGGCTATGCAAGAAAACGCAAAAAGATCCCCGAATCGTGTGTAAAAAGTCATCTCGCTTAAAACAGGTACTCGTTTTGTCATGACCGCGTCTTCAAAAAGAGGCGTTGAACCGACTATCCTGCCTGCCGGATCAATAAAACCGCTTATTCCAGTGTTGGCTGCGCGCACTAAAGCGCGCCTGTTTTCAACCGCCCTGAATACTGCCATGGAAAAATGCTGATGCGGCGCGCCTGTTCTTCCGTACCATGCGTCGTTTGTTATGTTGACAAGAAAACCCGCGCCGTATTTTACTTCAGCCCTTGCAAGATAAGGGAAAATCAATTCATAACATATCAGAACACCGATTTTGTGTCCGTTAAAACTGATCGTGCTGCCTTTTCTGCCGGAAGAGAAATCTCCTACCTGTTCAACCATCTTTCCTAGAAACGGCAGCCATCTTTTCAGAGGCACATATTCACCGAAAGGGACAAGATGAACCTTGTCGTATTTGCCGGTAACTTTTCCATCCGAATCAAGCAAATACGCGCTGTTGTAAAACTCAGTATTATTAACATTCCTCACGAATGAAGGGCTGCCGATTAAAAAATCTGTGCCTGCGTCGGCAATCCCGTTTTGCACCTTTTTTGTCAGGCGAGCATCATAAAGGAAATAAAACGGGGCCGCGGTTTCCGGCCATACGATAAGCTCCGGTTTATCCGCTACGGCAGCACTTGACAGATTCAAATATTTTTTTACTGTTGCATGCTGAAAGGCAGGATCCCATTTTTCGGACTGGCTTATGTTTCCCTGAATAACCGCAATCTTCATTCCTGCCGAATCCGAAACAGCCATGTCCGTATTTTCAACCCGGTTTTTCCCGTAATACCAGAAGCCTGAAAGTGTGAGTATGAATACAAGCGAAGGGATTAAAAAATGGCGTATTGAAATCTTTTTCTCATGCCGGCGCTTTCCTGTTACGTATGAAAATCCGGTAAAAAACGCTGCATTCGACATGGCAAGAAGAAAAGAAATACCATAAGGACCGAGCATATCCGCAGCCTGTATGATATGCAATGATTTATACTGGGAATATGCTATCAGTTCCCACGGAAAACCCGTAAAAAGAAACGACCGGATATATTCTACTGATACCCATAAAACAGGGATCATGAAAAAGGAGAATAGCGGACCTGATGATATCCACGAGAACATTCCAGAAAAGAGGGCTATATACAGGGCGAGATAGGAAGAGAATAGAAACAGGACCGGTACGGAAAGGTAAACTGGAAGATGCCCGTAAGTTTTCATGGTATATGACAGCCAGTAGAGCAGTGTAAGATAATGAACAAGTCCGGCAAGAAGACCCAGCCTGAAGCTTTGCCTGAAATTAAGATCTTTTACTGCAATAAGAAGGGGAAGAAGGGCAAACCAAGCAAGACAGGAGAGCCCGGTTTCAGGAAAAGAGCCTGTAAGTAGAATGCCGCTTGTTGTAGCTAATATTATTTTTTGCAACATCTGCTATTCAATTACAACGGAGCCTGTGTTTGCCTTGGCGTCGGGTCCGACGGCTATATTGGACGTGTTTGTTGCTGTAGCATCGTTAATGATGGCTCCTTTAATATTTGAGCCTTTCACTTTTACGGTACCGAGATTTGCTTCGCTTCCTTTCCCTATAGCGATATTTGTCACATTGTTTCCTGAAAATTTATTAATAATAACGCTTTCTTCCGACAATTTGCTCCCGGGAGAAGCCTGAAATTCATCTTGTATCCGGTTTATCTCATCAGCCGAAATTTTTACGACAGTTGAGGGAAGAGAGCCTTTTTCAACGAAAATCTTCTCATAAGCTGAAAGGATTGTAAGCTTCTCCGGCGATAAAGTGCTTGCGACTTCAAGGCTTGTTTTTGCAAGAGCCGCTATCTCAGTAAAGCCCGGAGAGGTCTTTATGATGAAATCAGAGCCTCTTACCCCGGCTATGGCCGTTTCTGTTTTTACTTTAAAATCGGAACGTTTAAAATCGACCAGTTTTGTCACAAGAAAACGCGCTTTTCCGAGAGTCATATTTACAAGCGAAGATCTGATTCCTTTTTTCTTGTCATACATGCTTTCAGAAAGCTCGATGCCTGTATCGGGAACGAGGATTATTGTGCTGCCGTCATTTAAAACAGCCTCGATACGTCCTTTATCACGTGTGATGATGGTATCTCCAATAAAAAGAGGGAGATTTTTTTTAGCCCTGTATCCGTATTTTTTATCCGAATGAATAATTATTACATCCGCCTGTACAGAGTATACCTTCCCAATGGGAAGGCCCTTGCCGTGGAGAAATTTATCTTTAATTACGAGACCTTTAGGCATTAATGCCCCGGCATGTGAATATCCGGTTAAAAATGGAAGGCATAATAAGTATAAGATTAATATCTTGAAAATCCCGGTTAACCGGGGTTCTCTTAATCTGTAGTTTATCATCATAATATTTCTCCCGGATTCTTCATCATGTTTTAATTTTTTCATGCCGGAATCTTTTTTATAATATTACCATGAGGACTTTTTATGTCAAATGATACTTGGTGGTTTCGTAAAAAGCCCGAAATCCCGTCAATCCTGTGAAAAGCTGCTGCATCGGACAAAAAATAATTTTTTTGCAAAACCTTGCGTTATTTATCCCACGGACCAAGGTAATGATGAAAAGCTTCTAGTATATCAAATCTCACTTCTCTTGGTATAACGTCTGATATCCCAAATTCCGACATTGATTTTGTGGGAGGAGTCTTTTAAGCGGTCATTTCCTTAAAAATCGGGTTTGTAGTGCGATGCCGCTGCCTTTCAGGTGCTTAATTCATATTCAATCAACACAAAAACCGTTTTTTAGAAACACCCCTCCTTATGATTGTCACAGCTCGATCTGTTTTGAGCTACTTTATGTATTGGCAAATTCCCATATTCTTAAACGCACCTTTTCAAAAAGAGCATACAGCCCCCGGCGAACCTTTAAAGACACCCGGTTTGCATGATCCACAACCTTGCCCGCTGTCTGAAAAAAACGCCAGCGAAGAGTCTGAACCTGATGCTTATGCCAACCAACTCCTAATGTCTTGAGCACAAATAAACGGCAAATGTTGTAAGCCACAGACCCGATCCGAAAAAACACTGCATTGGCCACAGTCTGACCGCACGGCATCCGCTACATCCCAAATCCTATCTTAAGCTCCTTTATCCGATTCTCGCTGCATTCCCCACGCTGATGATACCAGTCCATCACAACTTCGGCTGCTTCCGTCCGGTTCGATGAGATCGCCGTATAGCGAAGCTTGTTCTCCTTATGGCTGAACAACCCTTGCTGATACGGCCGGCGTACCACAACCAACCGAAAGGCTTTCTTCGTCCGGTTCATACAATGCGCCGTCTCGGCTATATGCCTCCCGCGGTAGGATCGCCACTCACCTTCCGGCAATGACTTTATCGCTCGCACAACTGCTTCGTCCAAATCCGACCCTATCGCAAACTCCATCTCTTCCTTATAACAATAATTGATAATATCGGCCTGGTACGAAGCCGCATCGGCACGCAGAGCCTTGATCTGCTTGCCCTTGGGCATCTGCTGAATGCAATACTTTATAAACTCAAGATTCCGTGACCCGGGCGACTGGTTGCCTTCCCGGAACTCATCACCGACTACCAGCCCATTCTCCGCTAATGTCCCTACTATCGGCATATAACCTGTAAATCCCTTGTACGTCATAACTGCCGATTCCTTCTGCGCCTCTATTCCTGTCGCATCTATGTCAAGTGTATAACCCTTTGTCTCGTCATACTTCAAAGCCCGCTTCAAAAACCTGCGCTGGACCACCGCAAGTCCTTCCAACCCACGCCCCTCTCCCATTCGCCGCAGCCAATCTCCAGCCGCATCCGATGAAGGAATACGTCCCAATGGCAATATCTCCCTCAATCCAACATCACCTCGAATTACCCTCATATCTTCCAAACTGCGACCGCCACCGTTTAACATCAATACCAATGGAAATATATATTCACTTGCCTTATACCCAGCACCACTGCCGGGCTTAGGTAAACTCCGATCAATAACTCTTAATAAATCCAATCCTGCACAAAACTCCCCCAATAACGCTAACCTGGCATGTGATGTATTCGTGTCCCTGGTAATTTCTAACTTGAATGGCAATACCGTTTGATGTATCATCTGTTTTAACCTCGTTGGTTACGGTTCTCGGTTGTTATTGCTAATCCGATACTACCGAATTAACGAGGTTTTTCAATCATTATCTTATACAAATATCAACGCAATAGCGGATCTACGGTGAAAGATAGGAGGATAGGGTTCAATCCGCCTGAGGCGGAAGATATTCGAGGGTGCAGGTGAAATGTGCGCGTATTGAAAAACCGTTTATAAAAGTTCATGGATTCTGAATAAGAGATAGAATGGAACGGAAAAAAGCGTGAACTTTTTTTTGCCGGCAGTTGTAATCCTTTCGGTTGTCATGTTTCCGGAGTAAATCCTTACGGCAAAATCACAATGGCTTTCATCCATGAAAAGATGCAGAGATCGCAAAGTCCCGGTCTTGCCGGATTTGACCTCAACCGGCATAAGCCTATCGTTTATGACTATCAGATAATCCACTTCTGAAGTCGCGCTTTTTTGTTCCCGGTACCAGTAATTCAGATTCACATTTTTGCCGGTGTTCATCGCCAGCAATGTCTGTCCGACAATCTGCTCGCTTATTTGCCCATGATATACCGCGTTGATATCATCCGTAACGGCAATTTCGGACCGCATGCCAGTCTGGTAGTTGACCAGCCCGATATCGAGATGCAGGAGCTTTGAGGATTTCTTCAGATTGCTCATCAGGGGCATTTGTTTCGATGATGACGCGAATACCCGGCTGATAATCATTGCTTTTTCCAGCACGTCAAATGCTTCACCCATCTCTCTGCTGCGGAAATTCGATTCTCCGAATTTTTCATATTTAAACTGAAAGCCGACATATTTTGATCCGTGTTCTATAATGTGCTGGATGTATTTTGCTTTAGCGGAGCTTGCATACTTGAAAACATCATCTCTTAAACCTACAAGTATTGATTCATATACGGGATCAACATCGATAAAATTCCTGGTTTCGGCATATTTCGCTACAGCTTCGGGCATACCGCCGACAAGAAGGTATGAATGGAATTTTTTCATCATCACCATGTGTATCTCTTCAGGAATAACGGAATCCTGTTTAACCGATGCAATGTAGTTTCGTGCCTCTGTTTCACCCAGCGCGGCGAGATATTCATCGAATGTTGCCGGATGGAGATAGCAATATTCCACCCGGCCGACAGGAAAAGTAAAACCCGCCGACTTTATCTTGACTTCCAGCAGAGAACCCGCCGCAACTACATGAAGATCCGGAATTTCTTCATAGAAATATCGAAGCTGATTCATCGCGATGTCGGAATTTTGTATCTCATCAATGAAAATGAGAGTTGAGCCTGGCGTTATCTTTTTATTGAATTTCAGTTGAATAAGTTGAAGCAGGTCTTTGACAGGCAGCATACGGGTAAACAATGCGGCTTCATCTTCAAGTTCCAGATTGATGTATATGTATGTCTCAAATTCGGCGTTTCCGAATTGATGAACAGCGGAAGTCTTGCCGACCTGACGAGCGCCCCTGATGACAAGTGGTTTTCTTCCTTTTTTATTTTTCCACTCGACCAGCAGCGTTGATATCTTTCTTTGAAACATGTAATATATCCTAACCTGTTATAATGCAATTATGTAATATTTTATAATCATCTTTACATTTATTTTGTATTAAATACAAACTAAATTTTTGTATGTAGAACGAATGGATGCGTTTTATATAAATAAGTTTAAAAGTTTAGGAGATTTCCAATATTTGTTCTTCCGGCGATGCAGACCCAGCCGTCGGAAGTTTCGGTATCGATTATTTCAAAGCCCTTAAGTTTCATTTTTTCAATTACTACATCCCTGTTTTTCTCGGTTATTCCCGAACAGATCAGGATACCGTTTTTTGAAATGACTTTCTGTACATCTTCGAGTAAATTTAGGATAACGGCTGTAAGAATATTTGCCGCAACGACATCAAAACGTTCGTTTATCTCTTCTACGAGACTTGTAACTTTTACGGCAAAACTCTTTTCATCAACTTTATTTAAAAGGAGGTTTTCTTTTGCGATTTCCGCTGCAACCTCATCCATGTCTGTTCCCAAAAGGCGCCCGGCCCCGAGTTTTGCCGCGGCGATCATGAGAATCCCTGAGCCGGTGCCTATGTCGAGAAAAGAGTTCCCCGGTTTTAAATACTTTTCTATCATGCACATGCAGAGAGCTGATGTCGGGTGAGCGCCGGTTCCGAATGCCATTCCGGGATCTATTTCAAGAATTATGTCGTTTTTTCCAGGCTCATATTCCCGCCAGGTCGGTTTGACTACAAGATTTTTGCCGATTTTTACCGGCCAGAAAAAGGCCTTCCATGATTCCGCCCAGTCCTTTTCGTCTATTTCGCTGTATGTTATATGCCAGGAAATACCCAACTTACTTTCAAGCTCTTTGAGCTTTTCTTCAAGTGCCAGACATTTATTTGAGAGGCTTGCATTGGAGGGGAAAAAGCCTGTAACCGAATTGTTTGCCGGTTTTTCAACAGCGCCATCTCCCCAGCCTTCGGCAGGTTCTTCATCCGGATCTTCGATAACGACACCCTGCAAACCAAACTGATTGAATATATCTGAAATCAGATCTGCCGCGGCCTCTTTATCTTTGTAATCAAAAATTACTTTTGCTTCCGTCCATTTCATATCTTACCCATAATAAAAGAGTCAGTTAAGAAATACCGCTTCTGGCGCTAAATGTTGGTTGTGTAAATGAGGTTCTTAAGGATTCTATCAGTCACTCTCGCATGGACTTTGTTCATAAGCATATCAGAATGAGCATGGACTTTCCATCTGAATTGAAAATCATTGTATTTGCCGACTCAAAACGTTTGCATAAGCTTTTCACCAATCTTTTTGACAATTCTTTGAAATATACCAACAGAGGGGGGAGAAATTATCTTACCTCTGACAAACTGTGACGGCAAGGCAGTAATTGATTTTGAAGATTCGTCACCCGTAGCTCCGAAAGAGCGGACTGAAACACATATCCGCTCTGCGGAGACTGGTAAGCGCAACCGATTACTTTATGGGTTACGTTTTCTTTATCCGCCTAATTGCCTGATCGCCGCATACGATGGCGTATTACCTGTCCGGCATCCGGCCGGCCGGCAACATCCTGTCCATCCTGTAAATCCTGTCTAAAACCCTGGTTAATCAGTATGCTGAGAGCCTGATTATTCCGGGGCAGATATTGCGCGATACCCTGGCGTTATGAACTATTGCAGGACACGGTTGATATCAGCAGATGGAAAACAGGACACAGATGACATGAATTTAGAGTTGTAAATATTCTGCACAACAATGGCGTCATGGGCGACGCTATGCAAGGTGCGTCCAGTTCAACGCCCTGATTGGCCGACACTCTGTTTCGGGATAAAATTTACTTTAGGCAGATTTTCAAAATCAGAATCTTGAGTCCATAAAGTGCATTTATAAAAATTTGCCGTCGCGAAAATAAGACTATCTGCCATTGGCAGGTTATGCTGCAAGCTGATTTTAGCCGCGTTCATGGCAATACTGATTGTGAGATCTTTTACCTGCCCTTTTGCATCGCAGCAGCAGCTTGAAGAGCCTAATTTTCACCGGCTTCGCTCAAAACCACTTTGAAGACCTCATAAATAGTGTCCATTCGGAAACTAAAGATAGACACTATTGCGTTTCCAATTCGGAAATCGGCAATTTTGGGCAAGCTCAAGGAAATCAAGGGATTGCGCGGAGGCATACGCAATGTATGCCGCACAAGTAATCCCGCAGATTGACACAGAGATCGCACA
>RPRI01000209.1 GCA_003818505.1 Desulfobacteraceae bacterium | reverse complement strand
GCGCGAATTTTGAGGAATGAAGCGTACATATTGGTACGCTGCAATGACGAAAGATGAAGCGCAACACAGCAGAATGACTTTTTACGAAGCCGTCGATGGGAACATGCAACATGCAAGATAGCCGAAATAAAATCTTTTCAACAGAAAAACCTATTCAATCCGGTGTTATATTCCAAATGAACAAAAATTCGGGTTTGACTGAAGTTAACTATGAAATCAGGATTCTCGACGAAAGTTACCTGCCGCAAATAATGGAATTGCAGCATCTCATAATCGAAAATCTGCTCCGAAAAGATACGCTTCAGCCTTTTTCGGCCGATTTCATGAAAGATCATCTTGGCATAAAAGGTTTTGTACTCGGTGTTCTTTCCGGTAATGACCTCCTTGCTTTCCGAAATGTCTATTTCCCTGACATAAATGATGCGGAATGGAATCTCGGGATCGACCTTGAATTTCCAACCCGAATTCTGAACAAAGTGGCTAATCTACAAATGGTATGCGTGCATCCTTCTTATCGCGGCAACTCCATTGCCTCAATAATGAATAAACATGCCATCAGGATAATAAAAGATATGGGGATACACGATCATGTTTGCGCTACGGTCTCTCCGTATAACTTCTGGAACATAAAAATTCTTCTTGACAGCGGTTTCATCATTAAAAAGCTCGCTAAAAAATACGGAGGAAAACTCCGCTACATTGTTCACCAGGATTTGCATTCTCCCATGAATTTCGAATCAGGCTGCTCTCAGCCTGTTGTACTCACGGATTTCATTAAACAGCATGAAATGTTAAGCAACGGCTGGTATGGGACGGATCTGAATGTCAGCAGGAAAGACGCCGGCCGGCCTTGTTATGAAAATATGTTTCTCACTTTTTCAAGACAAACAGAATCACTAAATGCCGGATAATCTGTAAACTATGCGGTCGCAAAAATCTCTGAAAAAATTTATAGGCTTTCGCGGCAAAATAATATTGATTGTTGTTGGTATCTTATCTCTATCCTACTCACTTGGCATGTTTCTTAGTGTTTTATCTTTTGAAAAAATTTATTTAAAAACCCTCACATCAAAATATGAAATTATAGGCAAGGACTTAAAACATAAAATTGAAACCGCTCTTAAATTCGGCAAGCGTATTGATGGCTTTGTCGGCATGGAAAACCTTGTTAAGCCACTTTATGGTCAATCTGAGGATATTTCAGAAATATTCCTTGCTGACCAGGATGGCAACAATCTCTTTTTCTCGGGCAAGGCGGAATTCATTGTAGCGAGCGGCTCAACCGTGACTGATGCCGATGCCGTAAAAATTATAAGACACTCATTTTATGCAAATAAAATATTGCCCTTACGCAGGCTTTTTGACTGGAACGCAAAAAGTACCGTCATCCGTGAATATGAAGGCAAATACTATCTCATGATTCCGATTGTGCCTCCGTTTGGAGGGAACAAAGGTATCCTGGGGATTGCTTTCAGCAAGTCGGTTATTGATGATAAAAAAGCAGTGCTTATAAGGGCGTTTCGTAATAAACTGATTTTCTCCATACTGCTCTCAGCTTTCCTTGTTGGTTTGCTGATAGAGTTTTTTTTCATTAAACCTGCGAGTCGGATGGTTGCAAAGGCCGCTGAAAAAATATTTGAAAACCCTTCTTCAACAAAGATTGGTTCAGCCGACATTCCTCCCGAAGTGGAAGAGATTCATAAGCAGATTTCCGAAGGGTTGGTATATATACGGCAGTCGAGGAAAGACCTGAACATGAACCTGTGCCAACTGGAAAACCTTCTGGTAGATAACGAGTATGCTGCAAATGAAATCAGGTACATGAGGGAGATTATAGATGGGAAATAAGCAGCGAAGCAGCCTGACCCAAAAAATCCTGCTCATTGTTCTCAGCTTTATGGTTATCTCACAGCTTGCCTATTTATATATTGATGCGCGTTCATTTGAGAAAAGTTATGTTGATATAGTCAGATCCAATCTTCATGCAGCCGGAATCAGCATCAGGAATAATCTGACAAACATTCTGGAAAAGGGGATTCCGATAAATAAGCTCGTGGGATTGGAACCTATTTTCAATGAAATCCTTGCAGATGCCCCGAATTTATCCTTCCTTGCCATTTACGATAATTCTGGGAATTGCATGTATTACTCTGACCGGGAAAGATTCATTGATGGCGATGATGCCGTTAAGGCAGGCAGAAACAGCAGCCGGTTTTCCCTAAGTTTCCCGCTTCAGACAACCGGCGGCAAAATCGAGGGAAAACTCGTAACAGGTATTGATCAAAAGCAGATATCAAAACAGGTGAGATCAATAATTCTGGACACAGGCACAATAATATTAATCTCCATTCTTGCCACAATCGATTTTCTCTTTTTTATTGTTGCCTTCACGATCGAAATTCCTCTCAAAAGGGCTGCCGCCGATATAAGCCTGGCCAAAAATCCTGAGCGGACAGGACTTTCCATCAGGAGAACCGATATTGATTTCCTTGATCATGCCCTTGATCGGTTTGACCGGCACAGATACCTTTTCAGGGTGAGATGGCTGAGATTCAACGATCTTTTCCTTTCATTCACCAGGGCGCTGAAATACCATAAGCCACAGGACCCTGCGATCGATGAGCCGGTCAGAGGAATACAATCCATAATCACCCGTTTCACTTCCGAAAGCAAAGAGCAACCTCGTCCTGTAGTTATCGGTTCACCGGTATTAATCCGTCCGGCTGTATTTTTGTTTGTATTTGCCGAAGCCCTTAGTATATCTTTTCTGCCCCTCTATGCCGGGGAAATCTACCGCCCCCTGTGGGGCCTCAGCAAAGAAGTGATCATCGGTCTTCCCATCTCGGCTTTCATGCTGTTCACTGCTCTCAGCTTTCCTGTCGGAGGAGCCTTGGCAGATACTCTCGGCCACAGGAAAGCCTTTGCCATAGGAGCCGCGGTCACCGCAACAGGACTCGTTTTAACCGGCACTACAAACAATATCCTGACTCTCATCATTTACCGTTCCATTGCCGGAACCGGCTTTGGTATCCTATTTATTACGGCACAGGGTTATATCGTTTCGACCACATCCATCTCCAACCGCGCTGAAGGAATGGCAATTTTTCTTTCGGCCTTTTACGGTGGAACTCTTTGCGGGTCTGCAATAGGAGGCATGGTGGCTGAACGGATCGGGTTCCGTATTCTGTTCTATTCAGGGGCGGCAATTACAGTTATCTCAGTCTTTTTTATTTACTTCTTTATGACGGAACAACCCGGATCCGGTTTTCAGACAGGGAAAAAGTCCGGAGCGGGTAAAATTTTTCAGCAATTTGTCTCCCTTTTGCCCTTACCGGGGGATTTTATAAAGCTTCTTTCAAACCGGAACTTTGCCGCTCTTACCATCTTCCAGTCGATTCCCAATAAAATTTGCCTGATAGGTTTTGTTTACTACCTTGCGCCCCTGTTTCTGAAAAGCCTCGGCTCAGGCCAGTCTGATATAGGCCGCCATATCATGGGATACAGCCTCATGATGATCCTTTTCAGCCAGACAGTTTCGAAATGGTCCGACAGGCATTTTACGGCAAAACCTTTTATATTCTGGGGCGGAGTGCTATCCGGTTTGTCGCTTATACCTTTTTTCTTTTTCACAAACACGTGGATGGTAGCTATCGGAATCATAATGCTGGGGATGTCGCATACTATTTCTGTCTCAAACCAGGCAAAAATGGCTTCCCATCTGAATGCTGTTAAAGAAATCGGCGTTGGTCCAGGGCTCGGTGTTTACAGGCAGATAGAGCGGTTGGGTAATGTAATTGCTCCCATTCTTCTCGGGCTTATGTCATCAATATTCGGATATTCTAAAACTCTGGCACTGATCGGGATATTCACTGTTCTGTCGAGTATTATTTTCCAGGTTATTTACCGTGAAGAAGCTGTAGCAGCCAACCGTTAACTTAAAGACCTGTTATAAAAAACGGAGAGAATGTTATATGAAAGTCTTTTTAAAAATAATTTTGATTTCATCACTCCTGCTTCATTCTGTTATTACCTATTCTGCGGATTTCTCCGGCGCAAACGGAATAAATCAGCAAGCTTTGGAAAGCAACCCGCCCGGAGTTGTACCTCTAAAAGCTTCAGAAAATAAAAGTTTCAAAGAAAAGGAAATTAAAACATTTTCTTCATCGGTATCCCAGCCATTTGCCGGAAGCCAGTCTCCGGATGAAGCAAGAATTGCGGCAGTTGCCAAGGGAAAGGCCGAAGCGCTTGAAAAAGCAGGCACCTATCTGGAAACTATGAGCGTGGTTGAAAACTTCACCCTAACCAAGGATCAAACCATTGCACTTGCATCTGGAATTCTCTCCGTAGATATTTTATCACAAAAAAATTTCGCTACTGATGAAGGCTTTGGAATGATTCTCGAGATGAAAATTAATGTCGATACAAGTGTAATGAATAAAAGAGTCAGACAAATTCACGAAGATGAGGCTCTTATGGAAAAATTCATCGAGCTGAAAGGTCGGGAAAATGAACTGCTTGAGAAAATCAAAAAGCTGGAAAATCTGAACAGGGAACTTGGAAAGCTGCCGGAAAAGGGCAAGAAGGATAAAAGGAATCAGCTAAAAAGAGAATATGATGAAGTTATTCAGGCTATTCCTGCCGGGGAATGGAATCAGAAGGCCATTTCATTATGGGAGAGAGGCAAATACAAGGATCCCAATAAAGCGATTGAATATTTGAATGAATCCATCCAGCTTGATTCAAAGAATCCTGTTTCGTTCAACAACCGCGGTGTTGCATATTACAACTTGGGAAACCGTCAGCTTGCAATCGGGGAGTTTAATCAGGCACTGAAGCTCGATTCTAATTATGCAGATGCCTATAACAACCGCGGCGTAGTGCTTTTTGAACTCAGGCAATATCAAAAAGCGATTGAAGATTTTAACCGGGTTATCAGCCTAAAGCCACAACGTGTTGATTCTTTCCTGAACCGTGCTGCGGCCTACAAAAACATCTGGCAATATCAAAATTGCCTTGATGATCTAAAACAGGCTCTGCTGCTCGACCCAAATTATGCAAGGAAAAATGCCGGCCAGGGAAGCGCAAATATCGATCTGAATGAAATCGAACGCTTGTGTGAAAATGCGTGCAAGGCATGCAACCTGGGTTTATGCAAATCTAAAAATTACCTTGATGAGAGAGGATTCTGTAAATAAAGCCGATATAGGACATCTATTTAAGCCGCTCGCTTTTTGCTGCAAATACATTTTGATTATTCGTAAAAAGTTATATGCGAACTGATTTGAGATTTTTGGTAAAAAGATTTTTAAAGAACTGAGCGTTAAAAAGCACAAGCTGTTTGATCCCGCCCTGGGCGGGAGAGTTCTTGTGATTTAGCGAAATGATTTAAAAATCCCCAAAAAGCTCATTAAGAGAGCATATCAGGCTTTTTACGATTTAGCTATTTGCTGATTGAAAGGTCTAACATCCTGCGGACGGCCTCTTTTGCCGGAATCCTTATCTTTCCCGGAACTTTTACTTCTCCTTCCATATTTTCAAGGCTTACCGCCACATCCTCAAGGGTTATCTTTTTCATGTCACTGCATTCCATCTCCGGAGAAACAGGATAGAATCTTTTTGAAGGGTTTGCTTTTTTCAACTGATGGAGTATCCCTGCTTCAGTTCCCACGATAAAAGACTTGTTTTCCGACTCAACGGCATGCCTTATCATCCCGGAAGTGCTTAAAACAAAATCAGCCAGTTCAAGAACTTCAGGGCGGCATTCGGGATGCGCCATGAAAACGGCTCCGGGGTGCTTTTCTTTTGCCAGGAGAACGGTTTCGGGGGTAAGCATGTTGTGGATCGGGCAGTAACCATCCCAGAAATGGAGTTTCTTTTTCGTATGCAGCGAGGCATATTTTGCAAGGTTTTTATCGGGAACCATCAGTATCTCGTCAGCATCGAGGCTGTTTACCACCTTCACCACATTTGCCGAAGTGCAGCATATGGTTGAAAGCGCCTTTACCGCTGCAGTTGAATTCACATATGTAACTACAGGCATGGGGGATATTTCATCCAGCTTTTTCAAAAGGGCTTCAGGAGTCACCATGTCGGCCATCGGGCATCCCGCATCCATGCGGGGTTGCAGAACAGTCTTTTCAGGGGAGAGGATCGAAGCCGTCTCCGCCATGAAATGCACCCCGCAAAAGACAATTACTTCGGCATCGGTCTGCGCGGCCTTTATGCTGAGCTCAAGGGAATCCCCGCAAAGATCTGCAGCATCCTGTATTTCCGGACGCTGGTAATTATGCGCAAGCATGATAGCTTTTCTCTTTTTTAACAAACCCCTGACTTTATTTTTAAGATCAACATTTCCCATTATTCACCAATCCTTATAATTTCAGCTCCTTCCGGTATTTTAAATGTAAAGATAGAACCGGGACTGTCGACAAACTTTGAATCCAGAAGATCTATAACCGTTTCATCTCCGTACGCATTATAAATGCCGATCCTTGAAATCTCAAAAGATCTTTTTGAGACCGAAAGAAAAACCTCCGCAAGATCTGCCCTTTTTTCTTTCGGCAGAAGCCTTAAAATAAAATAATCCTCCTTGTTTTTTTTAAGTGAAACGGAAAAATTGCGCCTTACTATCCGGATGTCCGATAAAAAGCTTGCCCCTTTTCCTGTTCCAAAAAATTCCGGAGCTTTTCCGGCCATGACCTGATTGATATCAGGCCTGTATATCCATAGATTTTCACCGTCTGTAATCACAAGCTGTTTCTCGGGTTTTTCATATTCCCATCTCATCATGCCCGGACGCTTGACAAAAATCTTCCCTGCCGCAACATCTGTTATATCCATTGCCTTTAATGTGGATTCCTGGATGAATCGTGCGGTAAAACCGGGAACGGAATACCTGTTTTCAACTTTTGTTATAATTTCATCAGCAGTCAGAGAAGATTCCGTTCCTTTTGCGTCAGTACCGGAGCAGATTTGACAGAATACGGCTGCAATGCAAAAAAGTACCACTCTAAATTTCATATTTTTAAACTCCGTGATGCTTAACCTGTCTGTAAACTCATCAATTATAATATCTCTTAAAAGCCTTGTGGGAACGGATTTTAGATTTTTAAGAGAGTAAGCATATTTGATTTTTACGAAACCACTATATTTTTTTCATAATATGCCGTTTTCCCGAAAACGGCAAGGCAGATTCGGTCTATTATCTTCATTTTTCTTACCGCCGTATCCTTATCAATCGATACCGGCCTCACACCCTGCAGAAGAAGAGTTTCAATATTGTTCTTCCGAAGCTCTTCCTCAAACCTTTCGGAATTGATAAGGCTCTGGAAATAGGCTGCTTTTTTATCCGATAACATCCGGTAAATATCACTCCGGTCATCCGAATCCTCCAGAATACCTATGGCCGATTCGAGACATTCATCTATGCTTGCCTCCTCGGAACCCATCTTTTCAAAAAAAAGGCAGAGGAAATAAATCCCCTTTTCCGTAAACTCTTTGCGGCGATTCCGTATTTTAACCTTTGCAAGTGTCCTGGATCTGTCACAGGAGACATATTTTAAGGCTTCGTCAAGCTTGTCGTTAAGTTTTGCGGGCATATTGAGATGATCTATGAATTCACCTAAAATTTCCGGAGGCACTTGTGCATTTATGGTGCCTCTTTCATCCGGAAAGAAGATTTTGCTTTGAATCTTCCGCGCGGATAAATACCCGGTAACCCTGTTCACATCTTCTTTCCTGATATCAGTCTCTTCAAGAAATTCTTCCAGAAGAGACTGTATCGATTCATCGGGAGAAAAAATCAGTCTTAAAAGAGATTCTTTTTCGGATCCGTTTCCGCTTAATATTGCATTAATACCTTCTGCTGAAGGGTCTGAAAAAGTCGAATCTATATAATGCAGAATCTTTCCGCTGAGGGTAAACCCGTCTTGAAAAACACCTTCGATTTTATCAGCAATTACCTGATATTTTTCCATCAATCTCCTTAACCGGGATCATCACCGGCCTTACTACGTATTTATGGTTTCTTATAAAAGGTTCTTCTTGTATCGGCAATTTCCCTCAAGCATAATTGATACACCGGAGAACTTCTTAAAAAACAGGCGGGAACAAAGCTGTTCACGCCTTAAAAATATATATCATACACAACGGTTTATATTTTAGGTTCTTCTCCCAATTAGTTGGGAGAAAGGGTTCCAGGATTCGAGGGGTCAAGGGTTCAAGTGTTTGTTTTCCAATGATTTTATAAAAGCTTTCATCATCCTCTCAACATCCCTGATATCCCTTTGAAACCTGAAATACTTTCAGTATCAAGATGGCCCGGGTCTCCGGATAATAGCATCTGAGTCTCAAGTTCACACGTTGATCCAT
>RPRI01000208.1 GCA_003818505.1 Desulfobacteraceae bacterium | reverse complement strand
GGAAAGGCTTCATGAGTGCAAGCTGGAAATTGATGAGAGGGCATCCGTGTGCGTTGTCATGGCGTCGGGAGGATATCCGGGCTCTTACAGGAAAGAGCTGCCGATAAAAGGGCTAAAGGAAGCAGCGCGCATAAAGGATGTCGTCGTATTCCATGCAGGCACAAAGTTTAAAGACGGTTCCGTTGTTACTAACGGGGGGCGCGTCCTCGGAGTCACGGCGCTCGGGGATACGGTTACAGCTGCAATAGATAAAGCATACCTGGCTGTTTCAATGATTAAATGGGAAGGAGTTCAGTACCGTAAGGATATCGGCAAAAAAGCTGTATTACGCAAAGCCGTTCTTCCACGAGTGGAAATTGTAATGGGCAGCGATTCCGATTATGATGTCATGGAAGAAACCGTTGCCGTACTTAAGAAATTTGATATTCCATTCGGCATTACCGTGGCCTCGGCGCACAGGAGCCCCGAAAGGGCTTCAAGAATAGCAAAAACCGCCAAGGAGCGGGGAATAAAAGTCCTTATCGCAGGGGCAGGCCATGCCGCGCATCTTGCCGGTGTGCTTGCTGCGTTCACGTCTCTTCCCGTGATAGGGGTTCCGATCGATTCTTCATGCCTTTCGGGGTTTGATTCCCTGCTTTCGACCGTCCAGATGCCCCCCGGAATACCGGTGGCAACGGTTGCGGTGGGTAAACCCGGAGCTAGAAACGCCGGAATACTGGCAGCGCAGATTTTAGGAGTTTCAGATCCGGCGCTTTCCGCCATGCTTGATGCATTCAAGAAGGAGATGGCGCTTCAGGTTGAAAAAAAGGCGGAAAAACTTGAAAATTTCAGATAAGACGATAAAAATCGATCCTGTAAAGCCTGAACCGGAACTCATACAGAAAGCCGCTTCAGTTATAAGAAGCGGAGGGATAGTCGTCTTCCCGACAAGATTTATTTACGGTCTGGCTGCGGACGCTTTTAATGAAGATGCAGTAAGAAGGATCTATGAGATAAAGGGTCGTGAAAGCAATAAACCGATACTTGTTCTTGCATACAATTATCTGATGCTCTCCTGTCTTGTGAAAAATATTCCTCCGGCAGCTCAAAGTTTAATGGATAAATTCTGGCCGGGAAGAATAACAATCGTATTTGAAGCAAATGAGAATCTTCCTGCAAACCTCACGGCAGAAAGCGGCAAAATAGGCGTACGCAGGCCGGGCCATCCGGTTGCATCCGCCCTTGTGAAAGCCGTCGGCGGACCGGTAACCGGAACCAGCGCCAACCTTTCCGGAAGCCTTGGCTGCAGCATAATTTCAGAAATTGATCCTGTTATAGCCGAAAGCGTTGACCTGATTATTGACGCTGGAGAGCTTGAAGGAGGTACAGGCTCGACAGTGATAGATGTCACGGTTGAGCCCCCGGTTTTGATCAGAGAAGGCGGGATATCAATAATAGAGATTAATAAAAAGCTCGGTGTTGATGTTTCATCGAAAAACGATAAAAGAATCTCTGCGAAACTGAACGGAACAAAAACAATTCACAAGGGGAAGGTTTTTACCCTTGCCGCGGAGAATATAACACTCCCGAACGGGGTTACAACTGAAATTGATATCATACACCATCCCGGCGCATCGGCGATTGTCCCCATGTTGAATAAAAATACCGTTTTATTGATAAAGCAGTATCGTTATGCGGCAGGAGGCTTCATATGGGAAATACCGGCCGGCACTTTAAACCCCGGAGAATCTCCCATCGAGTGTGCGAAAAGGGAACTGGTTGAGGAAACGGGTTACAGTTCAGATAAACTGGAAAAATTGACCGAAATAGTTCCGGTTCCCGGTTATTCTGATGAGCGTATTCATCTTTATCTTGCGACAGGTCTTGAAGAGTCTGTGCAGAATCTCGACAGGGATGAGATTCTGAATGTTCATGAGATAAATATTGATGATGCTTTAAAAATGATTGCAAAAGGCGAAATTATAGACAGCAAAACGATCTCGGGGTTGTATCTTGCCTCAATTCGTGACTCGTGAATCGTGGTTCGATTCACAAATTCCATTCTTTCGCCTGACGACTCATGCCTCACGCCTTTTCAGCATTCTTGTTGACAACGGGGCGCTCAATTGTCTATAAACCCGGACATGCCGGAGTGGTGAAACTGGTAGACGCAGAGGACTCAAAATCCTCCGTTCGCAAGGACATGTCGGTTCAATTCCGACCTCCGGCACCATCATCTCTCTTCAAATCCGTGGTTTTTCAAATATCTTTCTGTCGTCATCGGGGCGATTATCACGATATCCACTGCATGTCGAGCTTGCGTTTGGAAGCAGAACAGTCCCTCAGGTAGAGGTTGATAAGGCTCTGGTAAGGGATGTTGGTCTCTTCAGCCATCTTCTTGAAGTACTCAACCACGTCCGGGCTCATCCTGAGGGTAACCTGTTTCTTGAGCTTCCTTGCGTAGGGGTTCGGCCTGGATTTCATTTTGGACAAGTCGTATTCCTTTTTCATATCACTATCTCCTGTAAAACCTGGCTTCGTTCGCCGTAGCCTTGCGGGTCGAAATAATCCGGATCACCGACTCATTTTCACGATAGCAGTAGCAGACCATCACGAGCCGAAGTTTGAAACTTAGACCAAGCAGAAGGAATCTATCCTCCTGTTCCTAGTGCTTATCATCGTAGAACTCCCTGGCAAAATCGTCATAGAAAACGGTCTGCGCTTCTTCAAACGATACGCCGTGATTCCTTATGTTCTCTTCAGCTTTTGCCGGATCCCACTCAAATCGAAGTTCTGACATATTTACATTGTATTTACAATTAAGAATTAGTCAAGCGGTTTTACAGTAATGGGCAGTAATGGGGTCTGGCCATGCTAACTAGTGTCCATCCGGAAATGGTCCTTTTGAGCGATCTCTGTGTCAATCCGCGGGATTTCTTGTGCGACATACTATGCGTATGTCTTAAGCGCAATCCCTTAATTTCCTTGAGCTTGCCCAAAATTGCCTATTTCCGAATTGGAAACTTAACTGTGTCCGAGCTTGGTTTCCGGATGAACACTAACTATTTTAAATGGCGAGGCACATTGTCATTTGTGCCTCCTGAATCGGGCTTATATGGTCATTCTATCTCATACTTTAAACAACATAGAAACGCATAAAAACACGGGCGTTCCCATTGTCCTACCCAAAATGCCAGGGGCAAATGAAAATCATCAGTTTTATCGAAGAAATTGACCTCATTGAAAAGAGATTGCGTTATCTTGATCTTTGGGATATCCGAAACCCAAAAGGTGTCTGATTATATATTTGAACTGGTATGTGATGAGACAGACTATAGTATCCCGGTTTCGGATTTTGAGGGTCTTTATGGTTTGGTTAACAAAAAGCAAGTTCTTACCCTAAGTTTGTTTTTTTACGATAAAAGGTGGGGTAAATATGTCTGTTTGTCCAATGCAATTCAAAAATATTTAGAAGTTTTGCATGGAATGAACAGATGGAAATATTGAGACTTCTTTTGATTTTTATACGTGACTATTTTCAATATTTTAGTAATGGGTTAAAAAAGGGTAAGAGAAAATGAAAACTCGTAACAGAATATGCAAGTATCTTTTTTTAATGGTAATTATGGCGGTGTTTTCTGGTTGCTCCGCAAAAATGGATTCCAGAATTTCTCCTCAATGGCAATACTATCCAGTTCAGAAAATAGGTCTGTCAGATAAAGAGATCAAAACCAGTGTCGATTTTGCGCAATTACCCTTCCCAGGTGAAACTTCGGCTGTACATCCATATTATTATTTAACTCTTCATCGGAAAATCCCAAAAGCCAATATTCAATTGTTTTCAGGAAGGAATGTGAACTTGACAAAAGACATAATATATCAATTGCCTTTACTTTTTAGAAAAATTGATAAAGTGGTTTATTATGATGAAGCCAGTTATAGTTCAGCTTATACAGCCACTGACATGATTATAGAGTACCCCTTTGAGTCTGGCAAGTTGTATGAACTGAGCGGGGAAGTCAAAGGGAGTAAAGTGAAACCTGTCATTGAAGAGATTTACGCGTATCAAATTTCAAGCTTATTCACAATTGATCTTGGTAATAAGATCCTCAATTTATCCTCTCCTGAGATATCGGAATGGGGAATTTGGCCATCTGGCACAAAAGAACAACTTCAAAATTGCAGGAACAGTGTTCGTATTGTTCCACCTTCTCCTATGAATGCAGACAAGGCTTATGTTTGCATTGACTCGGGACAGATCAGACATCCAAAATACAAATATATTCCCTGGGACAGACTTCTCGGTTCTATCCTCAATAATGGTTATCCAACAGCTGAAACTAAGGCCAAAAAAGATAAGTACATCCAAAAAACATTTACTAACCAACATAAAATGGATTTTATCAGTATTGAGCTTACTGATGATGATCTCAAGAAGAGGCTGAAAACCGATGAGATTTATATGGGAAGGACAGAAGTGACACGGGGGCAATGGCTCTCCATAATGGGGAATAATCCTCATTCCAATGAGGATTGCATGGACTGTCCCGTGACCAGGGTAAACTTGAAAAATATAGAAGAATTTGTACGAAAACTAAACGAAGAAGATGGTCAAAACAACTATTTTCTCCCAAGCAAATTATTATGGACGTATGCTGCCGGTGGTGGAAGCGATGCTACCTATAGTTTTGGGGGTGATCCTTCACTCTTGTCGGAATATGCCTGGTATAAAAAGAATTCCGGAGGCAAAATTCATCCTGTAGCCCAAAAAAAACCAAATCCTTGGGGACTTTATGATGTGCACGGTAATGCATTAGAGTTTGTTTCAGAGCGCATGATCTCTTATACGGACAACAATGGACCAATTGTAATTTTTCCTAAAAATGTTAGCGGTTTTACTACTGTTGTTGGTGGAGAATACACTCAAGAAGCAAAGTCCAACACTGCAAATACCTACTTCAGCTATCCGATTAATGCTAAAGGTTGCGGCTTTCGTTTGGCAAGGTTCAAAAGGGATTCAGACAAACAAAATAAGAAGGATATCCTACATGAAGCCGCAATCACAGAAAAGGCCAACTAGGATGATAAGGTATTACTAATGCGCTTTGAAAAATTATTTTTTACAGGGTTGATGCTGCTCTTTCTTTTTCCGGCGAATTCTTTTGCTCAGAGTCATGACATGGCTGACAAATACCACAGTCAGGGATTGTCTCTGCAAGCACAAAACAGATACCTTGAGGCGGCAAGGATGTATGAAAAATCAGCTGAGGTGGAGGCGGCGAGTCCAAACCCGCGGGTGGGCAATTTTATACAGCAGTTTGTTCAAGCTGGAGACTGCTATAAGAGTGCGATGCAGTATGATAAAGCAATTTCGCTTTTCAATCAGGCTGTGGAATTATACAGGAAGTTAAACACTCACTCTATTGTTCCTATGCTTCTCGACCTGGTAAGCGAGTGCTACCAGAAAAAAGGTCAGCTTGATAAAGCGATCGAGTATTATCAGCAGTCCATGGAGATCCACAGCAAATTAAATCAGGAAGCGGATGTGGCTATAAGCCTTAACAACATCGGTAAGGTGTACTACTCCAGAGGCGATTATGACAAAGCGATTGAGTATTATAATCTGGCTCTTGCGATTGAAATCAGGCTTGGCAGGGAAGCTAAGGAGGCCATGACACTCAATAACATTGGCCAAGTCTATTACTCCAGAGGGGAGTATGATAAGGCGTTAACTTATTATCGCCAGGCTCAAGACAAGAATTTCATTGCGAAAGACCAAAAAAAACACGAAAGAGAAATTTTTAGTGCCATTCTGTATAACAATATTGGCAAGATTTTCAACGCGTTTGGTGCTTATGACGTAGCGATCAGATATTCTAATTTGGCCTTAAATATTAACCGGGAGTTTGGGGCGGAAGCTGAAATTGCCGTGACACTCTGTAACATTGGCGAGAATTACATAGCCTTAGGTGAGCATATTAAGGCTGTCGAGTGTTATAAACAGGCCATAGAGATTGACCTCAAGCTTGGCAAGGAGGCAGAGATCGCCTCAATATTCAACACCATTGGTCCAATTTGGATCTCTACTGGCGAATATGACATGGCGCTTGAGTGTTATCGTCAGGCTCTTGAGGTTAACCGCAAGCTTGGTAGGCAAGCTGATATCGCCATCAGTCTTAGCGGCATTGGCACCATTTACTGCTTAAGGGGGCAGTATGAGAAAAGCCTTGAATATTTTCAGAAGGCCTTGGAGATTAACAACAAACTGGGGAGTAAGCCCGCCATTGCCAACAGTCTCAGCAATATTGGCTGGGTTTATGTCTCTTCGAAACAGTATAGCAAGGCCATTCAGTTCCTTCACAATTCCATTGACATAAAGGAAAAATTGCGCAACACCTCCGCCCACAATAAGCGTGACTACTTGGCCAGCCAGCTCTACACATACCAGCTTCTTGTCTCGGCCTACCAGAAGAATAATAATCCACAAGGCGTACTGCAAAGTATTGAACAAAGCCGGGCAAGGCTATTGTCCGAGAGAATTGCCGGTCGCGACTTTGACATAGAGATTCCATCCCTTGACGATGTTCAGAAAGGATTGGGACACGATGAAGCAGTTTTGATTTTCAGCAATATTGATCTGGACAACTTTGTTGTAATGGCTATTACAAATTCTGTAGTCTCAATGAAGGAAATCCATAAGGAGGGCTTTCTTGCCAAGGTAAAAAGTCAGTACCAGGAGCCCACCCTTAATATGTTGGACAAACAGCGCGGGTTAATATTAAATACAAAAAAGAAAGAAGATCAACTGCTGGCTAAAAGCACCGGAAACAGTTCCGAATTTGAAAAGGCAATCAACTATTACCGGATGTCAATAGTCCTCTCGCCAAAAAATGGTCAGCGTAAGCTTGACGCAGTCGAAAATAGGAGCGGTAACCTTGCACACTGCCATGAAATTTCGCGCACGCTTTATGCTTTACTCATAAAACCTGTAGAAGATACAATAAGTGGCAGGAAAAAACTTTTAATCGTTCCCGATGGAGTTCTCGCTTTTTTACCTTTTGAAGCCCTGGTTGATGTGCAGGATAAATATCTGGTGGAGAAGTATTCTGTTCAATACATCCAGTCCATGACTATTGCCAGACGGCTGAATGAACGTCAATACAGGAATGACAGAAAACCAATGCTTGCTTTTGGTGGAGCGGTTTATGAGTATGCCAGCAGCTATGTGCCGGGCACCTCGCTTACCTCGGCTGATCTGGATTTATTGAATAAACAACTAAAAGCTTTTCTTGACAAAACTGCTTCTCTTCGGAGTTTTTACGAAATGAGCGGCATGGCTAATTGGGATCAATTGCCTGGAACGATGAGTGAGGTAGAAAATATTTCCCTTATAGTGAGTGACTCGGAAGCTATTACAGGAGCTGAGGCAACGGAAAATAAAGTAAAACAGTTATCTGAAAGCGGTAAATTAGCGGATTATAAAATTATGCATTTTGCCACGCATGGGCTTGTTGTCCCGGACAATTCAAATCTTTCCGCCTTAATTCTGTCTCAATTTAATGAGGAAAAAGACGGAGAGGACGGCTTTCTGCGGATGAACGAAATAGTCGACCTTGATATCAAGGCCGATTTTGTTAATCTATCCGCCTGCGAGACCGGCTTAGGTAAGATATATGGCGGCGAAGGAGTGGTAGGCCTCACTCAGTCGTTTCTTATTGCCGGAGCCAATGGTCTGTCCGTCTCTTTATGGCAGGTGGCGGATGACTCAACTTCCAAATTCATGACCGAGCTGTACAAAAAAGTTCAAGAAAAAAACATCCCCTACAGGCAGGCCATTGCTGAAACGAAACGAGGTTTTATCGAAGGTGAATATGGTGATAAATGGAAGTCCCCTTATTATTGGGCACCATTTGTATATTATGGAAATTGAATTTCAATTTAATAATCTACTATAAAATCAGATCTTTTGAGAAGTATTGATGGAAATGAAGAGGTGTTTAATTAGAAATGGTACCCCCTCCCTCGACTTTTCTGGCAGGTTGAATGTTCTAAAAAAGGGCAGAGGATTGAAATTCCATGTAGCTTACTGTGCCCAAATTGTGTCCGTCAAGGTCAAATTGTTCCAAACATTTCCAAACGAAATCCAAAGTAAATTAAAAATATCGAGTAGAAATAAGTAGTTAATAATACAGTAAATTATTTTTTCTTAATCTTCGGGCTCAAAATCCTCCGTTCGCAAGGACATGAGAGCTTTGCATAACATCTTATTTAGAGGTCTGCCAGGGTCATGGGCTTTGGGCATATCGCAAGAAATTTTTATGAAACCATAGCAACGCCCCCATATATACGACATGGATCATACAGGCGGAGTCTGTGTAAGGCTTCGTGACTATTCATCCTTTGGGGCTGT
>RPRI01000207.1 GCA_003818505.1 Desulfobacteraceae bacterium | reverse complement strand
GTTCGATCATCGTAAAGCCCTTTTTGTTAAATACTTTGAATTTAATCAAAAATATCCTTGACCCCGATAAATTTACTAATCGGACACAAACAACACCGTAAGGGTTTCACCGCTCTCGTTTCTCAGCGTTACTTTAAGGATTGTATTGGCTCCGCTGGTATCGATGTCCTGATCTATACTGCCCACAAACTGCGTGAATCTGTTTCTAACTACATGATATTTCCCGTAGGCATTGTCCTGGTCGGAATCTTCCGCTCCTATCCTGGTTTGTAATGTCGACAGAGGAAGCAGTGTCCGCAGCCGGCCGCTTTCAGTCCAAGTAACAGTATTATCCGTCACAGTTCCACCATTATTGACCGGCCAGATCGGCTCAGTGGTTCCGCTCGTAATGCCGGATGACCTGTAATAATGACCGTTAAAGTTTGTCGGGATCACATAACCGGCAGATGTGTAAGCAGTCACTTTTCGCCACTTAGGATAAACATTATAATCTGCCGTGATATTCTCCATAACTCTTTGCAAAGCCTCTGAACTTTTCAGCCTTGTAATGGGTGTAACGCTCTCCGTAAAAACTTTCCCGAAATATGTAAAAATCATGGTCGACAGAACAGCAGCAATTGTTATCGTTACAACAATTTCAATCAGCGTAAAACCACGGGTATGATATTCCGGTTTCAATTTCATGGAATGTACCCCGTGTTTTTTGTTATCGTGATGTTACTCGTTGTTGTTCCTTGGGAAAGCGTTATGGTCTGCGTTGTCGTGCCGGGAGAGCCCCATTCATCAAATTTATAAGTTGAACCGACTCCGCTTGTAATTGTAACAACACTGGGCATGGTATGCGTCTGCGCCGTTTCCCCGGGAAGAATGTCACTTGCCGGGTCGGTACCCTCCTCGTATAAAATGTACGAATTCGCATCAGGAATGTGAATTCCCCATGGCACTGTGTCATTCATAGCCTTGATCTGGGCATACCGCAGATGAGATTTAAATATCTCAGCCTGAGCAATAATTTCGTTGCTGACTGTTGCCGGCCTGTAAGCAATGACGGTGGTTACGATTGAAAGCACGATCAGAACCACCACCATCTCAATAATAGTAAATCCCTGTTGATTTATGTGTGTTTTACCGGCTATTTTCATGTTTGGAAAGGTAATAATTCGTTGACGGTTTCACATTTATTTTCAAATCTTAATGCTTTTTCTTAAAATCCAGATATTTGAAGATCTCCGCAGCAAGCTACGGGGAATCTTCGACTTGTCTCCGTCCATCGTCAACGACGGCCGCGCCAGTAGAACGGACGCCTCTTTTGGTGTGCCACGGCAAGAAGCCTGATTTCATCCGGTCGCAACGAGTAGATAAGTGAATACGGGAATTTGATATGGAGAATATCCCGCTCATTTCAGACGAGCCCGTGCGCGGGCGAGCACCTCTTCTGTCGGATATGTTTTAGAAGTACCTTTATCAATCTCATCGTCTCTGCGGATAGCTTCGTCGACCCAAAGTCGATTGATGTCGGCTTCACTCATCACATCAAGACTGGCCAGAAGTTCTCGCGCCAGGTAGGCACGTTCCTCTGGACTGAGTCGGAGAGCCTCCACTTTTATTATTTCAACGCCCATCTATTCACCTCCGTGCCGCTCTTTGTGGTTTTGAAAAAATTCAGCGTTGCCATTCCTTATCATAATCGCCGGGAAAATTACATCATTTATTTCTGTTTGAAATCAGGCATTTTCTTCAAGGGTGACGTTTTAATGGGTTCCTCGCTGTTTCTTGTGGGTGCCCCCGCCCTTGGATGCAATTCGACAAACTCGGCGCCACAACAAAAACTTATCTGACAGGATTTACAGGATTTGACGGATCAACTGCATCAGGCCGCTCCGGAAGAGCGGCCTGAAACACGCATCCGCTTCGCGGAATCCTGTAAGCGCAACCTATCACTTTTTATGTTACGTCTTCTTACTCCACCGGATTACCCTTCTCGCCGCAGGCGATGGCTTATTGTCTGTCCCGTAACAGGCGGGCAGGCAACATCCTGTCCATCCTGTTAATCCTGTCTAAAAACCCTGGTTAATCAATGTGTTGTGCCGAGGACACTCGCAGCAACTGTTTACCCACACAAAACAGCGAAGAGCCATTCGATATATTCATTGTTGATTAATTATATCTTCTCGTATAGAATCAACATCTATCATACGGAAAGGAAACCATTGACTTGAAAGTTCTTATTCATCCTCATGCCAATGAACGCATTGAAGAACGTGGAGCAAAGATTGAGGAAGTCATGGCGACGGTAGAATATGGTGAAAGTTTCCCTGCGAAACATGGACGAACAGGATTCAGGCGTAACTTTCCATTCAACAGTGAAAGACTTGGTCGATATTATAACACAAAACAGGTTGAGGTTTACGCTGTTCAAGAAATTGATGCATGGCTGGTACTTACAGTTATCACTCGGTTTTTCTAAAAAGGAGATAAGTTATGAGATTAAGTTATGACCCGCGCCATAACATTGCTTATATTCGTTTCCAGGGGAAAAGCAAAGAAGTCGAATCAGTCAAAATCAGTGACGAGTTGATCGTCGATATTGCCCCGGATGGAACAGTCTATGGCATTGAACTCCTGAATGCTAATGAGCAACTGCAAAAAGAGGACCGAGGCCAGATTTCCATAATCAACGAAGCTACGGGAGAGCTTGTAGCCGTACCATTGTCTATATCAAATGCTTAAAAGTAATTTTCTTTCTGCCTTATGACGAATTTCTGAAAGTCCGGGAGGAGCTCCGGGAACACGAATATCTCCACGCATCCTCGATAGTCTTCGATGCTTCCGCTTTTCTTTCTGTTTGAAATCAAGCCTTTTGCTTCAGAAATCCTTCAACAGATTTTTCTTAACGATAGCCAGAAAGGCGTGCTTCCGGGGAACATACGCATGGGCCGCATGGTCGCCGTTATATTCATTGATCAGATCATTCCAGCTTTTTGACCCCTTCAAAACCATGACCCTCGCAATGGTACTGTCAAGCTTCTCGGTTTGTCCGGTTATTGAATAAAGTTCAATAAGGGCGAGATGGCCTTCCATCTCGTTTTTATAACTGGCCGTGTATTGCTCAAGGCAATAAACAGCTCTTTCGTAAAGACCCTTATGCCGATAGGCTTCCGCCATTACCCTTTTTACGTCAGTATATCCATCATCAATCGACAGCGTTTTCCTACCTTTTTTCAAAGCATCGTCAAATTCTCCCTGTTTCAACCGTATAAAACTCAGGATGGCGTATAGTTCGGCATTTGCGTGCCACTTTAACAGGGCTTTTTGAATGGTCCCTTCCGCGCCTTCCAGGTCGTTTATCTGTATTTGCGTTCGTGCGGTATTCATCCAGATTGGCAAGTGTTCCGGCTTGATTATTAATGCCTTTTCAAAATGTTTCAGAGCTTCATTGTAATTTTTATAATAATAATGATAGCATCCAATATTGTTGATCGGAGGCGCTATCATGGGTAGCGAATTAAACCTGTTGAGTTGATACGATTTATCGTATGATTGATATGCTTTATCGTACAATCCATAGGCCCAGAGTATATCACCCAGATTATTATGCGGCCGGCTCAGGTTGGGCGCTTTTTCAATATTATCTGACCAAAGTATATAAGGATCACTAAAAATAAAATTATACATAATAACGGTGTGTCCCTGGGCGGCAATTACAAAACTGACCAGTAGGGTTATCATGAATTGCAAGGTTCTTCTGTATGAAAAAAAGTCCAGCGCATTAACAATAAAAATTGAAAGCGGAACAAAAAACAGCATGGAAGGAATATAATTTCTATGCTCATAGGCAAGTTCCAGTGAAATAAATGACCCTTCAATCAAGTGATTCAGAAAAAAAAATATAATACAATATGAAATCAGAGGTTTTCGTTTAGCGATGAAAATAGCGAGCGAGAGACAAAACAGGATTATCAGAATGGCTGCCAATGTCGTCCATGGGTCAAGCATTGAACTGGAAATGATAAAATCATGATTGAGCATCAACCGTGAATAGGTGGGATAAAGGAGCAGCGTAATATAAAAAATAATAACCCGTGGTTCCGTCAACAGCCTTTCCCACATGGAAAAAGGTCTGATGGAATAATTGCCTGGTATTAAAGAAAAATCTATGAATAATGCCAGGATAATAAGAAGAACAACCGCTGGAATAACAACATATTTCAGATTGTTAGAAAGATTTTCCCTGTTAATACCCTGGATCAGCAACAAATCAAATAGATAAATGCTTACGGGCAGCATCGCGGCATTTTCCTTGCTGCCGATAGCAAACAGGGTGGATACGGCACTGAGTATAAAAAAGAATATGGCTCTCCGGCGTCTTTCATCAGTTCGTCCCATAAGATAAAAATAGATACTCATGATGTAAAACATTCCGGCCATGCTAGCCATACGCTGAACAATATAGGTAACGGCTGTAACCTGGACAGGGTTTACTGCCCAGAAAACAGTTGCCAGCAGGGCAATCGAATATGACGAAGATCCATAATCGGCCTTGAGACGCGGCAGGTTTAATGTGCGATAAATAAACAAAAACAGGAAGATAGCCGAACAGAAATGGATAAGAAGATTGACGGCATGATAACCGAAAGGATTCAGTTGGCCGAAGAAATAATTAATTCCGAATGTAAAATAAACAACTGGCCGGGTAATTTTTTTTTGATCTAATCCGTAAAATGTTTTCTGGATATTGTCACAGGTCAGCGTCTTTAAATGGATATATTTATTTTGTATAATATTTAGTTCATCATCCAAAATCCATGAACCATCAAAGCTCTTGCCATAGATAGCGAAGAGCAGCATAATAATAGCAATAAAAGCGAAGGCGACCGTTCGGGCGTCGGGTACGGAGAATCGTAAGTTGAGATCAAATCCGTTGGACTTGTCTATCATGTTTCATACCTTTACAACAAGGTTCAAAACATAAAGGGGAATCGCACGATTCCCCTTCGCGTTGCCGAAACGATATGGATTCTTACAAGGGCTACAACAGGTCGGTGTGTACAGGTTACCGCCCCATGCCGTCTTATCAAACCGGGGCCGTTATTTAATTAATGGTTCCAAGCGACCACTGAGCGGGCGTGTTAATATTAGTTGCTGCTGCTTTAATTAATGTAATCGATTTCCCTTTGAAACTTGGTATTGTCATAGTGCCTCCTGAGCTAGCAATTGTGGTTACAAAAGCTCCGCTTCCTGCCCAATCAGTACCAAGGTCATAATCCGAAACTGAATAATAGATATTCGACGCGGCATCGCTCAATTTGCTTTGCGCGAGAGCCAGACGCTCACGGGCATTCAATTCGGAAATGGCACCATTTGCCGCATTTCGGATGGCATCAGTCCGCATATCCAGATACTTGGGAATGGCAACAGCCGCAAGGATACCCAGAATTACGAGAACCGCGATGATCTCGATGAGGGTGAATCCGTCCTGATTCTTTTTTAACATTAACAATGATTTTTTCATTTTCCTATCCTCCTACTCTGATGACCCTTCCGGGTATCTATTTTTTGACATATTTATATTAAATTCATCTATCATATTTCATTTATATTGGCCTCATCTGGCCTTATCCTGATGTTATCTCCTGCATTGACCGTGCCACGATGAAAGGGGTCAGGGGTCAGGGGTCAGGGGACAGGGGCGTGATTAATGATATAATACAGTATTTATTGAATATTATTTTTTTTTAAAAAGAATGATAAGAATGATTTCACAACCTATTATTAACAACCATCAATTCAAATCATACACAGATTGATGGGAAATCTACATTTTTTGTTGATTTTTCAGTGAACCTACATCTATTCCGAGCTTCTTTATACGATGCCAGAGACTGCGCTGGTTTATGCCAAGAATTTCCGCTGCTTTGACTTGAACACCGCCCGAACGGCTCAGCGCTTCGATGATGAGCCCCTTTTCAATCTCGTCGAGGCGTTCGTCGATGGACCCAGCCTGCACCGATTCCTGACTCTGTAAAATATGGGTCGGTACAGCGCCGTTGTCATGGAGAGCAAGATGCCGGGGTTCGATCGTGCCTGAATCGGTCATCACAGCGGTCCTTTCGAGGATGTTCTGCAATTCGCGGATATTTCCCGGCCAGGAATATGCCATCAGCACCTGCAGGCCTTCGGTGGACAGTTTGACAGAATTCGGCAGCCGCTCAAGAATACGAGCGGCTAAGAGGGGAAGGTCTTCTTTCCGCTCTCTCAGCGGGGGAAGATGGATTGAAAAAACATTCAGGCGGTAATAGAGGTCTTCCCGGAAGGTCCCCTGACTGACCATTTCGAGCAGGTTTTTGTTAGTGGCGGCTATGAAGCGCACATCCACCCGGATGGTTTGATTCCCGCCCACCCTCTCGAACTCCTTTTCCTGAAGAATGCGCAGGAGCTTGGCCTGGGTTGCAAGCGGCATATCCCCGATTTCATCCAGAAAGATCGTCCCGCCATCCGCCAGCTCGAATTTGCCTAATTTCTGTTCTGTTGCTCCGGTGAAAGATCCTTTCTCATGACCGAAGAGCTCACTCTCCATCAGGCCTTCCGGAATGGCAACACAGTTGAGCTTGATGAACGGCTTGCCCCGGCGTAAACTGTGCTCATAGAGGCTCGACGCCACCAGTTCTTTTCCTGTTCCGCTCTCGCCTGAAATAAGAACCGTTGAATCGGTCCGGGCCACCTTCAGAATCTGTGTGAATATTCCGCGCATGATCGCACTCTGGCCGACAATGCCGGGAAAAAGCTCCCTGGCCTCGACCTTGCTCAAAATCGAGGCAATACGGTCGAAGACCTGGGAATAATGGGCGATGTTGTCTGCGGGTTGCGGCTCTTCACACTCCGCTGGCATCAGCGGATAAACAGGCATGCTTTCCGCCTTCTTGATAAACCTGCTGACCGGCTCCAGTATCAGCCAGGTTATGAGCAGGCTCAGGAGGAATGTGATTACAAACACTGCCACTTCCCAGGTAAAAAAAGTCCATTTTGCTGTCTGAGTATCGTGGAATTTTATGGCAACCCTCTCCGTCAGCAGAACCCAGAGCAAAGCGATACCGCTGGAAATAAAAGGAATAAGGATATAGAGGCTGATCTGGAATTGTTTTTTCTTTTTAGCCATAAATCAATTAACTCATAATGGATCTTCTCCCAATTAATTGGGAGAAAGGGGTCCAGGGTTCAAGGATTCAAGGGTTCAAGCGTTTATGTTCTAATGATTTTATCAAAGCTTTCAGCATCCTCTCAACCTCTCCGATATCTTTCTGAAGTCCTGATAAACTTTTCCTATCGAGAGAATCAAGATCTCCCGATAATAATACTTGTGTCTCTAATTCACATATCGAGCCGTAGGCAATATATAATGATCTTAGGAGCCGTTACGAAATAACCTCTATTTTTATTGATCCTTTCGTTACGGCTCCTTATGCCGTTTTTGATATCCGGATAACTACTTTATTTTTTTACAGCGGCTTAAATATTCCGGGGTTGTTTTTCTCCCATATTCTTCTGCTATATTGCTCGGTAAAGACAGAGCTGCCCGTCTCATTTGGGAAGTCAAGCCAAAACCATCATTTTTGGGAAATGTTTTTGTTGCCTTATAAATCGCCAAACAAAGTTGATAGAACTTTTGCCAAACAATCAATTCTTTATAGTTTTCAAGCATTTCGCTCGAACCCTTGAATCCTTGAACCCTTGCCCCCTTATAATATCATCTTGCCATCTTTGTCATATCCCACATGGGCAGGAAGATAGCCAAGGCAAAAAACCCTACAACACCCGCAAGGCCGACAACCAGAACAGGGCCGATTATCTCAGATAAACCTTTTACCGCATAACCGACTTCATCATCGTAATGCAATGAAACCGCACGGAGCATCTCTTCAATATTTCCCGTTTCCTCCCCTATTGCAACCATATCAATAACCATGGGAGTAAAATATTTAGCGGTTTTGAGAGTAACAGCAATCCCCTGTCCTTCCCCCATATGTTCTCTTACACGATCGAATTCCCGTGATATGGCCCTGTTGCCGATTACACCGGATAAAACCTTCATGGCATTCATAACAGGCACACCACTTGACTGCAACATTCCAAAAATACTGGCAAAGCGCGACATGGCCGCTTTTACGAATAGTTGGCCAATAATCGGTATCTTTAAAATAAGTGAGTCTCTCGTATACTGCCCATTTTCTGTTTTAAAATATGCGCGCAGCCCAAATATAAGCAAAATAAGGCCGCCGATTAAAAGGTGCCAGTAACTCAATAAAAACCGATAAAGATTTATAGCTATCACGGTCGGCAGGGGAAGTTCAAATCCGGCCTTCGAAAACGTATCTGCAAACTTTGGAATAACAACTGTCAAAAGAACGAAAAAAGCGATGGTAAGAGCTATGGTTACCATAATAGGATACTGCAGCGCAGCCTTGATATCCGACT
>RPRI01000206.1 GCA_003818505.1 Desulfobacteraceae bacterium | reverse complement strand
TCCTGATAATGATATTTGCGTCTCTAATTCACACGTAGAACCGTAGGCTATATATAATGATCTTAAATAGTCCGGGGTTGTTTTTCTCCCATACCCTTCTGCAATATTGCTCGGGATAGACAGAGCAGCCCTTCTCATTTGGGAGGTTAAGCCGAATCCCTCATTTTTTGGGAACGCTTTCGTTGCTTTATAAATCGTCAGGCATGGTTGATAGGACTTTTGCCAAACCATTAATTCTTTATAATTTTTCAGCATTTCACTTGAACCCTTGAACCCTCGAATCCTATAGGATCACCAACTAATTTGGAGATGATCCTTAAAAATAGATATTATTCTCTACGGTCGAAGATTCCCCGTAGCTTGCTGCGGGGAGCTTCAATCTTGTATTTATTATAATTAACCATATTAATAATCAACATAATAATGCCGGCGAAAAGGATTCGAGTAGTCAAGGGTTCAGAGGGATTTTTTTCACTTGAATCCTTTGAATCCTTGTTTATTTTTGTCATCTTTTCGGTTTCTTAAAAAACGAACTCACTTTCCCAAGAAAATTCTGGGGCTTGTTCTCTTTAGTATAACCGAAATTGTAATAGTACCGGCTGGTCCCAAAATAGCGTGAATGGAGAGCCGGTGATTTAAAATTTATGTCATTCAAGACAATACCAATGATTTTTTCTTTCCCCAGCATTTTAATAGCCTGCTGAACCGATTCCCTCGGTGTTTCCCCCGCCCTTATCACAAAGATAATGCCATCAACCATCTTGTCCAGAACATTTGGTTCTGTTGTAGCCAGTACCGGCGAAGAATCAAGAATGATATACCGGTCAGTGTAGCGTGATTTCAATTCATTAACGAGAGTCTCCATCCTTTTTGAGGCAATCAGTTCAACCGGGTTACCCTGAGTGCTCCCGCCGGAGAGGAGAGTCAGCTTATCAATCTGAGTTTTTATCAGAAGGCCGGGCAGATCATCATATCCCAGCAGATAATCCGAAAGCCCCTTGGATTCCGTCATCCCAAACCATTTTGAAAGAGTCGGATTCCGCAAGTCGCAATCCACAAGCATTGCATGGCTGTGCAATTCAACAGCAATGGTGATGGCCAGATTTATCGCTATGAGGCTTTTACCATCTCCGCTGAAGGAGCTGGTAACGAGAATTGTCTTCAGTTTCTTTTCCAGGTCAGCTCTGAACAGATATGTTCTTAATTTCCTGAACTGCTCGGCTACAACGGAGCCGGATTGGAAAAAGGTAACAAGTTTGTCGTCTAAAACGGAATTATCAAATACAGCCTTGACCGGTTCTCTCTTTTGTTCCGGAATCCTTTCCTTCTCCGCCTTCTGCAGCGCTTCATACATTTTTCCCATAGTGTCCTATCCCCTCGCCCCAAACCTATCCTGTCCCGCCAACCAATCCGAAGATAATGCATAACCTATTAATATTGCTGAAACAATAACGATGACAAAAACAAAAAAAGCCGGCCACAATCTGCTTTTATTAATCCTCTGTAATCCTTCCAGATCCCTGATCGACTCAAGAATGACCGGTTTTCTGATCCGGTTTAAATCCCTTGAAAATCCCGTGATCAGCGAATTGTCGCATACGATGTTTATCAAACGCGGGATACCTTTTGAGTATTTATATATCGCCTTAACGGCCCCGTTATCGAACAGGGAAAGATTCCTTGCTCCAGCCTTTTTCAGCCTGAACAAAATATACTCTTTCGTCTCTGCAAGATTGAGTGCATTCAAGTTGTAACGAGTGGTAATTCTCTGTTTCAACGCCCTGAATTTTTTATCTGCCAGAGTCTTGTTAAGTTCCGGTTGTCCAAGGAGAATAACGTGGAGCAGCTTATTTCTTGAAGTTTCAAGATTCGTAAGCAGCCGGACTTCCTCAAGTAGTTTCTTATCGAGATTCTGTGCCTCATCTATGATCAGAAATACCCGGTCTTTCCTTTCAAAACATTCAAGAAGGAAATGATAGAGCAGTGTGATATTTTGTCCCCGCGTTCCGCCGCCTTTTTTTCTTATCCCCAAATCGACACAAACATAATCAAGGAAATCTTCGGGGTCCATAAGTGGATTGAATATATTTGCGATCCGTACGTTTTGATCCAATGTGCTTAAGATCATATGAACAAGAGTCGTTTTTCCTGTGCCGACCTCCCCTGTAATGACACTGAATCCTTTCCCCTCTCTGATTGCGTACCTGAGATGAGCAAGGGCTTCCCTGTGCTTTTCGCTGAGATAGAAAAATCTAGGGTCCGGCGTTATTTCAAATGGCTTTTTGTTGAAGCCATAGTACTTTTCATACATTGCTAGGCTGCTTCTCTTTCAATTTTCGGTATCGTGGCGATCACCCTCAATCCGATGGCAGCTTCAACATCTCCGGCATCGTGGAAAGTCGTATCCATCTGTTCACGGATAATTACCATTCCGATACTGCAGCCCAGACACAGCACCAGGCCAATTAGAAAGACTTTAGGTATATCCGGTGAGAAAGGCTTTTCCGGCAAACGGGCCGGATCAATTATTTTGAATTGCTCACCTTTCTGCCGGACTTCCAGGTTTTCCGCCTGCTGAGCAGCCTGACTTTTTTTATAGAGGGTTTCGTATGACTCCTTCATTTTCTCATACTCACGAATCAATGACGCCATTTCCTGCTCCCGCAACGGGACCCTTTCGATCCGCGCCCTGAACCTGTTCAACTGGGCTCCAATATTGGCCTGTTCACCCTGAAGCTGTTTTATATCAAGGTCTACCATTGCAAGCTGATTTTTCAGCTCCCTGTGCCTGGGGTCTTTTTTTACATCGAATGTCTCTTTAACTACTTCCTTTCTTGATTCGAGGGCTGCAAGCTTCTTTTGTGTCACAACCACATCCGGATGGCTTTCAGTATACTTTGATCTCAGGTCATTAAGAAGATTCGTCAAAGCCTCCTTCTGGGATTCATAAGTGCCGCCTTCCTCCGTTTCCAGAGAAGACGTCATACCGCCCGACGAAACGGATATCCGGCCGGGCTTGAATCGCGCCTCTTTTCCTGTTGTAACAACATCTGCGCCCGTCAATGGCGATTCAAGGTCGGAAAGCTGCTTCTGTATGAATAATCTCCGGTCCTGGGCAGCCCCCAGGCTTTCCCCGACTCTCTGGTACTGGCTTTGAAGCTGTTCCATGATTCGCAGATTGCTGTCAAGCTGTTCGGGAAGCTCACCCATATGCTGTCTCTTGTACTGGCTGACGACTACCTCCAGTTCTTCCAGCTTCACCTTTGAAGCGGCGAGCTCGCCTGATAAAAATTCCGTAGTTCCCACCGCCTGCTGTTCTCTCAGCCGCAGGTTCTCTTCAATGAAAAGAGAAGTAAGCCTGTTTGCCACAGCAGTTATAATCTGCGGGTCCTTACCGATATAACTGATGGCAAAAGAACTTTTTTCATCCTTCTTTTTGGTAGGAAGTTCAACCAGGATATTCTTCTGCATAAGCTCCACGACCTGTTCCATGGAGAGGTTTTTACTCTCCTTCTGATAGAGACGGAATTCACTGATGACCTGTTCCAGACGCGTCCTGCTCATAACCTCCTGCGAGATCGATTGAAGCCGTTCTTCAATTCCGGATGTTATGGTCGACTGAACGAATGCTTCCGGAACCTTCTGCGGTGATACAAGAACAAGGGTCGACGCTTTATAAAGCCTGGGCGCAAAAGCAGCGTAAAGAACAGTTCCCGTCATTATGACAAAGAACGGAATAATAAAATACCAGATCCTTCTGCGAAATATTTCAATATAATCACCCAAGTTATAAGAACGCGCCGGATTAATCATGCCTCAAAGTCCCGTAAGTCCATAAGTTGTTAATTAGTTTCCATCCGGAAATGGCCCGTTTGTGCGATCAAAAGTGTCAATCTGCGGGATTACTTGTGCGGCATACATTGCGTATGCCTCCGTGCAATCCCTTGATTTTCTTGAGCTTGCCCAAAATTGCCGATTTTCGAATTGGAAACGCAATAGTGTCTATAAGTTATTTCCGGATGAACACTAATCAGAAGGGTTCGAGGATTCCAAGGAACAAGTAAATTGTAACGAGTAAAAACATATTCCGGTCGTCGCCTGACCCCTTGAACCCTACCCTTTTTCTCTATCCCTTCAATATGTTGCGGTGATTATGATGACTCCCCTGTTCTCTATGTAATCGTTTATATCTACATCGGAATCTCTCTCCTTGTGAGATATGTCCAGAGAAAATATCAGCCATTTCAGTGGATTATAAGAAGCCGTGGCGCCAACACCCCAGATCCAGTCTCTCCTGTCCGAATCAAAATCAGCCCGCTCTCCATTGCCGTATAAACCAATGGATGTTCGCATATCAAGAGAGTGCTTTACCGAACCGGTCAACCTGTGATACCGGCTGAACCCGAGATTTTCTGAGGTAAAAAAATCTTCGTTATATCCGCCCCGCAAACTGATTATGTAATCAGTCTTTACATCACGGTTTGTTATGTCGGCCTTGTAGCTTATGCCGTCCTTTCTGGAACCGGTTTGAGGCTCTTTGAGAAAATATCCCGCCTGAACCGATCCGTTCAGAGCAGGGCTGAAGGCATATGATATACCCACGGACGGCTCATGTATATCGTAATCAATCGAAGGGGGATCAAAGTCACGCATTGAAAATATATACTCTCCGAAAACCGAAGCTTTCGGGTTAAAACGGTGAGTGTACCGGGCATTTGCCCTGTGGCCTATCCAGTCAGCCGACCTTTCAAAATCTCCCATAGTATAGCCGTATTCGAGATAGATGCCGTTTTTCTGATCAAACGACCAGGCAAAGTACGGATTGACATAATCTTCACGGCTGTCTTCCCCGGTTGCGCTCTCAGTCCTGTATATATTATTACGGTAATTGATCCCAACGCGGTTTTCCGGACCGAACTGGTATTCGGCGGTCGGAGATACTACATTCCGCCAGTACACCTCCCTCGCCATCTTTGTGGAAAGGACATGCTTGTTTTCTTCCGTTTGAGTAAAATATTCCCTCTCTCTTGGCTCATCCGAACGGATGAAGCTATCTTTCAGATAAAAATTAAAGCGTTCTTTTGTAAGATATTTTAAGTTCAGTAACCCGTTGTGGCTGACATAGTTTTTATCAGAATCGCTGTCGTAAAAAACAAAGCCAAGGGTATAATCAAGATCAATGCCTGACATCGAATCTGTGTTTGAATATTTCAACCCCGGTTTTACCGTAGTAATAAAGTCATCTTCTTCCTTTGTGCCGGTAAGATTAATATTGTCATTATATTCTTCCTGAACGGAAATGCGCGGATGAAATCCGGGCTCTACAGTTGGACCGGCTGCATGGGCAATAAATGGCATGCAAGCAAACAGAAAAGAGGCGACAAAAAATCTAATAAACGGTAAATAGCCGGTCATGCTTGAAAAGCCAGGAAAATCCTTAATCAGTAACATTGTTTTCATGGTATGATCACCGTATCCCCTCGTTTAATGGCAAAATCCGATGCCTCGCCTTTGATTATTTTCTTGTAATTGGCGGTTATTCTTATCTCCTCTCCTTTTTCTCTCCTTATAATTAAAATATTTTTCTGGTCGGCCCAGTCCGTAAAACCTCCTGCCATAGTTATGAGCTGGAGAAATGAGGTTTCACTGCGCAGATTGTGAACACCAGGATTCCTAACCTGACCGGAAACAAATACCTTAAAACTGTTTGCTTCGACAACAGTTACATAAACATTTGGATTATCAACGAAAGCCCTGAGCTTTAAGACTAAAAGCTCTTTCAGCTGGAGCGGTGTCAGACCCGAAGCCTTGACATCATCAACAAGGGGAAGAGAAATCTTTCCGTCCATTCTCACAGGAATAGTCTTTGATAATGATTCTTCTCTCCATACATAGATGTTAAGCATATCTTCAGGCCCTATGATGTATGAGTCACTATCTGCGGCAACATCTCCCTGAATCTTTTCAGTTAACACGGCATCTTTATCCTGTTGGGAAAAAACCGGCACAGGCATCAACATAAGAAGAAAAATCAACGCCGGTATGACATTTCGAATTTTATAATTTTTCATCTCCAGATGCTCCTGATTGTTTGTGGCTATTTTAATGACGGGAGGTCTTTGCCAACTCCCGGAGAGATGTCTTCCATCCTCAAAATGGTCCTTTTGAGCGGTCTCTGCGTTAATTTGCGGGATTTCTCATGCGACATACTATGCGGTTAACGCCTGTATTTTGCATGCCTCTAATTAAAGATACAGCGCTGATTTGTCAAGAAAAAAGAAATCACAATCTGATGTTTCAGATCAACCCGGAGCGTGAGAGAAAAAGGAGGCCCCCGGGGAACATCAATCACAAAATAGTTTCCATCCGGAAATGGCCCTTTTGTGCGATCTCTGTGTCAATCTGCAGGATTACTTGTGCGGCATACATTGTGTATGCCTCCGCGCAATCCCTTGAATTTCTTGAGCTTGCCCAAAATTGCCTATTTCCGAATTGGAAACTTCACTGTGTCCGAGCTTGGTTTCCGGATGGACACAAAATAGCATATGGATATCAAGGTAATGTTATACTTATTAAAAAATGCGTTGCAATTTAACCGAATTATCATATATGTTAAACTATAATAAGAAGTTATATTTTGTTTCCATCCGGAAATGGCCCTTTTGAGCGATCTCTTTGTCAATCTGCGGGATTTCTTGTGCGACATACTATGCATATGTCTTAAGCGCAATTCCTTGATTTTCTTGAGCTTGCCCAAAATTGCCAATTTCCTGATTGGAAACGCATTGTGTCCATAATTTGTTTCCGGATAGACACTATTTAAAATACAGCATATACAGGAGAATATCTTCTATGATTCTATCCCTCAGAAATATAAAGCTATTGCTCGCAGCCATATTGCTCTCTATTTGCATGGCGCCGATAAATGTATCCGCATCACCTCAAAAAGACATTGCCGTTCTGCCCTTTAAAAACATATCCGGAAATTCAGGCTGCAACATCGAAGATGCCGTGACGGAAATGCTCATAACGGAGCTGGCAAAAAACAGGAACTTTCATATCGTGGAGCGTCAGCAACTGAAAAATGTTCTAAAAGAAACAAAGCTGCAGATGTCCGGCCTGACCGATCCCAATAACGCTATCAAGTTCGGGAAACTTACAGGCGCAAAATATCTTATTTCCGGAAACATAACTCTCTGCTCTTCCGAAGAGGCAAAAAGCAGCTTCATTGTTGATTTCGGAAAACAAAAAGCAAGTGTTGAGCTGGTGGTCAGGGTAATAGACATGGAGACAGGAATAGCAGCAGGCGGCGCGGAAGGGAAAGGCAGTTCTGACCGCAGCACCACATCTTTTGATCCCGGATCGGTGGGATTGAATATACTTAATCCGATCGGCGGCGGCACAACGAAAGCTGAAAAGGCCGGCATTCTGATCGAAGCCGCATCACAGGCGGTAATCCAGTTGAATGACAAAATAAAAACCCTTTTCCCTTTAGAAGGTTATATAATCAAGAAAGACGGCGATACGGTTATCATTGATATAGGGAAGAACATGGTAGGCGAAGGTTCACGTTTTGAGGTTTATCAGATGGGGGAAGAGCTTATCCATCCGGTGACAAAGAAAAAGATAGGACAGGAAAAAATAAAGGCCGGTGAAATTATAGTAGATAAAATTCATGAGGATTTTTCATACGGGAAAATAACATCCGGTTCCAAAGAAATCAAAGTCGGCAATATTGTAACATTAAAAAACTGACGGCTTCGCAAAAAGCCATTATGCTGTTAAATCACGAAAGGAGACTTATGTTTAAAGAGTTTAAAGCATTTATCATGCGGGGAAATGTACTTGATCTTGCAATAGCAGTTATAATCGGCGGCGCTTTCGGCAAGATAGTGACTTCGTTCGTTAATGATATGATAATGCCTCCGATAGGGCTTCTTCTCGGCAAGGTCGATTTCAGCAATCTTTTTCTGAACCTTTCCGGAACTCCGTACGCGTCTGTTGCTGAGGCAAAAAAAGCAGGGGTGCCGACGATAAACTACGGGATTTTTTTAAATACCCTGATCGATTTTCTGATTGTAGCTCTTGTAATTTTCTTCGTGGTCAGGTTCGCGAACAAACTGCAGCCCACGAAACCTGAACCAGCCCCGGCAGCTACAAAAGAATGCCCGCATTGTTTGTCGGTCATTCCACTCAAAGCCACCCGCTGTCCTCACTGTACATCGGAATTGAAAGCTGCCTGATGTAATACGGAAAAGGAATAAGGATCACCTCCAAAAGAGTTGGTAATCCTATCCAGGATTCAAGGGTTCAAGGATTCGAGGGTTCGAGGGGCGGCAGGGGCAATGCCGTACAGACTCCATCAGCTTGAACGGTTCAGACCGAAAAAGAAACCGAAACCATAGATTCCGCCATTGTCGGACCTGCGGCGGAAGAATCAGGGATCAGTCTCCTGTTATAACGTAAATATATACTTCGCGGGGGCCGTGGGCTCCGTGAACCATTGTGGCCTCGATATCGGC
>RPRI01000205.1 GCA_003818505.1 Desulfobacteraceae bacterium | reverse complement strand
AGGGGCAGCAGCCGGTTTGTCAACAGTTGCAATAGTAGGAATAACCGCTGGCGCCATTGCCGGCGCCGGGGCGATAGCAGCTGTCGCAGATAGCGGAGGAGGCGGCGGCGGTAGCACACCCGCGCCTACACCCGCGCCAACACCAGAACCCACACCCACACCCACACCCACAACAGCAGCCTTGTCATTCCGTCTGTACGAAAATTCTTCTGATGATTTTGATATGATAATTACAAAACCTAATGGTACTGTAATACATTATTATGACACAAGTGAGTATAGTCAAGACAGTGTAAGTGGCAGTGGACCTGATATTGCTTACTGGCAATCCCCTCTGAGAGGAACATATACTATTCAAGTTGAATGTTATTACAATGAAAATCCAGGTGTAACTAAGTCTGTATCATTAGAGGTTTGGCAAAATGGTGTAAAAACTGCGACCCTGGCCTCTTTTACTGTGCCCGGCAATACAGCGAATCATGTGATAGTAGCAACGTATTCCTATGTGTATTGATTTTTGATTATGCAGGTACTGTTTTTCCCCCAGTTACACATCATGCGAAAAACTAATATTAAGGAAGGGGGGATGGTTCGCCTCCCCTCTTTCTTTTCAATAATTATTTTGGTTTTCATAGTCTTAGTCTGTTCACAAAGGTCGTACGCTTCCTCAGCTTCGAGAGTTTTACTCACCCTCGATCAGGCGATCAACCTTGCCATGCAGACAAACAGGAATATCACCAATTCACAATACAGCGTCGAAAGCCAGCGATATTCGATTGATGCTGCGCGAGCCCTGTTTGATTTAAAACTCATTCCGGCTGCAGGTGTAAGTCTTGCCGGCGGAAATAACACGGACAGCAATAATCTCTCCGTCGGGTTCCAACTTCAGAAAAAACTGGAATATGGCACAAGTGTATCCGTAGGACCTCATGTCACTCGCTCATCAGCGCAATCCGAGCAGCAATATGCCACAGATATGAGTGTTACGGTTACGCAGCCCCTCCTGCGGGGTATGGGAAAGGACATAGTTACTGACAGCGTTCAGAGCGCCGAGTTTGCATATAAAACGTCGCTGCGAAACATGTACCAGACAAAGGTCAACACTATTCTGGAAACAACAGCTGCTTTTTATGACGCCGTCCGGCAGAAGGAAATGCTGCATTTATATGAAAGAATGGGAGCGCGCCTGAAAGGGCATTCCGAAATTGCGCGTGCCAAGGAAAAGGTCGGGCTGGCAACGCCCATGGACACATATCGGGCGGAAATACCCCTCAAGGAGGCTGAGGATGCAATAATTACGACATCGGCAGCCTTTCAGGATGCGAAAGACAGGTTGAAGCTCATTCTTGCCTTGCCGCAGAATACGGAACTTGATGTGACTGGCCCGGAAGTGCCTGATTTCAGGGAACTGTCGCTTGACGATGCCATAGACACCGCGATGAAAAAAAGGATAGAAATCGAGCAGATGAATCAGGACTTGTCCGAGGCGGAACGAAAAGCAGCCGTCATGAAGCACAACATCCTGCCGGAACTCAATCTGGTTATGGAGTACGGCCGGTATGCAACGGGTGATACCATTGGGCAATCCACTGGATTTGATCTTGACCGTTATAGCGCAAGCCTGCAGGCCGGCACAGACATATTCCGAACGGCCGAAAAAGCCGCCTACCAGCAGAGCCTTATCACCATTAAAACGCTCCGCCTTAACATTGAAAGCAGGATGGAGGACATCAGCCGACAGGTGCGTAAACAGTGGCTGTCACTGAAAGAGGCGATAAAGAGGATGGAGATAAGAAAATCACAGATAAAGCAGGGCGAAGAAAAAATCGCCTTGGCGGAAATCAAATTCGCGCACGGGATGGCGGATAATTTTGACGTTATTGAAGCGGAAAAGGAGTTGCAAAGCGCACGGGGCAATCTTCTTGCCGCGGAAATAGAATATGCCATCGGTATTTACAACATGAAGGCGATTATGGGCGAACTTGTGCCGAGGAACTGAATGTTAAACAAAAAGAAAATCGGCAAATGGATGATTATTGCGGTTGCGGCGCTTGCTGCGGTATGGATAAGTGTACACCTTGTTATGTCCGGTCATACTGACTCCGATCTGCAAATTACTTTCGTAAAACCAATGAATTTTGATATTACGGTAAACACTATCGGCACGCTTGATGCGGAAAGGTCACACGTTGTCTCCTCGACCATCAAGGGGGATAAAGGGAAGATCGTCTATATTATCGATGAGGGCACCTTTGTCAAAAATGGGGAAGTCCTGATAAAATTTGATTCCGCCCATTTCGAGGCGGAAATGCTGCGTCTTGATGGGGAGATGCGCAGTAGGGAAGCGACGGTTGAAGCAAGAAAACAGCTGCTCGAGTGGGAAAAAAGTCAGGCGGAAGGCGCTATTAATACCGCTGAATTTGATGTGAAAGACGCGAAACAGGAATACAACCGCTATGTGTCCTATATCGGAGACATGGAAGAACTGGGCAGGAAAGGCTTGCATTATCCCAATGAAATATTCCAGGCCAAAAAAAAGGCTGAACAGCTATTTGCCAAGCAGCAGAGACATGAAACTTTGTTTGAGCAAATAAAGAAGGAAAGCGTTTTCAAAATTGCCGCGGCGATGGCGGAATTGTCAAAAGCTAAAAATGAGATTGAAACAACAAAAATAGCCTTAGATGATATAAGAGAGGAACTTAAAAAGGCCGTAGTACATGCGCCGTTTCCGGGAATTGTTGTGCACTATGAAACACACCGGGACAATCAGAAAAGAAAGCCGCGGGTGGGGGACAGCGTATGGCAGAACCAGCCGCTGCTTTACCTGCCGGATATTTCTTCCATGATCGTTAAAACCCTTGTCCGCGAGGTTGATCTGCACAAGATTACAAAGGGGCAGAAAGCTTCTATTCAGGTCGATGCCTATCCCAAGATGATTTTTACCGGGCAGGTTACTTCCATCGGTGTGTTGGCCAGTGATGGCGGCGAAGCAGGAAAAGGGGAAAAATATTTTCAGGTGGTTGTAGCCATTCATGGCGATAACCCCAACTTGCGGCCCGGCATGACATCCAGGGTGATCTTGCATACCGATGCTGCGCGAAACGTTCTTTCCGTGCCGGTGCAGGCAGTGTTCAGCGAGGGCGCAAACAAATACTGCTATGTCGGCAAGGGGCAAAGCATAAAAAAAGTTAAAGTTGAAATCGGCAGACAGAATGAGGATTATGCCGAAATCGTTGTTGGATTAAAAAACGGCGACATGGTCAGCCTGACCAAGCCTGCCGCTGATGAAGTAAAACAATGAACCACCTCATTACGGCTGCTGGGATATGCAAGGAATTCTGTATAGGATCTTCAACGCTGAAGATTCTGGAAAACATCGATCTCAGCTTGCATAGTGGCGAATTTATCTCTATCATGGGACCGTCGGGTTCCGGAAAAACCACGCTGCTGTATATTCTTGGATGCCTGGAACGGCCATCATCGGGCAGCTACCTGTTTAACGGAGTAAATATCATCGATGCCTCGGATGACGAACTTTCACACATCCGCGCAAACAACATAGGCTTTATTTTTCAGACTTTCAACTTGCTACCAGGCCTGAATGTTTATGAAAATATCGAGGCACCGTTTCTTTACCGTTCGCTCGCTGATTCGCGAATAAACGATAGAATCATGGATTCCATTGCTCAAGTTGGGCTTCTCGAAAGGATAACCCACAAACCATCGGAGCTTTCCGGGGGTGAGATGCAGCGGGTGGCTATTGCGCGGGCAATATGCGCCGATCCACTTCTATTGCTGGCGGACGAGCCTACAGGAAATCTCGACTCCCATACTGGCATGGAAATACTGAAAATATTCATGAAATTACATGCAAATGGTTCAACAATTATCCTGATTACGCATGACCGTGAGGTGGCGTCTGTTGCAGACAGGATCGTTTATTTAAGGGATGGTAAGCTGGTTTAATGCAACTGAACAGTAAGTTGTTTAAATTTATTACATTGGCCGTCAAATCACTGCTGCAGCACAAACTGCGGGCAACATTGAGTATTCTTGGTGTCGTCTGCGGGGTTGCCGCCGTGCTTTCAATGTTCTCAATAGGCGAGGGGGCGAAGCGCGAATCACTCTCGCAAATAGAACAACTGGGCACCACGAACATCTATGTAAAATCCATACCCCTGACAGAGACACAGGAAAGAAAGTCCCGCGCGAAACTTTCGCAGGGTCTGACCCTCTACGATGCGCAACGAATTAAAAACGGATGCCGCGATGTACGGGAGATCGCCGGACTCAGGGAATTGAAGGCTTCCGTATTCGGCGCAACAAAGGATATTATGCCTCAAATTATTTCATGTTCTCCAAATTATGCGTCTATGCTTAAGATACCCATATTCGACGGACGCTTTATTTCTGATCTGGATATGCAGGAGAGCAAACTTGTCTGCGTCATCGGCCATAACATTGCAAAAAACATGGGGGCATCAGGTAGTATCGGAAATTTTCTGAGGATTGAGAATTCCCTTTTTCAAATAATCGGCATTTTACGGCGTATTGAAAGCAAGGAGCGAAAAGCAGGCGCAATCAGCCTGCGAAATTATAATGACCTGGTATTTATCCCGCTTACTGCGGCAAGTCTCGTAAGCAAAAGCGCTTCAGTGATTGGCGCTACTGCCTGGCCGGAGGTCACAGAGCTGGTAGTCGGGGTGAGTACTGCGCAACAGGTTCTTAAGTCGGTTCCCGCGCTAAAAAGAACTCTGGAGATAACACACGGCGGCGCAGAAGATTACCAGATTGTTGTCCCGCAGGAACTCCTTAATCAATCCCGAAAAATTCAGAGGACATTCAACATCGTGCTGGGCAGTATCGCCTTCATTTCCCTTCTGGTCGGCGGCATCGGCATAATGAACATCATGCTCGCCACGGTGTCGGAAAGAACAAAAGAGATCGGGGTGCGCCGTGCCTTTGGCGCCACTTACAGTGACATCATCATTCAATTTCTGGCCGAATCAATTATTCTTACGTTTACAGGCGGTATTATCGGAATTATTATTGGTTTGGGCGGCGTGTGGTTGATTTCCGCAATCGCAAAATGGAATACGGCAATTACCATGCTTTCACTTGTTCTTCCCCTTTTAACATCCATCCTTGTCGGCATATTCTTTGGACTTTACCCCGCCTATGAAGCAGCAAAGATGGACCCGATTGCCGCTTTACGTTATGAATAGATTCGGTAGGCATTACGCGCCAGTCGATCCTGGTGGCATTGTTCCGCAGATTCTCTTCAAATTCAAATTATAATTCAGACGAAATTGCCGACAAAATGTGATAATATTGATAAGAAAATATATTTTTATTTTAAAATACTTGGGAAGGGATAGAGAGGGCGGTAGCCCGCATGTGCAAATAGAGCAAATAGATTGTCGTTTCATGGAGCCCTGAAGTTTCATGTTGAGTATGAAGTTATCCGGAAACTTTAGTATAATTTGTCAGGCTTTTAGACCGACGAAATTTGGTGTCAGCCACTGACGAAAGGGGGGTATCAGAATGGCCAGAAAATCCTTTCCTCTGTCCAAAGTATACAGCTTGCTCGAGCCGGGGCCGGTTGTCATGGTTACGACCGCCCATGACGGGTATCCGAACATCATGACCATGTCATGGCACACGATGATAGAGTTTGAACCGCCGCTGGTGGGTTGCGTAATCAGCAACAGCATCCGGTTTGTTCCCAACTACGGCTCATAAAATATTTGTTTACAAAATAATACCGAAATGTATTATAATGTAAACCATTATGAAAAATTACCGTGAGACATACGTTCGTAAAGCGGAAATCGCCCAACTCATTCTTTTGAATCAGCTTTACTCCATGCCGGGAAGCCGGGCGCTTATCTTTCAGGGAGGGACGGCGCTCAGGTGGTGCTACGGAGGGAGCCGGTTTTCCGAAGACCTCGATTTTGTCACCCATCTCGACATGGATATTGTGCGGAAAAAGCTGAATAGAATGCTGAAGGCGGTGGAAAGAGTGATGGTTCCCCATTTCGGCCCAGGCTCTTTGTCCGCATCCGAGAAAACAACCCGGAAAGATACCCTGAAGCTTTACGTGGATTACCGTCCGGTGTCGTCCCGGGAGAAGATTTCCGTCAAACTTGAATTCGAGGGTCTCTGTAAAGACACAATTCCGGAAACACAGAATCACATTCTGTCGGCGCTTCCATCCGTTTCCTACCTGATTGCTGCAGGCGATTTCCGCATTCCGCGCCCAAACACAGTGCTGGTGGCTGAAACCCTTCCGGAGATTCTATCCGACAAGATCCGCGCTCTCCTGGAACACCGTTACCTCAAGGGCCGCGATATTTTCGATATCTGGTATCTGCGGACTGCATTGAACACAGCCGCCGACAGGAATGTGATCGAAAGAAAATTCAGGATCTACACATGGCCGTTTCATGCCGCACGCGATCTCGATTTCTTTGCGAACTCTTTACCCGGTATGAGAGATGAAATGATCAGGGCAATCAGGGAAGATCTTTCCCGGTTTCTTCCACCTGAAGTCATCGCTGTCAATCAGTCGGAAGGTTTCGCCTCTTTTCTCACCGCGCTCAGGGAATTGTTTGAAGAGCTGATTAAAAAGGAGGTGAAACTGCCATGACATCAGTTAAAATTCTCAAGCAGCTTCCTCAGCTTTTCCGCTATGCCGATGTGGAGAAATACACAGGCAATGCCAATGTATTTCTAACCCGGGCGATGAAAAAAGGACTGATCGGACGTATCGCAAAAGGCGTGTATGTCAACGAATTCCTGAAAAATAAGCCTGATATCGAGGAGGTTGCCTGCTTTCTCCGCACCCCGTCATATATTTCGTGCGAGTGGGCTCTGAATCGTCATGGTCTTATCCTGCAATCCCCGATGGTCTGCACCGTGCTGACACTCAGCACCGCAGTCGGTTTGTCACGGAACCTCAGATACGGCGGAATTACTATTGAATTCTCCCATATCGCTGCCCGGCTCTTTACCGGATTCGAAATCCGGGCCGGATTCAATCTGGCTCTGCCGGAAAAAGCCCTTCTCGATACTATCTATCTTCGTAAAGCGATTCCCTTCCGGGACGAATTGAATCTTGATATCTTGGATAGACGAAGGTTTGACCTGATGGCAGATCTCTATCCCGTGCAGACAAGAAAACTGGCGCATGAACTTCTTTTCTGAGTACTTGCCGCGCAGATTTCTCCAACATAAATTCAGGCAACCCATTATAATTCATTGACAAACCGGAAGTATTATGGTCTTTTAAAGCCGCTTTTTAAGCAATCCCATCAAAATTCTCATGCGTTCTTTTTGACGCATTACATAATACATATTATTTCGCTCATAACTTGATGATCTCGTAAAAAGTCAGAATTCAGACGACAACGTAAAAAGTTCAAGTTCAAGGCGTCGCGAATCCAGTGTGATGAGGCGTAGTTATCGTACGCCGCAATCGCAACGGGATGAAGCGCAACGAAGAAATCGGACTTTTTACGAAGCCGTCATAACTTGCTATTTTATCATGCGATGGTGTACGAGAAAGTATCCGTATCCGGAAAAATGTTATCTGAAGGTTGTTTTTATATAAAGGAAACTTTGTATTTGCTGCGGGGAAAAAATAGAAACGCATAAAAACATGGGCGTCATATATATAACCCCCTTACAAAGAATGTTGCGGCAGGATGTTTTATAAGATGCTTGTTTAAATCAAGCTTTCCCTCGATATAGTCTTCGGCAGGAGACGGGAAACCAGCCGTAACCGGCACCATGAATAGCGGTCTCTCGCATTTCGTTGCGCTGTCCGGATGATATATGGCTTCGACTTTTGTAACCATTCAAATTCTCGGTGGTTCCGTAAAAAGTTATCCTGAAATCGACTTATTGAAGGAGTCGATCCGTTTTCATGGGTGGTATCACGCTGGAAATAAAAATTCAAATATATGGCTGGTGTTTATCAAAATAAACTTCTCCCATAAGTTGGAGAGTTAGAAAAAAATAAAATTATACATGAGAAAACCCTTTATTCCTTCTCTTGTCTCTTAATCCACTGTTTCATATCCTTAAGCAGGCTCATTTTGAACTCTTCCGGCGCCAGGATGAGAATGTGAGGAATCCATGATTTCAGCATGCTCCGGATGGCCTCATACTGGCCGACCCGGCAGGAAACAACCAGAGACCCGTCCGTCCTTTCTTCCTTGATCTCCTGGTCGGGAAGCATCTTTCGGCGTTTGAAATAGTTGCTGCAGGAGGCATCCACCAGAACGGTAACCTCAAGATTTCTATCCTCAGTGAACCAGATGTTGACGCTGCCTTTTAGAAGCTGGTCAAGGTTTCCGGGAACAGCCCTGAACCCGGTTTTTGATAATCTGAAATTGCCGATTTTATCCATGGCGTATCTTTTGATAATCCCCGTGCTTGGCTCTTTGCCGATCAGATACCAGAAACCGCCGAAATAAGCGATCCGGTAGGGCTCAATGATCACAGGATGAGATCCCTTGCCTGAGTCGTAATGAAAGCCGGCCTGCTTTTTTTCCCT
>RPRI01000204.1 GCA_003818505.1 Desulfobacteraceae bacterium | reverse complement strand
CACAAGCAATCCCGTAGATTGACACTTTAGATCGCACAAAAGGGCCATTTCCGGATGAAAACTAGCTAACTCCCGATTGAGACTGGATATCGGAAAATGCCGTTTGTAAAAAGCTTTAATATTAAAAGAAGAGACTTTGTCAGGGCGGGTGAAGCCTCTATAAACATTCAGAATATTCTGAAATCATTAAACATGGATCCGAAACTTATCCGCCGGATTGCAATCTGCGGATATGAAGGCGAAATGAATGTAGTTATGCATGGCGGAGACGGGGTCTTGAAGCTCGAAATTGATACCGGTAAAATAGTGCTCGATATTTCAGACAACGGAGATGGCATAGAAGATATAGAACTTGCCATGCAGAAGGGATATTCTACCGCAACCGAAGAGCACAGGGAAATGGGTTTCGGGGCCGGAATGGGACTTCCCAACATGAAGGCTAATTCCGATGTATTAAGGATCAAATCTGAAAAAAGTAATGGAGCCCATGTGCATATGGAGTTTTATGTATATTAGGATTATGTTAAGCGGTTTAACAGCACCGGATTAAAAAGGTTTTAATTATGACGATTTCAGCCGATCCGTCACAATCTTCACCTTACATTACCTTCGACACTGCTCTATGCACAGGATGCGGCAAATGCATCAAAGCATGCCCGACAAAAGCAATCCGTTTGTACAATGATAATCCTACATGCCTTACGAACAATTGCATCCGGTGCGGGGAATGCTTAAGAGTTTGCCCTGCAGGCGCCATAAGTATCACCACATATGAACTTGAGGCGCTCCGGAAGGACAAAGTTTCAATAGCCCTCGTTTCTCCGGTGCTCTACTCACAGTTTAAAGGGGTAATGCCCAACGATATTCTGATGGCAATAAAAAAAATCGGTTTTCACAATGCAATGGACCCTTCCAGCTACATCGAAATGTTTCTTTATGCCGTCGAAGAATATATTGCCAAAAACAGAATCACCGGATTGTCGCCATGGCCGCTCATATCGCCGGTATGTCCTGTGGTTATGAGTCTTATTGCTTATCAGTTCCCTAATCTCCTTCCTCACCTCATGCCGATAATGAGGCCGGTATTTCTCCTTGCAAAGGAAACAAGAGAGCGGATCAGCTGGGAATACAAAATAAATAAAGATGCCATAATTCTTTACCATCTCACTCCGTGTCCGGCCAAACTGGTGCCCATCAGATCTTCCTTCGCAAGGGAAATTTCTCTTGTGGACAGGACCATGGGCATAAAGGACGTATATGCACAGATAAGCGTCCAGTTGAATCAGATGAAAAAAAATGGCATTGAAGCCTCAATGGACGGACCGGAGCCCCCGAAAATCAGCGGGAACTGCCTGCGGTGGGGAACCGCAGGAGGAGAAATCGCAGGTATAGATTCGGATAAAACTCTTGCAGTTTCAGGATTGAGAGAGACAATAACCTATCTTGAAAAAATTGAGATGGGACTTTTTAAGGACATAGAATATATTGAATTCAGGATCTGCCCTGAAGGGTGTGTAGGAGGGGCTCTTAATGCCGTAGACAAGTACATGGCAAAAAACACGATTCTGAAAATGCTGAAAAAATTCGGCCCTGAGAGGAATATGCCCCTCGACAAAGTCCTTCCCCGGTATGAAAATATATGGGCACTCTCCGATATGACACCAGATGAGCTTCAGCGAATATTCGGAGTTTACAAGGAACATATATCAATAGAACAACTGCAAGAGATTGAAAAAATACTGAAACAGATACAGGGGAAGGACTGCTCAATCTGCGGAGCCCCTGACTGCAGGACGTTTGCCGAAGATGTTGTAACGGGCAAGGCAAAACTGCATGATTGTGTTATGCTTCGCAAACGCGAAACAGATAAAGTCCTTGAAAATAAATGACTATTACATTTATCAGGAGAAGACTGATTCCTGGAAGGGGTGGTAAAAAGTGACTGTACAGGATCTGATAGGGAAATTCGGACTCCGGACTGCTGCAGGAGAAAAAGGCCTGGGGCGTTTGATAAAATCAGGTTACTGCGGAGATCTCCTAAGTGATGTCATGGCGAATGCGCCGGAAGGATGCGTATGGCTGACTATACAAAGCCATCAGAACATAATCGCTGTTGCGGTTCTCCGCGAAATGGCATGCATAGTAATAACAGGCGGACATGAACCGGATGCCGAAACAATCGCCAAAGGCGAAAGTGAAGGCATACCCCTGCTTCTCTGGCCCGGTTCGGCATATACCCTGGCGGGAAGTATTTACTCCGCCGGCATTACATAATATGGACTCGTAAAAAGCTAATTTTATGCCGCTTTGCGGCAATTTATATTCGACGAACTCGTTGGAAGTCTTAATATGCTCTCTTAGCCCCGATAAACGGGACTCTTTTCAGTACCCCCTTGAGGGGTGTAAGTTCGCATATGACTTCCAACTGGTTCATTATAATCGATGAGTTTGTTGGAAGTCGAAATTCGGACGACAAAGTAAAAAGTTTGTTATGCAAGGCGCACGAATTTTGAGGAATGCGGCATACTCCCTGGTACGCTGCAATGACGAAAGATGAAGTGGAACACAGCAGAATAACTTTTTACTTTGTCGTTTACGGTGTCAATTTGAAACTGTTCAATGCAGACATGCATATCCATACCTGCCTCTCCCCATGCGGCGACTGGGGAATGAGCCCGAAGATAATTATTGAAAAAAGCCTTGAAAAAAAACTCGATATTATCGGAATATGTGATCATAACTCGGCCGAAAATGTCGAAGCCGTAATAAAAGCCGGATATGGAAAGGATATTCGTGTTGTACCAGGAATGGAGATATGCTCAAAAGAGGAAGTTCATATTTTGTCCTTTTTTGAAACAACTAAACAGGCTCTATTGATGCAGGAGTATGTTTACGACAATCTGCCGGGGAAAAACAGCCCCGAGAGGTTCGGATATCAAATTGTTGCCGACGAAAATGATGAGGTTTCCGGAGAAAATGAAAGACTCCTGATAGGAGCAACGACTCTTAAATTAAAGGAAATAGTCGATAAAATTCATTTTCTTAACGGCATCTGTATTGCTGCACATGTTGACAGGCCCGCATTCGGAATAATAAGTCAGCTTGGATTCATACCCCCTGACCTTCCCCTCGACGGAGTCGAGATATCGTGGCGTATCAACCCTTCCGAAGCAATAAAACAAATATCTGATATAAAAAAGTTTCCGCTAATCGTATCCTCGGACGCCCATTTTCCGGACGACATCGGCAAGGTTATAACAAGGTTTTTCTTGGCTGAACCCACAATAGATGAAATCCGGCTGGCATTGCCGGATAAAAATGAGAGGCGGACAGAGGTCTGATTTTGAGGGAAATATCACTGCATATAATGGACGTGGTGGAAAATGGGATAACCGCCGGTTCGGATCTTATTCAAATCCTTATCGATGAAGAACGGGTTGAAAACCGACTCAATGTTGTGATAAAGGATAACGGAAAAGGAATGTCTCCGGAGATGGTTTCCAGAGTCACCGACCCGTTCGTAACTACAAGAACAACAAGAAGGGTTGGGCTGGGGCTTTCTCTACTAAAGGAAGCGGCAAAAAGATGTGCAGGTGATTTTTCGGTTGAATCCGAACCTGGAAGGGGAACTTGCGTTACAGCCACTTTCAGATACGACCATATTGACCTCGCTCCTATTGGAGATATTGCCGGAACGATAACAATGTTAATAGCCGGAAATCCTGATATTGACTTTGTTTATGATCATGTTATTGATGGAAAGAGATTTACCATCGACACAAGGGAATTAAGGGAAGAGCTTGGAGAATCCCTGACTGATCCTGCTCTGTTGTTTCACCTTAAAAAACAGATAGAGGATGAACTGAAAAAACTCGCAGGTAACTAGTGTCCATCCGGAAACAAATTAAAGACACTATATCGTTTCCAATTCGGAAATAGGCAATTTTGGGCAAGCTCAAGGAAATCAAGGGATTGCGCTTAGGCATACGTAATGTATGCCGCACAAGAAATCCCGCAGATTGACACTTTAGATCGCACAAAAGGGCCATTTCCGGATGGAAACTAACTAACCAGAAGTTATTGAAGGAGAGTAAATAATGGCGAAAATCTCCATTGAAGATCTCAAAAAAATCAAGGAAAAGACCTCGAAAGAAACATCATTAAGATACGGCACCGCGTCTATAAAAATCACTGTTCACATGGGAACATGCGGAATAGCCGCAGGCGCCCGTGAAGTCATGAATACTCTTATGGAAGAGCTGGCACTGGCAGACCGCCAGGATATAAGAGTGGTCACTTCGGGATGCATGGGCATGTGCAGCAGCGAGCCGAATGTCACGGTTGAAACCGAAGGCGAGAAACCTGTAGTTTACCAGAAAATGGATTCAAACAGGATGAGGCAGGTATTCAAGCGCCATGTCCTTCTCGGAGAAGTTCAGACCGATTTCGCCCTCGCCCGAATATGACGGCTTCTTAAAAAGTCATTCTGCTGTGTTGCGCTTCATCTTTCGTCATTGCAGCGTACCGATATGTACGCTTCATTCCTCAAGATTCGCGCGCCTTGCATAATGAGCTTTTTACTTTGCCTTCTGAATTTTCATTTTTTACGAGTTTATCGAAGATAGATTGATATATGAAAGACAATAAGAATCTCCGCCCCATATGGCAGGACGATGACCCGGATTCAGTTAAAATAATAGACCAGAGATTTCTCCCTCATCAATTCGTTACAATTGATCTGAAAAATGTTGATGACGCCATATTTGCCATCAAAGAGATGTGTGTGAGAGGAGCTCCGCTCATTGGAATCACCGCGGCATACGGCGTTTATCTTGCGGCGCTCAGCCTTCAGTATAACCCGGCAGGAGATGATTTCATAACCGGTGAATTCTTAAGGCTAAAAGCAGCAAGACCAACGGCCGTAAATCTCGCCTGGGCGGCTGAAAGAGTGCTAAACAGAGTTCTTTCAGCGACAGGCATTCAAAACAAAATTGAATCAGCCCGTAATGAAGCTGGCAAAATAGCGGAAGAGGAGGTCGATAACTGCAGGAACATCGGACTCCATGGCCTTGAGATAATTGAAGAGATAAGCAGGCGCAAAGCCGGCAGAACCGTTAACATCCTCACCCACTGCAATGCCGGATGGCTTGCATGCATCGAATACGGAACCGCAACAGCGCCAATCTATGCGGCGTATGATAAAGGGCTGGACATTCATGTCTGGGTCGACGAGACAAGGCCGCTCAACCAGGGAGCAAGGCTTACTGCATGGGAACTGGGCCGGCATGGCGTGAATCACACGGTAATAACCGATAACGCAGGAGGACACATCATGCAGCACGGCATGGTCGATCTTGTGATTGTCGGCTCCGACAGAACCACTTCAACCGGTGATGTAGCCAACAAGATAGGAACTTATCTGAAGGCTCTTGCCGCGAAAGACAATGGTATCCCATTCTATGTCGCCCTTCCATCAAGCACTTTTGACTGGAATCTATCGGACGGCGTAAAGGAAATACCTATCGAGATGCGCAATCCGGATGAAGTAAGATACTTGCAGGGCCTTGATAAGGATGCCATCCGGAGCGTTCTCATTCCCCCGGCAGGAAGTCGGGCCGCAAACTTTGCATTCGATGTCACACCGGCAAGGCTTGTCACCGGTTATATAACAGAGCGGGGAGTCTGTGACGCTGCGGGCATCCGGAAGCTTTTCCCTGAAAAGATATAAAATCAGGATAACATTGAAATCAGCTTTTGTTCCTGTGAGTAAAGGAAATATAAGATGAAAATACCCATCTACCAGGTTGATGCCTTTACCTCCGAGGTTTTTGCCGGCAATCCGGCGGCCGTCTGCATACTGGATGCGTGGATCGACGATAAAAAACTTCAGGCTGTTGCCGCTGAAAACAATTTGTCGGAAACCGCTTTCCTTGTGCGAAATGATGTCGGCTTTGACCTCCGATGGTTTACCCCGACTACAGAAGTTGCTCTTTGCGGACACGCCACATTGGCCGGCGCCTTTGTTCTTTTTGTTTGCCGGAACTGGACCGCTGAAAAGGTCAGGTTTCAGACACGCAAAAGCGGACAACTGACAGTTGTCAGGCGTGATAAATTTCTCGAGATGGACTTTCCTTCAAGACCTGCCCATAAGAGGACTTCTCCTGCCGGACTCGAGGAGGCGCTGGGAGTTGCGCCGAAGGAAATATTCGGCTCAGCGGAAGATATCCTTCTGGTGCTGGACAGCGAGAAAGCCGTTCGGGAAGTACGACCTGATTTCAGCGCGCTCGGCCGGGTTGACTGTCGCGGCATCATCATTACAGCCAGGGGAGACCGGAGCGACTTCGTATCACGTTTTTTCGCACCCCGGGTAGGAATACCGGAGGACCCGGTAACAGGTTCCGCGCATTGTGTTCTGATTCCCTACTGGGCAGACATGCTTCACAAGAACGATCTGCATGCTTTTCAGGTCTCGAAGCGGGGTGGCGAGTTGTTCTGTGCTTATGCCGGTGAACGGGTCAGGATTACGGGTAAAGCGGTCCTCTATATGGAAGGCGTGATAACGATATGAGTTCAGAGCAAGCCGGATTAAGACAACACTTTACAACGCGCCCGAAAAACAGCGTTAGATTTCGATAATAATGGCAAAAACACGTTCAAACCTTATTCTAATCGGGATGCCCGGCGCAGGCAAGAGCACGGTCGGCGTCATCCTGGCAAAAATGACATCACGTGACTTCGTGGATACGGATGTTCTCATCCAGACGTCACAGAAACGGACATTACAGGATATTGTTGATACAGACGGATACGCTGTTCTCAGGAAGATCGAGGAAGATGTTCTGCTCGAACTTTTTGCTCAAAATTGCGTTATCGCCACGGGCGGCAGCGCTGTTTACAGTGATCGTGCCATAACCCATCTTAAGTCATACGGCATTGTAGTCTTTCTTGATGTGGATTTGTTCACACTGGAATCAAGGATTCATGATTTTTCAACCAGGGGTCTCGCAAAACGGCCTGACCAGGAGTTTGCCGACCTGTATTACGAGCGCATCGTCCTTTATACGAAGTACGCCGATATAACCATCAAATGCGCCGGCCTGACCCAGGAGGAAGTCTGTTCAAGAATCATTGCACTTGCGGAAGAGAAAAAGCTGACGACATGAACATACAGGACATTATCTCCCGGCGGATCAGCGTCAGGGCCTATCAGCCTGAACCGGCATCGCCCGGTGATCTGGAAGCCGTGCGTCTCACCGGCGAACAGGCTGAGGCGTTGACAGGAGCGGACATGCAGTTTCATCTCCGGACGGATACCCAGATGGGCAATGAGATCAAGGGAATCATCGGCGATTACGGGAAAACCATACATGCTCCTCATTACATCGTGCTTGCCTCCCGCGAATGCGATGGATATCTTACCGATGCAGGATTCCGCTTTGAACAGATGATTTTAGATGCCACAGCACGTGGCCTTGGTACTTGCTGGGTCGGCCTTATGTTTAAAGAAGCCTCGCTCCGCGCCACACTCGGAGTTGATGACTCGTGGCGGATGATCGTGCTTTCCCCGATCGGCCGCCCCCTGAAAAACAGCCTTACAAACCGCATGCTGAGAACCCTGGCCGGTTCAAAAGGACGCAAACCGATTGACCGGTTGTTTTTCTGGCAGCGGCACGGCGAAATGCTGCCGGCAAGCGTGATATCTGACCGGAATTTCATGCAGGTGCTTGAAGCGACCCGCTGGGCTCCGTCCTGGATGAACAGACAACCGTGGCGTTTCATACTCCTCAACCGGGAAATTCTTATCTACAAATTGCAGCGCCAGGAACGGGAGGGCAAGGACTACCATCGCCTCGACTGCGGCATTGCAATGTGTCACCTGCACCTTGCGGCAAGAGCTCTGGGCATCAGGGGCCGCTGGGAGCCGGGACCATTCGATATCTCCGGGATATCCGGGGCTGAACCGATCGGCAGATACGTTATGGAGAATAAGATACTGTAATATCACAATTTTATTTCTTATCATGCCTATATCAATTGTTTACAGTTCAGGTTGAGATAATCGAAAAGAATAAATATAAAACGGGATGCGCGTTTTAATAAAGTATTAATTATAAAACAGGAGAAAAAAATGGCGGATAAGGTCTACAGACAGTTATATGAAACTATGGCAAAGCGCGGCGGATTGTATTCGGGCATGGATATACCTGAATTTTATAACCTGGTCGAAGAACTCTTCACGCCCGAGGAGGCGTCTGTATACATGGCAATACCTCCGGGTTACAGTCCGCCCGGCACAATCGCTGGAACAATAGGAAAAAAAGAAGAGGATGTAGTGAAAATTCTTGAAGAGATGGCTTACAAAGGCCTTTGCACAGCAGGGAAAATGGGTGATACGACATTTTACGGAGCTCCCCCGTTTGTTCCCGGAATATTTGAATTTCAGTTCATGAGGGGTACCAGCACCGAAAAAGATATAAGATTAGCCAAACTATAGCTAACGTCTTAAATAACATTACAGAGTGATAGTATTTTATTCGGTCGCCATTTGCGTGAACGATTAAAGACGGCAAAATCCATATGTTCAAATGTTTCATAATAGGTATTTGT
>RPRI01000203.1 GCA_003818505.1 Desulfobacteraceae bacterium | reverse complement strand
TGCCAGAACCGATTCCGAAAGACCGTTTATGGCATCGACTCCGAATGGCCCTTTATTTACGGCACAGAGTATTTTGAATCTGCCGAACGAGTCAAGGGCTGCCTCCGGATCATCTAAAGACAGGTAGTTTTTATAACCTTCAACTATCCTTTTTTCAAGAGAGCAATTGAGTTCATTACGGTTTTTTATCTCTTCCCAGACAATTCTTTCATCCGTATTTTTCCCGATAATATCAAAAAAGGTATCTGCTTCTCCTCTGTTAACAGCCCTGCTTAAACTTCCGATCCCGCTTGATCCGGAAAAACGGTAGTTTTTTTGCAGGACAACGATCGAATCGCTTAAAACAGGTTTGCCGGATAATTTGTACCCGGAAGGATGTTCAATTTGCCCGATCAAAGCCTGATATGATTTTACAGAATATTTCGGTAAATCACCCCTGTTGCAGATATCGCCCAGGACCGATCCGGCTTCAACCGACGCAAGCTGGTCCTTGTCTCCAACAAGGATCAGCCTCGCCCTTACAGGCACGGCTTCCATGAGTTTTGTCAGCACTGCCAGATCAACCATTGACGCTTCATCCACCACTACGACGTCTGCCGGAAGCTGGTTGCCGGAATCATGGTAAAAATCCGATGAACCTGGAATCGTTTTCAGCATCCGGTGGATAGTATACGCATTTTCAGGCACCATGCTTTTTACGGTACTGCTGCAATTGATATTGACCTTGGTGCCGCGGATGGCTTCGCTCAGTCTCGCCGCGGCTTTTCCGGTGGGAGCGCACAGATAAATTTTGAGTTTTCTGGCCTCTTCAACCTCTGTTAGAAGAGCCAGAATTTTAGCTATCGTTGTTGTTTTCCCGGTACCGGGGCCGCCCGAGATAACGCAAAACCTTTTAAATACAGCTTTGACGGCCGCGGCCTTCTGAAGGTTAACTTCTTCTTCCGGAATATCCGGAAACAGCCTTTCCAGGGAATTTTTTAAAAGATCAGTATCAATACCTCCAATATCATCGGCAATACGCAGCATTATCGAATCGGAAAGCCTCTTTTCATAATTCCAGTACCTGTAAAGATACAGCCTGTTTTTCCCGTCGAGCACCAGGGGGCGGTAATCACCTGGTCTGCCCACAGATTTCGTATTGTCCAGTTTTTTAAGCCAGACATCAAGTGGCGGGCATTGGGCAGGTTTCCTGTTCTCCCCCTCTTCATAAATCACCTCTCCTGCAAATGATTCAAGATCAAGGCATACATCCCCGTTTCCTGCCGCATTGCTTACAAGGGCGGCGGCAAGGAAAATATCAGAATCGCTGCTCCCTTCAAGCCTGTTTATGAAGCGTCCGAAATGATGATCAATAAGTGTCAGCATACTCTTGTTATATTAATATTTTATCCATCTGTTATTCATGTAAAACTTATTGTATCGGTTTCCGGTTCCAGGTTTGCAGCTTATGGTTTTTAAACCTCCTCCCCCTGCCCCCGAACCCTCGCCTATTATTTATCAATACCCCGGTATAAGCACCTTACCGAGCCTGTCAATAAAAGAAATATCAGGCAGATCATAGTATATGCCCGAACCGGGAGATTTTGAATCATCAACACCACGGATGAATATGTAAAATATGCCCCCGAAAGAATCTTTATATGTATAACCCGTATTTTTCAACTTCAGATACTGATGAAGGGCAAGCGTATACAAATGGTACTGAAGTATATATGATTCTCTTTCCATTGTTTCATAAAGAGAGTTCCTGCCGTAATATTCCAGGCCGGTTCCCAGGTAATTCGATTTCCAGTCGACAAGAAAGAACTTTCCTTCATGATAAAAGACCATATCCATATAACCCTTCATGAAACCCTTTGCCGGGGCAAAAAGGAGGTTGTCTGTCCAGTCCGGATCACTGCCTGCCTTTATTCCTCTTAAGCCGCCGAAGACTTTTTTAATCGTATGAGGAGTTATCGTTTTCAGCGGAAAGTAAAACTCCATTTCATTGACTCTGTTTTTTCTTTCGATATCCGATAATTTCAGGGTCATTCCTTCTGCATTAAGTAAAACCGCAAGGACTTTCTCTATCATGTCGCAGACAGGCATTTTCCAGATTCCACCGAAACCATATTCCGCCAGTTTACCGGCAACAAGCTTTTCCCGTAAAGCAGCTTCCGGCCCGGAATAATCCATGCTTTCAAACAGATCGTGAAAGAATGTGCCGGGCCTTGCCCCTCTGGGGAAAGAAAAGATATCCGGCTTTTCTGAAAATTCCTGCAAATCTTTTGCATCTTTGTAGGTTTCCACGGCTCCGGCATCAACATCTTTTATATCGTGAGTTGCGGAAGTTCTTGCCGCAATTGACGAATAGCTCGATATCCTGAAAGTGTCATCTATCTTTCCGGTAAAATTCCTGCAAAAAAGCCGTTCCGCGTTCTCTTCCGGAATATCATATTTTATATCATCCGGCGGCGGAAGGACCGAAAGACCTATGGATCCCTTACCCTTTATTACGAGATCATCCAGATCATCAATCAGATCCTCATTCTTTTTGCCGGCCATATTATCTTTCAATGACTTTATGATATCATCATCTCCGGAAGATTTGCGGTTGCGGGCATAATGGAACAGATAGGCCATAGCAGATGTTTCAGCGGAATTGATCCTCCCCCATACAAGATAACATTTTTTTTTGGCTCTCGTTAACGAGACATACAAAAGCCTTATGTTTTCGGAAAGAAGCTCTTTTCCGGCCGACATAACGCTCCTTTCGTCCCTCCCGAGATCCAGGACCGGATTTCTTTCTTTCCCTTCATCATGAAAGAGAATTTCATCTCCTCTCACCGCTGATCCTCCCCAGTTGAAAGGACAAAAAACAACAGGGAATTCAAGACCCTTGCTTTTATGCATCGTAACTATTTTTACCGCTTCGTCATCGCTTTCAAGCCGGAGAAGATGCTCTTCAAGCCTCTCCCCGGAAATATCCCTTTGTTCCGAAAACCATCTTAACAACCCTGTAATCCCGAGGTTTTTTTCGGTCGATGCCCTGTGCAGAATTTCGGACAGGTGGAGCAGGTTTGTTACGCGTCTCTCCCCGTCATGGAACCGTACAAGCCTTTCTTTCACTTTTTCCATTTTCATAAAATGGCGGAACATTTTTATAAATCCATACCTGGTCCAGATATGGCTGCACTCGATAAAAACTGCTTGCAGCCTGTCCCACAACAGAGGGTCCTGACAGGCGGAATCTATATCCCCGCCAGTAACACCGATAATGTCAGTTACAAGGGCAGCCCTGACGCTTTTTACATTTGACGGGTCCGAAACCGCCGCAAGCACTCTTTCCAGCTGGGCTGCCTCGCCTGAATCGAAGACGTTTTCATGGCTGTATATGACCGAAGGAATCTTTCTCTTTAACAGAGACTCCTTTACCGTCCGGGCCTGATCATTTGTCCTTACAAGAATTGCAATATCACCTTCCCGAAAGCCTTTTTTTGCCTCACCGTCCCCTGTGTTTGTGAGGCGTAATACTTCAGATGCAACCGACTCCGAGATTATCTCCTCAGCCTCTTTTATAGGCAGGGATTTGTCATTTGCCGCATATCTTTCTGAGAACATATGCCACAGAGTCAATTCGGCATATGACAAATCCGGGTCGACCCGGGTCTCTTTAAGCCCGGAAATGCCTTTTGTAAAAGAAATCTCATCAAACACAAACGGTTTTTCCGCAAAGGAAAATATGGCATTAACGGCATCAACCAGGCATGGATCGGATCTCCAGTTCTCCGTAAGGGTGTTCTTTGAACCTGTCCTTGCAGCTGCTTTCATATACGAGAATATATCAGCTCCCCTGAAACTGTATATGGCCTGCTTCGGATCTCCGATAATAAAAAGGACACTTGCTTCCGAGTCGAATAGATTTGAAAATATTTCATACTGGACCGGATCGGTATCCTGAAACTCGTCAATAAGTGCCGCCATATATTTCCGCCTTATCCGGAAAGAGAGATCATTGCCGGTGCTGCCGCTTACGAGGGTATCCCTTACTTTTGTCAGAAGATCCTCATAATATTGAATATTTCTGTTTTTTTTGCGCTTTTTCAGTTCCGTGTCTGCATATTTTATGAACTCTCTCTTGAGGTAAAGGATATTTTTTTCAAATTCCGCAGCAATATCCCGGCTCGATTTTAGAACCATGTCGCACATGTCAAAAAGCGGATGCGACGGAGCTTTATGCTTTATTTTTATAGAGTTATTAATTTTTTCAGCGGTAAAATACTCGAACCTGTCAAACAATGGAAAACCGACAGATCTCCCATTCAGGAACCTCTCCATCCCTGAAAATAAGGCTGATATTTTAATATCTCTTCCGGATATCCCGTCACTGGCCGCCTCTGTTTTTCCATATATATTCCCCTTTATAGCAGGGTCATGCATCAATTGCGCAATCTCATCTTTTGATACAGACCATATGCTTCTTACCCTTTGAATAAAGATGCGGTAATCATAAAGAAGTTTTTCAAATGAGGGTTTTTCAATGCAGGGGATTATTTTTTTGCATGATGATACCTGTCTTGAAAGCAGTTTTAAAAAATATTCCGGTCCTTTGAGCTTTTTTGCAGAATAGCTTATAAATTCGGGCGCGGCTTCATACAGACTGATGCGCCAGAAGTCTTCGGCCACCTCCTGCATCAGGTCTGCCTGGTCCGTCACAAGCTCTGTGTCAAAAAGGGTTCCTGTTTCAAAGGAGTATTCGGAAAGAATCCTTGCGCAAAAACCGTGGATTGTAAAAATAGCGGCCTCGTTGAAATCGATAAGGGCTTTATTTATCAGTTCACCCGCAAGAGCATGATCCTCATATTTTTCATAAAGGGAGTAAATAAGGCTGTCATTATTTGTACCGTATTTGAAAGTATCTTTGGCATTTATAAGCTTGTTCCTGATTCTTCCCTTTAATTCTTCTGTCGCGGCCTTTGTGAATGTTACGACAAGGATCTGGTCAACGGTAAGCTTTTTTTCTATTATCAGCCTCAAAAAAAGGCTTTCTATGGCGTATGTTTTGCCGGTCCCGGCTCCGGCTTCGATAAGGGTGGCGCCAAAAAGAGGCGCATTGACAAGATCAAACTTTTTCATAGGCTATGCAATATCACTGTTCTGTTGCAGATTTTTCGCTCGAATTCCTGAACCTTTGAACCGAAGCAGCGAGCTCATTACCAGCCGAAGGTCCGCCGCGGCGGACTTGCGGCGGGGAGCTACAATCCTGGAATCTTCATAAATTCACCGACTATTTTTGAGATGCTTCTTATAAATTAGTTTCCATCCGGAAATGGCTCTTTTGTGCGATCTCTGTGTCAATCTACGGGATTACTTGTGCGGCATACATTGCGTATGCCTCCGCACAATCCCTTGATTTCCTTGAGCTTGCCCAAAATTGCCTATTTCCGAATTGGAAACTTAACTGTGTCCGAGCTTAGTTTCCGTATGGACATAAATTAACATAACAGAAAAGATTATACTTAAAAAGTCTAAAGTACCTGTGATACATATATGGCCATTCGGATTAACAGAAAGGATAAAATATGGGGAAAAGGACTATTTTGATAACAGGCGCTTCATCGGGCATAGGAAAGGCCGCGGCGGAATATCTTTCTGAAAAGGGTTACGGTGTTTACGGGGCAAGCCGCACCAAAGCAACCGGAAACTTTTCTTTCAAAACATTACAAATGGATGTAAACAACGACGATTCGGTTAATGAAGTGATCAGCCGCATTATTAATATCGAAGGCAGGATTGATGTTCTGATAAACTGCGCAGGGTTCGGACTTGCCGGGTCAATTGAAGACACTTCCGTCGATGAAGCAAAAGATCTCTTTGAAACAAATTTTTTCGGTCTCTTCCGTGTCTGCAAAGCCGTTATTCCGGAAATGCGGAAGCGGAAATCAGGGCTCATCATAAACATCGGCTCACTTGCCGGGCTGGTTCCGATACCATTTCAGGCATTTTACAGCTCGAGCAAATATGCCGTTGAATCCTTTACGGAGGCGTTAAGGATTGAACTGCTTCCCTTTGGAATCAGGGTTGTCCTGATAGAACCGGGAGATTTTAAGACCGGATTTACGGCAAACCGTAAAATGACGGCAGAATCAAAAGTAAAGGAAACTTACCTGGAAAAATTTTCAAAAGCCATCTCGATAATGGAACAGGATGAATCAAACGGCCCGCCGCCGGTTAAAATAGCAGAGCTTATAGCGCGCATAATGGATGACCCAGCTCCGCGATTACGATATACTGCCGGCAAACTTTCCCAGATATTGCCTGTAAAACTCCGCAATTTTCTTCCGCACAGGCTCTCGGAATATCTGCTGATGAAATATTACTGGCTGTGATGATTGCCTTTCAGGATGCAGGATATGCCGGAGGTGCAATTCTTCTGCTATGATCTTAATTTTTCAATGGCATTGCCTGCTTCCGGGGCCAGCTTAATAAAAGCGGACAAGGTATCGCAAATATAATCCCCACATACCGCGCAATTTTCAACTTTTTTCGAGATGCAGCACCGGCGGATCTCACACATATTGCAATGCAGGAATTTCCGACCCTCTGATTTGCAGCCGTCACAGTTTATCTGTTCCGGCTTAATTTCCGCCCTGTACAATCCGGACCATTTTTGCGCAGTTTCATCTCTTTTGCTGTCGCTGTTTTGCTGTGTCGCGAGATACGCATCACATTTGGAACAATTTAATCCGCAGTAAGCAATCATTTTCTTATCCTATTTATTCTGACTTACTCCGATCTTCCAAACGCCTTTTTCAAGAAATGCTTCTATGGTTTGGCGATTTGCTTTATTTATCAAATTAGAGTGTGATATTTTATTTTTTTTTGCATATTCTGCGAGTGTCATTATATGCGCGCCTTCCAGATACGCAATTCTCTTATAATAACTGTTTGTAAGCGCTTTGCCGAGTATTTCCTCCATGATTTTGGTCGTGCCATTTTCGTCAAATTCCTTAAACGCTTCGTAATACATATTTCTATCGATGAATTTAATATTCACCGGGACAAAACCTTCCCGTATGAGCAAATAATTATTTATTACTCTTCCTATGCGGCCGTTACCATCAACAAACGGGTGTGTGTGTTCAAAAGTTAGATGCAGCAGCGCAATACGTTTTACAATATTTTCGCGGCTGTTCGCATTATACCCTGCAAGCATTCTCTCCAATCTTTCTTCTACTGCTTTTGGGTCCGGCGCTATGTGGTTTGCAACTCTGACCCACTCACCGTCCTTGCGAAATCTGCCGGCTATGTCATCCCGGATATTCGCTATAAGCATTTTGTGAAGTGACAGAATGACTTCAAGAGTAAGCTCCTGTTCTTTGGCTCTCGTATTGATATATGAAACAACCCGCGCGAGATTTTTTGCTTCAAATATTTCTCTTTCAGTAATATATCTATCTAAATTTATTTGTAAAAGAATTTTCTCTGTCTCTTCAAGAGTAAGAGTGTTGTTCTCGATGGCGTTGGAGTTAAATACTTGCTCAGCAACCTCCGCTTCACTCAATAATTGTAGAAGCGATTGTTTACCGACAGACGCAATATAATATCGCTCTCTTAAGCGATTGATTAAGTTAAAAACATGTAGTATTTTTGCCATAGCTGCAATATGCTATTTTTCACGGTATTGTCAACATAATCGTGAAAATTTATAAAATAACTGCGGTTTTCACGGTTATATGCGCTACAAATCCCCATAAAACGTCTTTTGCAATGCCGGTTTTTTCAATTCATCCGGATCGGCCGGCTTTTGCAGGTAGATGAAAAAGACAGGAAACTCCTCAAACACCCTCCTTTTGCCGGAGAAATTGTTGCAATAACCCTTGAGCCCAAAGCTGCGGTAGGAGAATTCGCCTATCTTCAGGTAAAGGATGTCGCCTCTTTCAGCGCGTTTCTTGACTGGGGTTTTGAAAAAGATCTCCTGGTTCCGTCAAGCCAGCAGCAGGACAGGATGAAGATAGGTAAAAGCTATGTCGTCAAGGTATGCCTGGATGAATTGACCGGCCGGGTTTACGGCACAAACCGGATTACACATAACTGCGACAAAAATCCGAAAGATCTGTCCGAAGGGGAAAAAGTCGACCTCCTGATTTACGGGATCACGAAAATCGGCATCATGGCTGTAAATAATATAGTCGATTGCAAATGTCCAGAGCGGTGAAACGGGATTTGGAGTGATACTCCACCCGCTCTGCGGGCGGAGTATCACTTTTTTGCATATCTACACAACAACCTCCACCGAATGTTCCTGGCCATCATCAAAAAGTGTTATTGCGTTTCCCGGTTTTACGACCCCATCCACCGAAACAGTCGATGCTTCTTTTTCACCTGCCTGTTTCTGAATAACCTTTATGTGATAGATAGTTGCACGAAAGCGGTAGTGGATGGTAAAACCATGCCAATCGGATGGGAGACAGGGCTTGAAAAACAATTTGTCCGCTTCCAGTATGATACCCAGGAGCGATTCCATGATAAGGCGGTACATCCATGCAGCCGACCCGGTGTACCATGTCCATCCGCCCCGGCCCGTGTGTGGTGGCACTGCATAAACGTCAGCCGCGACAACGTAGGGCTCAACTTTGTATTTTTC